>NZ_JBEOPV010000035.1:0-31381 GCF_040310425.1 Pseudomonas sp. 65/3-MNA-CIBAN-0223
TTGCGTGCGACCTTAAACCCTGTGAGAGCCTGGCTCCCACAGGTGTTTGTGGGGTTCACAAAATTTGCGTGCGACCTCAAACCCTGTGGGAGCCAGCCTGCTGGCGATAGGCGCACCACGAAACATCAGATTTTCGCCGCAGGCCGCCCTGGCTTTTTGGTCTGCAACAAATGCGAGAACACCGCATGCAGGTCATCCGACGCACTTTCCTCGTCGAGATTGAGCTTGCTGTCGATGTGATCCATGTGATGCATCATCAAATCCACTGCCAGCTCGCCATTGCGCGCCTCGATGGCGTCGATCAGTTGGGTGTGTTCGTCATAGGAACAGTGGGAGCGGTTGCCGCTTTCGTACTGGGCAATGATCAGCGAGGTCTGCGACACCAGGCTGCGCTGGAAGCTGATCAGCGGGGCATTCTTCGCCGCTTCGGCCAGCTTCAGGTGGAACTCGCCCGACAGACGAATACCGGCACCGCGATCACCGCGGGAGAAACTGTCACGCTCATCGTTGACCATCTGGCGCAACTCGGCGATTTGCTCGGCCGTGGCGTGCTGTACCGCCAGTTCGGTGATCGCGCGCTCGACCAGACGGCGCGCCAGGAACACCTGGCGAGCTTCCTCGACACTTGGGCTGGCGACGACGGCACCGCGGTTCGGGCGCAGCAGCACCACGCCTTCATGGGCCAGGCGCGACAACGCGCGACGGATGATGGTACGACTGACCCCGAAAATTTCCCCCAGCGCTTCTTCGCTCAACTTGGTGCCGGGCGCCAGGCGCTGCTCGAGGATGGCCTCGAAGATATGCGCGTAGACAATATCGTCCTGGGTTCCGCTGCGACCGGCTTTGCCTGCTCGCGGTTGTTTCTTGAGGGGCTGCAACTGTTCGTTCATGGGCACTCGAGTCGGGAGAACTGCGGCGAATAGACCGTGACTGTAATACGGCACAGTGGGTCGCTGGCAAGTATCGCGTAAAAAACACCGCAATTGTACACAATGGATGGTGGCAACACGACTGTATGGCTGTTTGTTGGCGCCGCTGTACCGCAACGATTGGTTACTTTTGAGTTTAGGCTTGATCGCAGAATCCGCAGCCGGAATGCGATACCCGTACGGGGGGTCGCTTGGCTTTGGATAATTTCGTACGCAATAAGGAACACCCCGTCATGAACGACGCCACGCACACGCAGCTTCGCCCACTGGCCGATACCTCGCCATCGGCCATCGTCGCCGGCTTTATCGCCATGATGACCGGCTACACCAGCTCCCTGGTGCTGATGTTCCAGGCTGGCCAGGCAGCGGGCCTGAGCAGCGGGCAGATTTCGTCGTGGATCTGGGCGATCTCGATCGGCATGGCGGTGTGCTCCATCGGCTTGTCCCTGCGCTATCGCACGCCGATCACCATCGCCTGGTCCACCCCCGGCGCGGCCTTGCTGATCACCAGCCTGGGCGGTGTCAGCTACGGCGAAGCCATTGGCGCCTACATCACCTGCGCGCTCCTGGTGATCATCTGCGGCCTGACCGGCAGCTTCGAACGCCTGGTGAAAAAGATCCCGGCCTCCCTGGCCGCCGCACTGCTGGCGGGCATTCTGTTCAAAATCGGCAGTGAGATCTTCGTCGCCGCGCAGCATCGCACCGCGCTGGTGTTGGGGATGTTCTTTACCTACCTGGTGATCAAGCGCCTGTCCCCCCGCTACGCGGTGTTGGCCGCTCTGCTGATCGGCACCGCACTCTCGGGATTCATGGGGCTGCTGGATTTCAGCGCCTTTCACCTGGAAATTGCCACGCCGGTCTGGACCACCCCGCACTTTTCCCTGGCCGCCACCATCAGCATCGGCATCCCGCTGTTCGTGGTGGCGATGACCTCGCAGAACATGCCAGGTATCGCCGTGTTGCGCGCCGACGGCTACAACGTGCCGGCTTCGCCGCTGATCACCACCACCGGCATCGCCTCGTTGCTGCTGGCGCCCTTCGGCTCCCACGGCATCAACCTGGCGGCCATCAGCGCGGCCATCTGCACCGGGCCACATGCCCATGAAGATCGCAACAAGCGTTACACGGCGGCGGTGTGGTGCGGGATTTTCTACGGCATTGCCGGGGTATTCGGCGCCACGCTGGCGGCACTGTTTGCAGCATTGCCCAAGGAGCTGGTGCTGTCGATTGCTGCGCTGGCGTTGTTCGGGTCGATCATCAATGGCTTGAGCATTGCCATGACCGAGGTCAAGGAGCGCGAAGCGGCGCTGATCACCTTCATGGTCACGGCGTCGGGGCTGACACTGTTTTCCATTGGCTCGGCGTTTTGGGGGATTGTGGCGGGGGTGTTGACGCTGGTGATCCTGAACTGGCGTAAAGCCCTGTAGGAGCGAGCTCGCTCGCGATGGACGTTAACGATTAAGCGGGAAACCTGACACCCCTTGGCGTCCTCAGGTCCATCGCGAGCAAGCTCGCTCCTACAGGGAGCCGAGGGCGGATTTCCGGCAAAAAAAAACGGCGACCCTTGGGTCGCCGTTTTTCATGACATCAAGCTACCGGATTGATCGGCTTTTCCGGGTACCAGACGTCGATCAGCGGGCTGACAGTCGCTTCGGTCAGTTCGCTGCGGCCCTTGAGCCAGGCTTCAACGGCTGCACGTTGCTCTTCAGACACCGAGCCACGTTTCTGCAGGCATACCAGACCGAAGTCGTCGCCGCCAACATAGCCCAGGCCGTTGGCTTCCATGGCTTCTTTCAGGAACGCGTCGAGGAAAGCATCAATGGCTTCATCAGCCAAATCTTCTTTGAAATCCAGGTTCAGCTCGAAACCCAGCTCTTGAAATTCATCGACGCACAATTTTTTGCGCAGACGCTGGGAACGGTTAGTCGCCATTGGAACAATCCTCATAAGTAATAACGGGCGGCACTTTAGCAGTTTAAGCCGCCAATTGCCCGTCTCTATGGGAAGCGCGGCCTACCGCTGGTAAAAAAATAGCGGATTAGGTGCCCCGCTCACGGCACAAGCGGATAAACCTTGGGGCATAATGCCGACACTTTCATGACCACTGAGGGAATTTATCTTCATGCCCTCGTCTTTTTTCCCCCTCGACCGCAGGGTTCTATTTCACATGATCAAATCTTTGCGTCCATTGTTGCTGGCCGGCTTGCTTCTTCCATTGGCCTTTCCCGTCAACGCAGCCCCCATCAACACCGCCCTGACCCCCAACGTCGAAAAAGCCCTCAAGGCCAGCAAGCTGCAGGACAACGCCCTGTCCCTGGTGCTGATCCCGCTCAATGGCCCGGGCACGCCGACCATCTTCAACGCCGACGTCTCGGTCAACCCGGCCTCGACCATGAAACTGGTCACCACCTACGCGGCCCTGGAAATGCTCGGCCCGAATCACCAGTGGAAAACCGAGTTCTACACCGATGGCACCCTCAGCGGCGGCATCCTCAACGGCAACCTCTACCTCAAGGGTGGCGGCGACCCGAAGCTGAACATGGAAAAACTCTGGCTGCTGATGCGTGACCTGCGCGCCAATGGCGTGACCCAGATCACCGGCGACCTGGTGCTGGACCGCAACTTCTTCACCCAGCCGCAGTTGCCCGAGTTCAACGACGACGGCAATGACAACAACAAGCCGTTCCTGGTCAAACCGGATTCGCTGCTGGTCAACCTCAAGGCGCTGCGCTTTGTCGCGCGCAACGATAATGGCCGGGTGCTGGTGTCGGTCGAGCCGCCCATTGCGTCGATTCGCATCGAAAACCAGGTCAAGGCCATCAATTCCAAACAATGCACCGGTGGCGTGCGTTACAACCCGGTAACCCAGCCCGATGGCAGCGTGACCGTGACGGTTGGCGGCCAGCTGGGTGAAGGCTGCAGCTCGCAGACCTACCTGTCGCTGCTTGACCACGCGACCTACACCGCTGGCGCCGTGCGGGCGATCTGGAAGGAACTGGGCGGCAGCATCCAGGGCAAGGACGTGCTGGCCCCAACGCCAAGCGGCGCCAAGTTGCTGGCCCGGGCCTACTCGCCGGACCTGGCGGAAATCATCCGCGACATCAACAAGTACAGTAACAACACCATGGCCCAGCAGCTGTTCCTGAGCCTCGGTCAACGCTATCGCACCGACGCCGACGGCGATGACGCCAAGGCGGCCCAGCGCGTGGTGCGTCAATGGCTGGCGAAAAAAGGCATTACCGCGCCGCACCTGGTCATGGAGAACGGCTCCGGCCTGTCTCGCGCCGAGCGCGTGAGTGCCCGTGAAATGGCCGCGATGCTGCAGGCCGCATGGCGTAGCCCGTATGCCGCCGAGTTCATCAGTTCGATGCCGATTGCCGGTACCGATGGCACCATGCGCAAACGCCTGAAGACCACGGCGATGCGCGGCGAAGCCCACGTCAAGACCGGCACCCTGAACACCGTGCGGGCGATTTCCGGCTTCAGCCGCGACGTCAACGGCAATACCTGGGCGGTGGTGGCGATCCTCAACGATAAAGCGCCGTTTGGTGCGTCGTCGGTGCTGGACCAGGTGCTGCTGGACCTGTATCGCCAGCCGAAACTGCCTCAGACTGCTTCGGTTTTGTAATCGATCAAAATTAAGATCAAGAGATCGCAGCCTCGTTTCACTCGACAGCTCCTACAGGGTTATGTGCACAGGTTATGTGCATACCAACCTGTAGGAGCTGTCGAGGGAAACGAGGCTGCGATCTTTCCAAAACCACCCTAACTCATCTCCGCCTCGACCCGATCCCGCCCCCCCTGCTTCGCCGCATACACCCCCGAATCCGCCCGCAATAACAGCGCATCCGCGCCCTCACCGGCTCGCCAGCTGGCAATCCCGAAGCTTGCGGTCACTGCCCCTACGCCATCGATCGGCGACATGCGCAACGCCTGCCACAGTTGCAGCGCCAGCACGTGTGCGTGTTCGCCGCTGATGTCCGGGCACAGCACCATGAACTCTTCGCCACCCAGACGGCAGAACACATCAGTGCGCCGCAGCCGATCACCGATGCGCTCGCACACCGCCTGCAGCACCCGGTCGCCCACCGCGTGACCATGCTGGTCATTGATGCGCTTGAAGTGGTCGATATCGAGCATGATGACCGACAATTCACCGCCACCGCGCTCGACCCGGTCCATTTCAGTGGTCAGGCGTTCCTGGAAGTAGCGGCGGTTGTGAATCCCGGTCAGCGAGTCCGTCACCGACAGCGCCCGCAACTCCTCTTCCACGCGCTTGAGGTCGGAAATGTCGGAGATGTAGCCGTGCCACAGCACCCCGCCACCCGGTAGTTCCTCAGGGGTAGCCTCGCCACGCACCCAGCGCAACCCGCGGATGGGCAGCTGCACGCGATATTCCTCGCGCCACGGGCTGAGGGTGTCCGCTGACGCCCGGATCGAGGCGCGCACCCGGGTGGTGTCCTGTGGATGAATGCGCGTGAAGATCGCCTCGGCGTTAAGCAACAGCACGTCGGGCTCGAGTTCGTAGATCTCGCGGATCCCGTCACTGGCGTAGATCACGCTGAAACGCCCGTCGAACTCCATCTTGAATTGATAAATGCCGCCCGGGACATGGGCGCTGAGCTTCTTCAGCAACAAATCCCGCGCCGCCAGGGCCTCGTGGACCCGCTTGCGCTCGGTGATGTCGATGCAGATCGCCAGGTGCCCAACCCACAGCCCCTGCTCGTCGAGCACTGGCGTGGCCAGCATGTTCACTGCCAGGTGACTGCCGTCGCTGCGCACCAGCGTCCATTCCCGCGCTTCGTGGCCGCCCTCCTCGCCGCCCTCGACCAGCATCGCCTGGCAGGTTGGAATCGGCTTGCCATAGCGCGCACTGAGTTCCGCCGAGCGAGCCTGGAGCTCCCGGGGCAGGTGCAGGTTCTCCAGGGTCATGCAGCCCACCACCTCGGCGTTGGTGTAGCCAAGCATCTGCTCGGCGCCGGCATTAAAGGTGGTGATGACCCCGCGCAGGTCCGTGGCAATAATTGCCACCTGCGTCGCGGCGTTCAGCACGCCGCGCAACTGGCCATGGGTGCCGCGCAATTCCTGCTCGCTGGCGCGCAGCTCCTGGGTCCGCTGCTCGACCATTTTCAGCGCCCGTTGGCGCTGGCTCACCAGCACGTACAGCAAGGCGCTGAGCAGCAGGCTGAGCATGCCGCCCAGCACTGCCAGGCTGCTGAGGGAGGAATGGTTGGCCTGGGTGAACGCGACGCTGGGTCGCATTTCGACCTGATACTCGTGGTCGGCCAGGCGAATCAGTTGGGTCGAGGACAGCTCGCTGGCGGCGGGTGTATTGCTCGATTCGTAGAGCACTTCATGCTGGTCAGCGGTGGACAGGTCCAGAATGCGTACCGAGAGAAAATCATGGGTCTCCTCGGGTAATCCATCCGCCAACAGCTGACGCATGCTGATCACGGCCATGACGTAGCCGTCGGGCACTGCCCCCGGTTGTGGCTGGTGACTGACGGGGGCGACCAGCAGGATTCCACGGGCATAAGTGGGTTCGATGCCCACCAGATAAAGGGGTTGCGACACCGCCAGGCCGCCAAGGGCATCGGCCCGCTCCAGCGTCGCACGGCGCTGAGGCTGGGCGAGCAAGTCGAAACCCAGCGGCGTGGGGAGACGACTTTGGCTCTGTGTGTACAGCACCGGGGCGTACTCGTCGCGTTCAGGGGCAATCTGCAGGTTGCCTGCGGCATCCATGTCGCGCACGCTGAATTCGCTCAGGCCCTGCTGATGCGCGGTCTGCTCAAGCGCCGCCCGTTCAGACCGGGATATGCGTGGGGCCCAGGAGTAAGCCTGGGTGCGATGCAAAAGTGGTTTGGCATACCCGTCGAATTCCTCGCGGGACACCGAACCGGAATTGGCAAAGAACCGGCGCAGCCCGTCGAGGCGCTGCTCCTGGTCTTCGAAACGTTCTTCGATACGGCTGTAGCGTTCACTGGCCAGCAGTTGGAAACGTTGCCGTAATTGATGGTGGAACTGGTTTTGTGTCGACCAGGCGAGCAATCCGGTAAAAATCCCGCCCACGAGCAATACCAGCAGCGCGACCAGCCAGGCCGAAACGTGTTCACTGATAAACCCCAGGATCTTTGGGCGCATGACGTGCAGCGACATATAGGCAGACTCAAAACGCCAAGTGCCGGGAAAACCCACTGGCCCTGGGTTGAGTTATAGCTATTAGCCACTAATTTGACCAGCACTGTACTTGCAACTGCACCCTTTGCTGCTGATGCTCCTGTAGGAGCTGTCGAGTGAAACGAGGCTGCGATCTTTGGATCTTTTCTTTAAAACAAGATCAAAAGATCGCAGCCTGCGGCCGCTCCTACAGTGGATCCAGGTGTCAACGCGCCATGATTTTCCAGGCGCGGTGGATTTTGCCGTTACGGGCGAAGTCCGGGTCGATGGTCTTGGCGGTGATCTCCTCGACTGCGTAGCGCTCGCTCAGGTTGGGCTCGAGCTCGAACTTGCGGAAGTTGTTGGAGAAGTACAGCACACCACCCGGTGCCAGGCGCGCCATGGCCAGGTCGATCAGTTGCACCTGGTCACGTTGCACGTCGAAGATCCCTTCCATGCGCTTGGAGTTGGAGAACGTCGGCGGGTCGATGAAGATCAGGTCGTACTCGTCACGGCAGGCGTCCAGCCAGACCATCACATCGCCCTGCTCCAGGCGGTTCTTGTCGGAGAAGCCGTTCAGCGAAAGGTTGCGCCGCGCCCAGTCCAGGTAGGTTTTCGACAGGTCGACGCTGGTGGTGCTGCGTGCGCCACCCTTGGCTGCGTGCACACTCGCCGTCGCGGTGTAGCAGTACAGGTTGAGGAAGCGCTTGCCTGCCGCCTCCTGCTGAATGCGCATACGCATCGGCCGGTGGTCGAGGAACAGACCGGTGTCGAGGTAGTCGGTGAGGTTCACCAGCAGCTTGACGCCACCTTCGTTGACCTCGACGAACTTGCCCTGCGCGGCCTGGCGCTCGTATTGCTTGGTGCCGCTCTGCCGCTCGCGACGCTTGACCACGACGCGGCTCTTGTCGACGTTCAACGCCTGGGGAATCGCCGCCAGGGCATCGAACATGCGCGCCGAAGCTTTTTCCGGGTCGATGGATTTTGGCGCGGCGTATTCCTGGACGTGGACCCAATCCTGGTACAGGTCGATGGCCATGGAGTATTCCGGCATGTCGGCATCGTAGACGCGGTAGCAGTCGATGCCTTCACGCTTGACCCACTTGCTCAGGGCCTTGAGGTTCTTCTGCAGGCGGTTGGCGAACATCTGCCCACCCTCGCTCAAGCGCGGCTGCTCGATCACCACCGGCGCCGGTTTGATCGGGTTGCCGTTCTTGTTGTACTTCTCGTACTTGCCTGGCGCGACGTCGTTGCCTTCGACCTGGACTTCAGCCTGCTCGCGCTCGACCTGGCGTTGTTCCGGGGTGCGACGCTCGCCAGTCACGAACTGATCCGGGGTGACCTTGATCAGCAGCAGCTTGCACGGCAAGGCGCCGTTCCAGAACGAATACTGCTTGTGGCTGCGGATACCCATGCGCTTGCCCAGGTCCGGCGCGCCGGTGAACACGGCCGCTTCCCAGTTCAGGCAGGCCTGACGCAGGCGCTCGCCAAGGTTCTGGTAGAGATAGAGCAGGCTCGCCTCATCGCCCAGACGCTCGCCGTACGGCGGGTTGCAGATGACCAGACCTTTCTGGTTCTGGTCCGGACGCGGTTCAAAGGTGCCGACTTCGCCCTGGTAGATCTTGATCCACTCGCTCAGGCCAGCCCGTTCAACGTTATTGCGACCAGGCTGAATAAGGCGCGGGTCCGCTTCGTAACCGCGAATCCACAGCGGCGGCTTGGCCAGGCCGGCGGCGCAACGCTCGGTGGCTTCTTCATGAAGCTTTTTCCACAGCGCCGGAACGTGGCCGAGCCAGGCGGTGAAGCCCCACTGCTCGCGACGCAGGTTGGGGGCCATGTCGGCGGCGATCATCGCCGCTTCGACCAGGAAGGTGCCCACGCCACACATCGGGTCAGCCAGGGCGCCGCCGTCGGCAGCAATACGTGGCCAGCCGGAACGGATCAGGATCGCCGCCGCGAGGTTTTCCTTCAGCGGTGCCGCACCCTGCTGCAGGCGGTAACCGCGCTGGTGCAGGCTGTGGCCGGACAGGTCGAGCGACAGAATCGCTTCGCCGCGGTCCAGGCGCAGGTGAATGCGCAGGTCGGGGTTGAGTTTATCAATCGACGGACGGTCGCCTTGCGGGGTGCGCAACTTGTCGACGATGGCGTCCTTGACCTTCAAAGCGCCGAAATGGGTGTTATCGATGCCCGAGCCATGGCCACTGAACTCGACGGCCAGGGTGCCGTCGCTGAGCATGTGGTCCTGCCATTCGATGTCGAGCACACCGTGGTAGAGATCTTCGGCGTCCTTCATCGGGAAACGCTTGAGCACCAGCAGCACCCGGTTCGCGAGGCGCGACCACAGGCACAGGCGGTAGGCGGTTTCCATGGTTGCCATGCCGCGCACGGCAGAGGTGTGCTCACGCGCTTCCTCAAGGCCAAGCCCGACGGCTTCCTCGATGAGCAGGCCTTCAAGGCCTTTTGGGCAAGTGAGGAAGAGTTCGAAACGATCGGACATGGGAATTCCAGAACCTTTAGCTGAGTGAACGGGCAACGCATTGCCGGTCCGGTTTTCAATCAGGCGCTTTTCTAAAAGAACGCCCGCGTGGCACGAAGGTGTGCCGACCCACCCTTGCTGCTCGGTGTAAAGGAGCTTAGATGCAAAGACAGGTAAAAAAGTTGGTGCAACAAAATGTCATAACTCGACCCTTCGTCGAATAATGCGCTCACTCAACGCGAGGCATTCTCAGCAAGGGATTAACGTCATCATCCTGCGGGGTGCCGATCATACCGGGGTTTGACCAACAAACGCTGGCAAATATCGTGTTACTTATGGCCATACCACCTTAACGGTCACGTCCTTATGACAAAACGATCATTCCCTCGATGTGACGCATTGGTTAGAACTCAACACAGGTTGGCGCCACAACGGACGTCAACACCTTGGCTCGCCACGCCGGCAGCGAGCCTCCCAACGGCAGACATTTCTGCCAGACCTCGATTGAGGTCAACGCGATAAATACAGTCAACAAGTGAGGGCAACACCCTATGAGAAGACTTAAGCGTGATCCGTTGGAAAGAGCATTTTTGCGCGGATATCAATATGGCGTTGGTGGTAAATCCCGTGAGCTTTGCCCATTTACTCTACCGTCGGTACGTCAAGCCTGGATTAACGGCTGGCGAGAAGGACGCGGCGACAACTGGGACGGTATGACCGGCACTGCGGGAATCCACAGACTCAACGAACTTCACGCCGTCGGCTAATTTTACAGGGCTAAACACTCCGACACGACAATCTGAACACTGCATCAATTAACCACGCACGCCCCATCCGGGCGGCGGGCTTCGGCCCAGGGGCTCCTTCGAGGAGCCCTTTTTTATGGCTGCTTTCCCGCCAAAGCGCAGCCGGCATTGGCTGGAATCACCGGGCCATGGGGGTTATCTCAGGGCGGCGATGGCGTCCACGCACTCGCGAATCAACGCCGGGCCCTTGTAGATGAAACCGGAATAGATCTGCACCAGGCTCGCCCCTGCAGTGATTTTCTCGGCGGCGTGCTTGCCTTCGGTGATCCCGCCCGCGGCGATGATCGGCAGACGCCCTGCCAGCTCTGCTGCCAGCACCTTGACCGTATGGGTGCTCTTCTCCCGCACTGGGGCACCCGACAAGCCGCCTGCCTCGTCCCCATGCTCCATGCCTTCGACGCCAACGCGACTCAGGGTGGTGTTGGTGGCGATGACGGCGTCCATGCCGGTCTCACTCAGGGCCTGTGCAACCTGGGCGGTTTCTTCGTCGGTCATGTCCGGGGCAATCTTGATCGCCAGCGGCACATGTCTGCCGTGACGCAAGGCCAGTTCCGCACGGCGGGTGGCCAGGTCGGCGAGCAATTGCTTGAGCGAATCACCAAATTGCAGGCTGCGCAGCCCTGGCGTATTCGGCGAACTGACGTTAACCGTGACATAGCTGGCGTGGGCATACACCTTGTCCAGGCAGATCAGGTAATCGTCCACGGCGCGCTCGACTGGGGTATCGAAGTTCTTGCCGATATTGATGCCCAGCACGCCCTTGTACTTCGCCGCAGCCACCCGGGCCAGCAGGTGATCGACGCCAAGGTTGTTGAAGCCCATGCGATTGATGATGGCCTCGGCTTCCGGCAGACGGAAAATCCGTGGTTTCGGATTGCCCGGTTGCGGACGCGGGGTCACGGTGCCGATTTCGACGAAACCGAAACCCAGTTGGGCAAAACCGTCGATGGCCGCGCCATTCTTGTCCAGGCCCGCTGCCAGGCCTACGGGATTGGGAAAATCCAGGCCCATGACGGTCACCGGCTTTTTCGCCGGCGCCTTGCACAACATGCCGTTGAGCCCCAGGCGTCCGCCCGCGCCGATCAGGTCCAGGGACAGATCGTGGGAGGTTTCCGGGGAAAGTTTGAACAACAGCTGACGGGCCAGGGTGTACATGGGCGGCTTTGACTCTGGGCGGCGAAAAGTGGCGCCGATTATAGCCGGGGTGGGGGCTGGCGTGCGAGGGACCGGTTAAATCGAGTTCGACAGCTCGGTTCGCACAGCGGGCCCGACCACGGCGCAGTCGAATCGATACCCCTGGCCATAAACGGTGGTGATGAAGTCCCGGTCCTCCTTCAACAGCTTGCGCAACACGTAGATGCAGCGGGTCAAGGACTCCTCGGCTGCAACGGTCCCGGGCCAGGCCGCGCTCAGAAGTTGATCCTTGCTGACCACCAAACCGGCCGAGCCGAGCAACAAGCGAAGCACGCATAATTCTTTTGGCGGCACGTGTACGACCCTGCCCGCGTGCATCAGGGTGCCGTCACTTTGCAGCCGCCACCGGTCAAACAGGAATGACTCGGACGGGGAATGATCAATGGCGCTGTTCATGTTCGCAACTCCCTATGCCTGTGCGCTGCCAGGCTCAACGATGAATGGCGCGACAATAGAGAATCGGGCAGGCGCCTTCCATAGGACTCCAGGCTTACCAACCTGGGGAAATGTCGATCCAGCTTGTAGGATTTTTAACCACCGATAACCCTCACGGACGAAGGGTGGATTGGATGATCGCGGGAGGATGGATGAGGTGGCGCGTTGAATCCTGATGAAAAGCTGATGGCCGCTGGCATATGCCTTGCAGCCCTACTCCCATCAGTGCTCGGACCAACGTCGGACATGAGCGCAAGGACAATGGCGTCGCCACCTGGCTCTGCTCGCGCATGGACCGGTGGCGACGTCTTTTTTTTTAAGGTGCACAATCGATGAACGAACCCTCCGCCGGCCCGTTGGCATGGGTCAATGGCAGCGATGCCCCGGAAAAAACCGAAATCAATCTCGGCTTCATGGCCCTGAGCGACTGCGCCTCCGTGGTCGTCGCCGCCACCCAGGGCTTTGCCCAGCCTTACGGCCTGACCCTGAACCTCAAGCGCCAGTCGTCCTGGGCCAGCCTGCGGGACAAACTGGTCAGCGGCGAACTGGATGCCGCCCACAGCCTGTATGGCCTGGTGTATGCGGTGCACCTTGGCATAGGCGGCGTCGCGGCCACCGACATGGCGGTGCTGATGGGCCTGAACCAGAATGGCCAGAGCATCAACCTCTCCCCGGGCTTGCAGGCACTTGGCGTGACCAGTCCTGAGGCACTGGATCGCCACGTGCACCAAAGTCGCCCACGGCTGACGTTTGCCCAGACATTCCCCACCGGCACCCACGCCATGTGGTTGTACTACTGGCTGGCGAGCCAGGGTATCCATCCGCTGCAGGATGTCGACAGCGTGGTGGTGCCGCCGCCGCAGATGGTCGCGCATCTGCAGGCGGGGCGCATCGACGGTTTCTGCGTGGGCGAGCCGTGGTCCGCCAGTGCAGTGAAACAGAATCTCGGATTCACCCTGGCGACCACCCAGGCAATCTGGCCCGATCACCCGGAAAAAGTCCTGGGCTGCACCCGCGCCTTCGTCGAGCAGTACCCCAATACCGCCCGCGCCCTGGTCATGGCGATTCTCGAGGCCAGTCGTTTTATTGAAGCCAGTAGCGAGAACCGTCGCAGCACCGCGCAGCTGCTCACTGCTGCGCAATATCTCGATGCGCCGCTCGATTGCATCGAACCGCGGCTGCTGGGCGACTACGCTGACGGGCTCGGCAATCGCTGGCAGGACCCGCATGCCCTGCGCTTCCACGGGGATGGCGAGGTCAATTTGCCTTATCTGTCCGATGGCCTGTGGTTCATGACCCAATTTCGTCGCTGGGGGTTGCTGCGCGACGATCCGGATTATCTGGCGGTCGCCCGACAGGTTCAGCAGCTGGACCTGTACCGCGAAGCCGCCAGCGCCGTGGGAGTTGCCAGCCAGCTCGGGGACATGCGCCGCAGCCAGTTGATCGACGGCAAGATCTGGGACGGCTCGGACCCGGCCGGGTATGCACGCAGTTTCAAGCTGCATGCCCTGCATGACTCCTCTGCCCTACTCGCCAGCCGCTGACAGGAGACTGCGAACATGTTGCGTATCCTGCTGATCAACGACACGGCGAAGAAAGTCGGACGCCTCAAGGCCGCCTTGACCGAAGCCGGCTTCGAGGTGATCGACGAGTCCGGCCTGACCATCGACCTGCCCGCACGCGTCGAAACGGTGCGCCCGGACGTGATCCTGATCGATACCGAGTCACCCAGCCGCGATGTCATGGAGCAAGTGGTACTGGTGAGCCGTGATCAGCCCAGGCCGATCGTGATGTTCACCGACGAGCATGACCCGGGCGTGATGCGCCAGGCGATCAAGTCCGGGGTGAGTGCCTACATTGTCGAAGGCATTCACGCACAGCGCCTGCAACCGATTCTCGACGTGGCCATGGCGCGTTTCGAGAGCGACCAGGCACTGCGCGCTCAATTGCATGCCCGCGACCAGCAACTGGCGGAGCGCAAGCGCATCGAGCTGGCCAAGGGGTTGTTGATGAAGATGAAAGACTGCAACGAGGAAGAGGCTTACACCCTGATGCGTCGCCAGGCGATGAGCCGGCAGCAGAAGCTGATTCAGGTGGCGGAGCAGATTATTGCGATGAGTGAGTTGCTGGGCTGAGGTGTTGTGCTGGCCCCGCGGACGTCATCGCGGGCAAGCCCGGCTCCCACAGAGATGTCTGCCGTACACAAATGCTGCGTCCACCACCAACACCCTGTGGGAGCGGGCTTGCCCGCGATGGGAGCACCTCGGTTTCAGTGGTTGGCACAGATCTGGCAATGTAATTCACCACAGGTAACCAACGGCGGTTGCCCCACCTACGACAAAGACGTCGCTCACCCCATTTGCCCTGGCAAATCCGGTAGCGGCGTTTTTTCGTTTTGGCCCCATGGCACGGGGTCGGTGGTGCGGCCGTCAAGGCGCCCCATCTGCTAGCTCACGGTTCCCACTCGAGACTCTTCACAGCTGAGGTGCGCGATGAATTCAAGCTTCTGGAAATCCGGTCATACCCCGACTCTGTTCGCGGCGTTCCTCTATTTCGACCTGAGTTTCATGGTCTGGTACCTGCTCGGCCCACTGGCCGTACAAATAGCCACGGACCTGCAGCTGACCACCCAGCAGCGCGGCCTGGTGGTTGCCACGCCGATTCTGGCCGGGGCAATACTGCGCTTCATCATGGGCATGCTGGCCGATCGCCTATCGCCGAAAACCGCCGGGATCATTGGCCAGGTGATTGTCATCTGCGCCCTGTTCGTGGCCTGGAAGCACGGCATCCACAGCTACGAACAAGCATTGCTGCTGGGGCTGTTCCTCGGCATGGCCGGCGCGTCGTTCGCCGTGGCCCTGCCGCTGGCATCGCAGTGGTATCCGCCGCAACATCAAGGCAAGGCAATGGGCATTGCGGGGGCAGGTAATTCCGGCACGGTGCTGGCCGCATTGATCGCCCCGGTCCTGGCGGCGGCATTCGGCTGGAGCAACGTATTCGGCTTCGCCCTGATCCCGTTGATCCTGACGCTCATTGTGTTCACCTGGCTGGCCAAAAATGCCCCGGAGCGGCCAAGAGCCAAATCGGTCACCGACTACTTCAAGGCCCTGGGCGATCGCGACAGCTGGTGGTTCATGTTCTTCTACAGCGTAACGTTTGGCGGCTTCATCGGCCTGGCGAGCGCTCTGCCCGGCTACTTCAACGACCAATACGGACTGAGCCCGGTCACCGCCGGTTACTACACCGCCGCCTGCGTGTTTGGCGGCAGCCTGATGCGGCCTTTGGGTGGTGCGCTGGCCGACCGTTTCGGCGGGATTCGCACGCTGCTGGGGATGTATACCGTGGCGGCCGTGTGTATCGCAGCAGTCGGTTTCAACCTGCCAAGTTCCTACGCCGCCCTGGCGCTTTTCGTGTGCACCATGCTCGGTCTGGGGGCAGGTAATGGCGCGGTGTTCCAACTGGTCCCACAGCGTTTTCGCCGGGAAATCGGCGTGATGACCGGGTTGATCGGCATGGCGGGCGGCATTGGCGGCTTTGCCCTGGCAGCCGGCATGGGCGCCATCAAGCAAAGCACCGGCAGCTACCAGCTGGCGTTGTGGTTGTTCGCCAGCCTGGGCGTGCTCGCCTGGTTCGGCCTGCATGGCGTGAAACGTCGCTGGAGAACCACCTGGGGCTCTGCTGCCGTCACCGCTGCACGGGTCTGAACCGGCAATGAGCCTGCAGCTGAGTTTCGCTGAAGCCAGCGCCATCGGTCCGCGCGAGGAAAACCAGGACGCCCTGCGCCTGGTCACGCCCGCTCCGGCGCTGGCCGCGAGCAAAGGCTATCTGTTCGCGATTGCCGATGGGGTCAGCCAATGCGCGGACGGCGGGCTCGCAGCCCGCTCGACCTTGCAGGCGCTGGCACAGGATTACTACGCGACGCCGGAAACCTGGGCGGTCGCCCAGGCCCTCGATCGCCTGCTGCTGGCGCAGAACCGCTGGCTGCAGGCCAATGGCGGCGGGCAGCCGCTGCTGACCACTGTCAGCGCCCTGGTCGTGCGCGGCCGGCGCTTCACCCTGGCGCACGTTGGTGATTGCCGGGTGTATCGCTGGCATGCCGGCCACTTGCAGCGTATCAGCGAGGACCACGTCTGGGATCAGCCCGGCATGCAGCACGTGCTCAAGCGTGCGATGGGCCTGGATCAACATCTGGTGCTGGATTTCCTCGATGGCGAGTTACGCCTGGACGAGAGCTTTGTGCTGCTCAGCGACGGCGTCTGGGCGGTATTGGGCGACACGGCCATCGCGGCAATCCTGCGCGATCAACCGGATCTGCACAGTGCCGCGCAAACCCTGGTCAGTGCCGCGCACCTGGCGGGCAGCCAGGACAATGCCAGCGCACTACTCGTGCGGGTGGATGCCCTGGGAGAATCTAGCATCGGCGATGCCCTGGTGCACTTGCAGCAATGGCCGCTGCCGCCAGCGCTGAAGCCGGGGCAGATGTTCGAGGGCTGGCAAGTCGACGCGATACTCGGGCAAAGCCAGCAGTCGCTGCTGTACCGGGTGCATGACGGGCAGCAACAACCCTGGCTGCTGAAAACCCTGCCCGGGCGCCTGCACGACGATCACCAGGCCGGGCAGGCATTGCTGGCAGAGGAATGGTTTCTCAAGCGCGTTGCCGGACGGCACTTTCCTGAAGTCCATCCCGCCAGTCAGCGTCAGCACTTGTACTACGTGATGCGTGAATACTCCGGTTCAACCCTGGCGGCACTGCATGCCGACGTCGGACCGTTGCCGCTGGCTCAATGGCTGGACCTGGCCGAACGCCTGTTGCGCGCAGTCGGCATGCTGCATCGCCGACAGATTCTGCATCGCGACATCAAGCCGGAGAACCTGCTGCTGGGGGACGACGGCGAGTTGCGCCTGCTGGATTTTGGCCTGGTCTATTGCCCGGGCCTGTCCGAAGACCAGCCGTGCGCTCTGCCCGGCACCCCGAGCTACATCGCGCCGGAAGCTTTTGGCGGCGCGGCACCCACCCTGCAACAGGACCTTTACGCGGTCGGCGTGACCCTGTACTTCCTGTTGACCGGGCACTACCCCCACGGCGAAATCGAAGCCTTCCAGCGCCCGCGCTTTGGTGTGCCGGTGAGTGCCAGTCGCTACCGCCCGGACCTGCCGGAGTGGATCGCGCAGAGCCTGGCGCGGGCCGTTGCGGCTGATCCGGCGAATCGATTTGAAACGGCGGAAGAATGGTTGCTGCTCCTGGAACAGGGCGAGCGGCACAGCCTGAGCGTGCGGCCACGACCTTTGCTGGAACGCGAACCGCTGAAGGTGTGGCGGACCATGGCGCTGGTGTCGCTGGTGGTGAATATGGTGCTGTTGATTTTGGTTTTTCGTGGTTAGTACCGGGGAGCGCCCATCGCGAGCAGGCTCGCTCCCACAGGGCATCTCCACTGGCCTATGAGGAACAGGCTCCAACGGAGTGCGTCACGCTTCGATTCGGTGCAGGAACGGCACTGCCAACCTTCAAAAACCACCTGTGAAACATCAATTGTGCCGGCTTCCAGACTTGGCACAACCACTGCATTAACGCTCCCAACAGACATAAAGCTCACCCTCAACGAAGAGGGCTGCGCTTCCCGATAGAACGGGACAAGGACAAAGGCGTCCCCGCCAGGCAACTGGCGGGACGCCTTTTTTTGTTTGCGCGAAATGTTCAAGTACGACCTGAAACGCCCAGATGCGGCGGGTCCCAGCTCCCCGGAGAACCTGATGAACAAATTGAAACTGGTGATGATCGGCAACGGCATGGCCGGGGTCCGCACCCTGGAGGAATTGCTCAAGCTGAGCAACGACCTGTACGACATCACCGTCTTCGGCGCCGAACCCCATACCAACTACAATCGCATCCTGCTGTCGCCGGTACTGGCGGGCGAGCAGACGTTCGAAGAGATCGTGCTCAACGACCTGGACTGGTACCTCGACAACAACATCAAGCTGCTGCTTAACCGCAAAGTGGTGCAGATCGACCGGATCAGGCGCCGGGTGATTGCCGATGACGGCACCGAAGCCGAGTACGACCGCCTGCTGATTGCCACCGGCTCGACGCCGTTCATCCTGCCCATTCCGGGCAACACGCTGCAGGGCGTGATCGGCTACCGCGACATCGCCGACACCCAGGCGATGATCAACACCGCCAGGACCCACACCCATGCCGTGATCATCGGCGGCGGCCTGCTCGGCCTTGAAGCGGCCAACGGCCTGATGCTGCGCGGCATGCACGTCACCGTGGTGCACATAGGCGAATGGCTGCTGGATCGACAGCTGGACAAGACCAGCGGCCAGCTGCTGCAGACCGCCCTGGAAGGTCGCGGCCTGCACTTTCGCCTGCGCGAACAGACCCAGGCGCTGCACGATGCCGGCAATGGCCGGGTCGGCTCGGTGCAATTCAGCAATGGCGACGTGATCCCGGCCGACCTGGTGGTGATGGCGGCCGGTATTCGGCCCCGCACCGAACTGGCGGAAAAATCCGGCCTTCCCTGCAACCGCGGGATCCTGGTCAACGACACGCTGCAAACCTACGACCCGCGCATCTACGCGATTGGCGAATGTGCCAGCCACCGCGGCATCGCCTACGGCCTGGTCGCGCCCCTGTTCGAACAGGCCAAGGTCTGCGCCAACCACCTGGCCCAGCTGGGTTTCGCCACCTATAAGGGCTCGGTGACCTCGACCAAATTGAAGGTCACCGGCATCGATCTGTTCTCCGCTGGCGACTTCATGGGCGGTGAAGGTACCGAGACCATCACCCTTTCGGACCCGATTAGCGGGATCTACAAAAAACTGGTGATCAAGGACGACGTCCTCGTCGGTGCCTGCCTGTACGGCGATACCGCAGACGGCGGCTGGTATTTCCGCCAGATCCGGGAGAACCACGACATTGAGCCAATCCGTGACCACCTGATGTTCGGCGACGCCTGCTTGCCGGCCCTGCGGGAAGCAAGTTGATGGACCGGCAGATCACCGCTTCAACCTGCTGTTACTGCGGGGTCGGCTGCGGCGTGCTGATCGAACATGACGGCGAGCGCATTCTCGGCGTCAGCGGCGATCCGGCCCACCCCGCCAACTTCGGCAAGTTGTGCAGCAAGGGTTCGACCCTGCACCTGACGGGCGATCTTGCGGCACGGGCGCTCTATCCGGAACTGCGCCTGGGCAAAACCCTGGCCCGCGCCCGTACGGACTGGGACACCGCCCTGGATCACGCCGCCAGCGTATTCGCCCGCACCATCGCCGAACACGGCCCGGACAGTGTGGCGTTCTACATCTCCGGCCAATTGCTGACCGAGGATTACTACAGTTTCAACAAACTGGCGCGGGCGCTGGTGGGCACCAACAACATCGACAGCAACTCACGCCTGTGCATGTCTTCGGCGGTGGTCGGCTACAAGCGCAGCCTCGGCGCGGATGCCCCACCGTGCAGCTACGAAGACCTGGAGTCGAGCGATTGCGTGATGATCGTCGGCAGCAACATGGCCTACGCCCACCCGGTACTTTTCCGGCGGCTGGAAGAGGCCAGATCCCGCCGACCGCAGATGAAAGTTATCGTTATCGACCCGCGCCGCACCGACACCTGTGACCTCGCCGACTTGCACCTGGCGATACTGCCGGGCACCGATGTCGCCCTGTTCCACGGGATCCTGCACCTGTTGCTGGTGGAGGACCAGGTTGATCATGACTTTATCGACGCGCACACCCAGGGGCTGCCAGAGCTGAAAAGCCTGGTGCGCGACTACAGCCCGCAGAGGGTCTCGCAACTGTGCGGGATCAGTGTCGAACAGCTGCGGCAGTGCGCGCAGTGGATCGGCACTTCGCCGACTTTCCTGTCGTTGTGGTGCATGGGGCTCAACCAGTCCACGGCGGGCAGCGCCAAGAACAGCGCGCTGATCAATCTGCACCTGGCCACCGGGCAAATTGGCCGCCCAGGCGCAGGACCTTTCTCGCTGACCGGTCAGCCCAATGCCATGGGCGGACGCGAAACCGGCAGCCTGTCGAACCTGCTGCCAGGCCATCGCGACGCCGCCAATGCCGAGCATCGTGCGGAAGTGGCGGCCTACTGGGGCGTTGAGCAACTGCCGCACACCACCGGGCTGAGCGCCATCGAGTTGTTCGAACAGGTGCGCAGCGGCCGTATCAAGGCCTTGTGGATCGCCTGCACCAACCCCGCGCAATCGATGCCCGACCAGAGTGCCGTGCGTGAGGCCCTGCAGGCATGCCCGTTCGTGGTGTTGCAGGAAGCCTTTCGCACCACTGAAACCGCAGCCTTTGCCGACCTGCTGCTACCCGCCGCGAGCTGGGGTGAAAAAGAGGGCACTGTGACCAACTCCGAGCGGCGCATTTCCCACGTGCGCCAGGCTGTCATCGCCCCTGGCGAGGCACGGCCGGACTGGGCCATCACGGTGGATTTCGCACAGCGCCTGGAAAGACATCTGCGTCCAGAGCACGCCAGCCTGTTTGTCCTCGACACGCCGGCGCAGATCTTTGACGAGTACAAGCAACTGACCCAAGGCCGCGACCTGGACTTTTCCGGGCTCAGCCATGCCTTGATCGACCAGATCGGCCCGCAGCAATGGCCCTTCCCGCCCGGCGCCAGCCAAGGTACCGCGCGCCTGTACGGTGACGGAATATTCCCCACCGCCAACGGCCGCGCGCACTTCATTGCCGACCCGTATCAAGCGGCCAAGGAACAACGGGATGCGCGGTTTCCCCTGACCCTGATCACCGGGCGCCTGCGCGATCAATGGCACGGCATGAGCCGCACCGGCACCGCTGCGCAGCTGTTCGGTCACGTCAGTGAAGCGGTGTTGAGCCTGCACCCGGATGAGCTACGCCGCCATCGCTTGCAGTCCGGCGACCTGGTCAGCCTGAACAGTCGCCGTGGCGCGGTGGTGCTGCCGGTGACCCGTGACGAGAACGTTCGGCCAGGCCAGGCGTTTTTGCCCATGCACTGGGGCGACCGGTTTCTCAAAGGCGGGGTCAATTCGCTGACCCAACCGGCCTTTGATCCCCTGTCGAAGCAGCCGGAACTGAAGCACAGCGGCGTGCGACTGGAGCCGATAAACCTGCCGTGGCGGCTGTTCGCCCTGGTCGAAGGTAACGTTCAACAGCAACTGGAGCGCCTGCGACCCCTCTGTGAGGAATTTTCCTACGCCAGCCTGAGCCTGGCTGGCCGTGAGCGCCCGGCGCTGCTTATACGGGCTGCCAGCGCCTCGGCGCCCGACGCCCAGTTATTGCGCGACATCGACCAGTGCCTGGGCGTGGATGAAGGCCCGGTGCTGGCCTACGAGGACGTGCGCCGCTCGATCGGCAAACGCGTACGCATCGAACACGGCAGGATCACCGCCATCCGCCTGGCCGGGGAAACCCTGGCCCAGCACTGGCTGCAAAACCTGTGGCTCGAAGGGCGCGCCGATGAACCACTGCGGCGCTGGATGCTGGCCCCCTTGAGTGCACCACCCGGCGACGGCGCCGCCATTGGCACCGGCAACAAAACCCTGTGCAACTGCCGCAATGTCAGCCACAGCGCGGTTTGCGCGGGAATCAGTCGAGGCCTGGACTTGCAGGGTCTTAAACAGCAATTGGGTTGCGGCACGCAGTGCGGTTCATGCGTCCCGGAAATCAAGCGACTGCTGGCCGCCACGGCTCAGCCAGTCGCCGTTATCTGATGAGGAAAATACGATGAGCGCAAAAGTCTGGCTGGTGGGTGCAGGTCCTGGATACGCCGGTGGCCATGATCGAGAACGCCTCCCTGGCGCATCGGCGCGAATGCCGCAGCGACCTGAGCGCCATGGAATAGGATGCGAGTGCGTTTGAACTGAAAAGCCCGGCGATTCTGGTGATTGGGGCTGTGGGCGGACGATCTTTGGGGCCACCGCAAAATCCGGATAAAACCCAAATCGCAGGCAAAGAAAAGCCCGGCCTAAGCCGGGCTTTCCTCAGAGCTGCGAGCTAATTACTTAGCTTGAGCTTCAACCTGCGCTTCTACGCGACGGTTTACAGCGCGGCCAGCTTCAGTCGCGTTGTCAGCAACTGGGCGGGATTCGCCGTAGCCAACAGACTGAACGCGGGACGATTCAACACCGTACTGGTTGGTCAGAACTTGCTTAACGGCGTTTGCACGACGCTCAGACAGCTTCTGGTTGTAAGCGTCAGGACCGACGGAGTCAGTGTGACCTTCAACAGTGGTGCTGGTCGATGGGTACTGCTTCATGAAGTCAGCCAGGTTCTTGATGTCGCCGTAGCTGTTGGTTTTAACAACAGATTTGTCGAAATCGAACTTAACGTCCAGCTCTACACGAACAACTTCAGCAACTGCTGGGCAGCCGTCAGCGTCAACAGTTACGTTGGCTGGGGTGTCCGGGCACTTGTCAACGTTGTCGCAAACGCCGTCGTTGTCGCTGTCGGAGCAGACTTCAGCTGGTGCTGGAACTGGAGCAGCAGCAGGCTTGGAGCCGCCACCGAAGTTCACACCGATACCGACGCTAGGAGCCCACTCGGTGTCGCCCTGGTCGATGTTGTATTGAGCTTCAACGCCAGCACGGGCGTAGAAGTTCTCGGTGAAGTACAGCTTGGCACCGCCGCCAACGTTGGCGAAGGTGGAACGGTTACGACCGTTCGAGCCGTTCTGATCGATGCTCTGATCGGAGAAACCGGCCGAAACGTATGGACGAACCATGTCGCCTGGGTTGTTGAAGTGGTACAGAGCGTCCAGAGCGGTGTTAGCGCCCTTGATGTTCTGGCCGCTGTCGGAACGGACATTGTGCACTTCGTCGTAGGCCAGACGCAGTTCAACGTCGTCAGTCAGGAAGTAACCTACGGAACCGCCGAACAGGTTGCCGTCATTCTTGAAGTTACGAGCGCTGTCGAATTGTTCTTTCTTAGCGAAGCCTTCGATTTCAACTGCGCCTTGGCCTTGTGCCAGAGCGCCGAACGAAGTGGCGGCAATAAGAGAGCCAATGGCCAAGCCCAAGGTGTTTTTCAGTTTCATCCGTTAAATCCCCATCTGGTGATTGTGAAGCAGTCCCGCAAACCGGGGGACAACTCGGCGGCAAGTCTATCAGAACTTGCCTACACGTAAGAGATATTTGCGTCGAACTAAGTTTCAGCTACGCCTGCAAATTTCTCACGCAATTTATCTAGAGCACGTTTGTAACGCATTTTTGTTGCACTCAAACCCATGTGCATGATGTCTGCGATCTCCTGAAATTCCAGCTCTGCGACAAATCGTAGCACCAGAATTTCGCGGTCAATCGGGTTCACATACACCAGCCAGCGATCAAGTCCACCCTTTTCCTCGGCTTTGGGCATCTTTTCTTCAGATGCTTCCTCGAGGGGGTCGAGACTCAAAGCGTCCATCAAGCGACGCTTACGCCGTTCCTTACGATACTGTGTGATGCATTCGTTGTACGTGATGCTGTAGAGCCAGGTCTTGAACTTCGATTTCCCCTCGAAGTTCTTCAGGCCATACAACACCTTCAGCATCACTTCCTGACAGACATCGTCTGCGTCGCGATCGTTCCCAAGATATCGTGCACAGACGTTAAATAATGTTCTCTGGTAACGCCGCATCAGTTCTTCATAGGCGCGCGTTACGTGAAACAGCTCGGTATGCGAGCGCGCGACCAGCTCCTCATCAGAGAGCTCGCGGGGGTCGTAGCGCGTGGAGAGCGATTGAGCTTTATTCAAAACAAGTCGGGCCGACAGTCAGGTCAATGTCCGCCGCAGCCCTTTCCAGGGCCATTTGCGGCGGCATACATTAGCAGGGTTTGCCGGGTTAGCGGCTACTCACATGCTGCTCCAGGAGGATCCGATTGGAGAGAGAGACCAGCTCACCCTCGTCGGTCAGCAATGTGGTTTTAACCGTGCCGATCTCTTCGATCTGGCCTTCGACCTCGCCAACACGCACTTGTTGCCCAACCTGATACAACTCACGCACATAGATTCCCGCAAGAATCTGACCGGCAATTTCCCGGCTTCCCAATCCCATGGCCAGCGCTACAGCCAGACCAACGGTAATCAAAACGATGACGATCACATGGTTGAGCAGGTCAGTCTTGACCTCCAACTGGCTGATCGCGACCGAAATACTGATGATGATCACCAGGCCCTGGGCGATTCGCCCCAGGCCCGACGCGTAATCCAGCCCTACCCCTTCGGCGGCTCCGCGCACCAGCCCATTGGCCAGTTGCGCCAGAAGCACACCCACCAGCAACACCAGCGCGGCGCCAAAAACCTTCGGCAAATACAGCGCGAGCATGTCTAGCGTAGCTGAGACTCGCTCAAGTCCAAGAGATTCCGCAGCTGACACCAAAAAAATCAGCAGGACGAACCAATAGACGATTTTACCGATCAATGTCGAGATCGGCACCTGCAGGCCGGCGCGGGACAACAATTTGGTCAGGCCGGTGCCGCCCATCAGGCGATCAAGACCCAGCTTGGCCAGCAATTTGGACAGCAACGTGTCGAGCAGCTTGGCCACCACGAAACCCAGGAGCAGCACCACCAGTGCGCCAAAGAGGTTCGGGATGAAGTTTGCAACCTTGGTCCATAACGCTGTCATTGCAGTGACGAGGCTCTGAGTCCAGAGATCAAGTTCCATATTCAATCAGCCTTATCAGCAGTGCGAACGGTAGGTTTACGGTGACGGGAGACCGGCGAGACATGGGCCGATCCGTTATTCAGGGCGATCATCAGCGCGGGCAACCAGCGGCCCAGCAAGCTGAACAGATCACCGGCGCCGACCTGGCGGTTGGCGGTTTTCAGTACACGTCCAAGGCACGCATCGTCGTCCCGGGTGGACGGTGATGCCTTGAGCATGTCGCGCAAAGACTGTTCAAACGGATCGTGCATACGCACCTCTCGTGATGTCTGTGAAAGACGCGATCAAATTTGCCCGGGTCACATGACGCATCGTCAGACCCAACGCAAACGACGGAATAACCACCACTGCCCGAGCGCCACCGAGACCATCATCAGGCAGGCCACAAGGAAGCCATAGGGGCTCTCGGACAACGGAATTCCGCCGACGTTTATACCCAGCAGACCGGCCAGGAAACTCATCGGCAAAAAGATCCCGGTGATGATGCCAAAACGGTACATCGTGCGGTTCATGCGCACGCTCAAACGCCGATCTTCGGCCTCGAGGACCAACCCCACCCGCTCCCGGGTCAATTCCAGCTCTTCGAGATAACGCGTCAGGCTGTTGTTCAATTCGTTCCAGTAATCGGCATCGTCATCGACGAACCAGGGCAATTTGATCCGCGTCAGCTGGCCGAAAATATCGCGCTGCGGAGCGAGGAATCTCTTCAGCGCAGCCGCCCTGCGACGGATCTGCAAAATGGCTCCATGCTCGGGCGTATACCGTTCGTCGGCATCCAGTTTTTCTTCTTCCTCATCGACCACTTCCGAGAGGCAACTGACCAGATCCTGCACCTTGTGGGTGAGCAGCTGGGCCATATAAAGGATGAGTTCAGAGGCGGTTTTCGGGCCTTTGCCTTCTTCGAGCTGCGCCAGCAATTCATCGGTGGCCCGCAACGGGCGCAGGCGCAGGGAAATGACCCGCTGCGCCGAACCGAAGATGCGCACGGAGACCATATCTTCCGGTTCCGCCCCGGGGTTGAGGTTGATGCCGCGCAGAAACAGTAAAAATTCGGAGTCCGGCAGCGGCAACAGGCGCGGCCGGGTGTTCTCCTCAAGCAGCAGGTCGCAGCTGAACTCGGTCAGGCCGCTGTATTTGCGCAGCCAGGTCTGGGTCTGCGGATGACTGCGGTCCCAGTGCAGCCACAGGCTTTCGTGGGCCTGCAACTGCAAGTCATCGAGCTCAGTCCGGGCTATCGAACGCGCACCGCCTTTACCATCCAGCACCAGGGCATGCACCAGCCCCCACTGCGCGTTGTCTTCCTCGAACATCCTCACCCCTAAGTTGGTCGCGCGTGCTTACTCGGGCATCTGCAGCGGGCTGGGCGAGATGATCACGCCGTTGTTGTCCGCATAGATGTATTCGCCCGGGCGAAAGGTCACGCCGGCAAACGTCACCGGGATGTTGATTTCGCCGACTCCACGCCGGTCGGACTTGCGTGGGTGGCTGGCGAGGGCCTGAACGCCCAGGTCGGTCTGCGCAATGATATCCACGTCGCGTATGCAGCCGTAGATCACCAGGCCCTCCCAGCCGTTCTTCGCGGCCTTCTCGGCCAGCATGTCACCCAGCAGCGCGTGACGCAGGGAACCGCCGCCGTCGACGACCATCACTTTGCCATGCCCCTCGAGCTCGACCTGCTCCTTGACCCGCGAGTTGTCCTCGAAGCACTTGACGGTCACGATTTCGCCGCCGAAGGAGTCCCGGCCACCGAAATTGCTGAACATCGGTTCCAGCACCTGGACCAGCTCCGGATAGGCGTCGCACAGGTCAGGGGTGATGTAATGGTTCATCGAGAAACTCCTGTAGAGAGGAAGACAATCGAGATGTCGCAAAGTGACCGGAAAAGCATGATGCGTCATATCTTAGCCGCAACCCGGTGCGAGCGAAATGCCCTTGATAGAGCATTGCGCTCAGACTGCTGCGGCTAAATCCGACTGGCCAGGCAACAGCGCCGTGCGCTGGTCGACCAGCCAGCGCGCAACCAGCGGCCACACTTCGGCCTGCGCGGCTTTGCTGACGAGCATCTCGACGTGACCGAAATTATCGGCAAAGCCCTGGTCGCAACCCAGATTGACGAATTGCTTGTGCTCGGAACCGATCTGTTCGAACAGCTTGCGACAGGCCCAGGTCGGGTCCTGATGATCGCCCGCAGCACTGACGGCCAGCACCGGCAGTTGCACGTCCGCCAACCCGGCCCACCAATCCTTGTCCGCATCGCCAAAACGCCCGAACAGTCCGTACCAGCGCATGCTTTCCAGGGCCAGGCCGATCGGCTCGTCCTCCGGACCGCGCTTGAGCCTTGAACCGGAGAGCTGGGCAAAGCGCTTGAGGATGAAGCGACCGCCCCACTCCACCGGTGGGATCTTCAGCGGCCAATAGGTGCGGCTGACCTGTGTACCGAAGAAGGCGGCAGACGCCACCACCGACTCGTCGATGTACTGGCCGCCCAGCGCCGCCGCCAGGGTAATGCCCCCCAGCGAATGTCCAATCCAGTGCGCAGCCTGGCCACTTTGCTCGTGCACGAAGGCGCCAATGGCCGGCAGGTCGTAACGCGCGTAGTCGGCGACGCGGTTCTGCCGGTAACCCTGGTTGCGCTGTGACAGGCCGTGGCCGCGCATTTCCGGGATCCACACATCAAAACCGAGGCGGGTCAGATAAGCACCCAGCCCCAGGCCCTTGGGGGAAAACCAGAATCGGCGGTTGGAGAAGCTGCCATGCAGCAGAATCACCGGCACACCGCGCCGGGACGGCTCGTCGGCCATGCCCAGGCGCGTCACGGCCAGCTCGACGGTGCCGTCCGGGCTGTTGGCGGGTTTCAAACGGTAGACGTCTTCGCTCAGATCACCGCGACGTTCGGCGCTGATCAGGGCGACAGGAAATAGGTGGCTGCTGCTTTGCATAATGCTCTTGCACAAAAAAGGGCGGCGTCCAGAGGAGCCCGCCCTACTTGAATCTCAAAAAACGGCCGCCTTTGACTGTATGTCCATCCCTGTAGGAGCGAGCTTGCTCGCGAAGAACCTCAGGACACCGCGTTTATTCAGGATAAACGCATTATCGTTGACGTCCATCGCGAGCAAGCTCGCTCCTACAGGGGAGCGGCCCGCTCACACAATCAAACGGCTGCTTGACCTTCCGCCAGGAAGAACCAGGTTTCCAGTACGGAGTCCGGGTTCAGCGAAACGCTTTCGATGCCCTGCTCCATCAGCCACTTGGCCAGGTCCGGGTGGTCCGAAGGGCCCTGACCGCAAATGCCGATGTACTTGCCAGCCTTGTTGCACGCGGCAATGGCGTTGGCCAGCAGCTTCTTGACGGCCGGGTTACGTTCGTCGAACAGGTGCGCGATGATCCCGGAGTCACGGTCCAGGCCCAGGGTCAGCTGGGTCAGGTCGTTGGAACCGATGGAGAAGCCGTCGAAGAACTCGAGGAATTCTTCAGCGAGGATCGCGTTCGATGGCAGCTCGCACATCATGATGATGCGCAGACCGTTCTCGCCGCGGGCCAGGCCATTCTCGGCCAGCAGATCGATCACCTGGCTCGCTTCGCCCAGGGTACGGACGAATGGCACCATGATTTCGACGTTGGTCAGGCCCATCTCGTTGCGCACACGCTTGAGGGCGCGGCACTCGAGCTCGAAGCAGTCGCGGAACGCCTCGCTGATGTAACGCGAGGCGCCACGGAAGCCCAGCATCGGGTTTTCTTCTTCCGGTTCGTAGAGCTTGCCGCCGATCAGGTTGGCATATTCGTTGGACTTGAAGTCCGACAGGCGCACGATGACCTTTTTCGGGGTGAACGCGGCGGCCAGGGTGCTGATGCCTTCAACCAGCTTGTCGACGTAAAAATCGACCGGGTCGTTGTAACCGGCGATGCGCTTGTCGACGCTGTCCTTGATGTCCTGCGGCAGGCCGTCGTAGTTCAACAGGGCCTTGGGGTGCACGCCGATCATGCGGTTGATGATGAATTCCAGACGGGCCAGGCCCACACCGGCGTTCGGCAGTTGTGCGAAGTCGAATGCACGGTCCGGGTTGCCGACGTTCATCATGATCTTGAACGGCAGGTCAGGCATGGCATCAACGGAGTTTTTCTTGATGTCGAAGCCCAGTTCGCCTTCGAAGATGTAGCCGGTGTCGCCTTCGGCGCAGGAAACGGTCACGCCCTGGCCGTCTTTCAACAGCTGGGTGGCGTTGCCGCAACCAACCACAGCCGGGATCCCCAGTTCGCGAGCGATGATCGCCGCGTGGCAGGTACGACCGCCACGGTTGGTGACGATGGCGCTGGCGCGCTTCATGACCGGTTCCCAGTCCGGGTCGGTCATGTCGGAAACCAGTACGTCGCCTGGCTGGACCTTATCCATCTCGGACACGTCCTTGATGATGCGCACCTTGCCCGCGCCGATGCGCTGGCCGATGGCACGACCTTCAACCAGCACGGTGCCAGTTTCTTTCAACAGGTAACGTTCCATGACGTTGGCCTGGGTGCGGCTCTTCACGGTTTCCGGACGGGCCTGCACGATGTAGAGCTTGCCGTCGTCACCGTCCTTGGCCCACTCGATGTCCATCGGGCACTGGTAGTGCTTCTCGATGATCATCGCCTGCTTGGCCAGCTCGCTGACTTCGGCGTCGCTCAGGCAGAAACGTGCGCGATCAGCCTTGTCGACGTCGATGGTTTTCACCGACTTGCCGGCCGTGGCGACTTCGCCGTAGATCATCTTGATGGCCTTGCTGCCCAGGTTGCGGCGCAGGATGGCCGGACGACCCGCCTCCAGCGTGCCTTTGTGGACATAAAACTCATCCGGGTTCACCGCGCCTTGTACGACGGTTTCACCCAGGCCGTAGGCGCCGGTGATGAACACCACGTCACGGAAGCCCGATTCGGTATCGAGGGTGAACATCACGCCGGCGGTGCCGGTTTCGGAGCGGACCATGCGCTGAACGCCAGCCGACAGGGCCACCAGCTTGTGGTCGAAGCCCTGGTGGACGCGGTAGGAAATCGCACGGTCGTTGAACAGCGAAGCGAACACCTCTTTGGCGGCGCGAATGACGTTTTCGACACCACGGATGTTCAGGAAGGTTTCCTGCTGACCGGCGAAGGAAGCATCCGGCAGGTCTTCAGCAGTCGCGGAAGAGCGCACGGCAACGGCCATGTCAGGGTTGCCGGCCGACAGCGTGGCGAACGCGGTGCGGATCTCGGCGTTGAGCTTCTCGGGGAACTCGGCCTCCATGATCCATTGACGGATCTGGGCGCCGGTCTTGGCGAGGGCGTTGATATCGTCGACGTCGAGGGCGTCCAGGGCGGCGTGGATCTGGTCGTTCAGGCCGCTGAGTTCGAGAAAATCACGATAAGCCTGAGCTGTCGTGGCGAAGCCACCGGGCACCGATACACCGGCACCTGCAAGGTTGCTGATCATCTCGCCCAGGGATGCGTTCTTGCCCCCCACATGCTCAACATCGTGTTTGCCGAGCTTATCGAGGGAAACTACGTACTCTACCAAGGTGATCTCTCCACTAACTGTGTTGGAAAAGCTCAGAAGCCGGCTGCCCTGAGGGGCGTTTTCCGGCTGTATGGCCTGGACCTGGAAAATAAGTGAGAATGCGGGCCATTGGCGGCCGACAAATCGCGCCTATCATATCCAAGAATGATCATTAGCTTAAGGCCCAAGGTGCAAATGAAACGATCTGCTTTCTTTATTTCCGACGGCACCGGCATCACAGCCGAAACCCTGGGCCAAAGCCTCCTGGCGCAGTTCGAAAACATAACCTTCAGCAAATTCACGCGACCGTACATCGACAACGTGGATAAAGCGCGGGCCATGGTACAACAAATCAACAAAGCCGCCGAAACCGACGGCTTCCGGCCGATCATCTTCGACACCATCGTCAATCAGGACATTCGTGAGATCCTCGCCACCTCCAATGGTTTCATGATCGACATTTTCTCGACCTTCCTGGCGCCCCTGGAACAGGAACTGACCGAGCATTCGTCCTACACCGTCGGCAAATCCCATTCGATCGGCACCAGTTCCAATTACATGGAGCGCATCGAGGCGGTGAACTTCGCCCTGGACAACGACGACGGCGCCCGCACCCACTACTACGACAAGGCCGACCTGATCCTGGTGGGTGTCTCGCGCTGCGGCAAGACGCCGACCTGCCTGTACATGGCCATGCAATTCGGCATCCGCGCGGCCAATTACCCGCTCACCGAAGACGACATGGAGCGCCTGCAACTGCCCAACGCCCTGCGCGCCCATCAGCACAAGCTGTTCGGCCTGACCATCGACCCGGACCGCCTGACGGCCATCCGCAACGAGCGCAAGCCCAACAGCCGCTATTCGAGTTACGCCCAGTGCGAATTCGAAGTGCGCGAGGTGGAGAACCTGTTTCGCCGCGAGAACATTCCCAACATCAACTCCACGCATTTTTCGGTTGAAGAGATTTCGGCGAAGATCCTGGTGGAGAAAGGGGTGGAGCGGCGGTTCAAGTAATTCTCCAACGCCTGTTCCGGCCTCATCGCCAGCAGGCTGGCTCCCACAGGGAACCTGCGGTGCACACAAATCAACTGCGGGAGTTAGCCTGCTAGCGGTTCAAGTAATTCTCCATTGCCTGTTCCGGCCTCATCGCCAGCAGGCTGGCTCCCACAGAGAACCTGCGGTGCACACAAATCAACTGCGGGAGTTAGCCTGCTAGCGGTTCAAGTAATTCTCCATTGCCTGTTCCGG
>NZ_JBEOPV010000036.1:0-29203 GCF_040310425.1 Pseudomonas sp. 65/3-MNA-CIBAN-0223
GCCAGCCTTACTGACTTTCAGACCCTAGTCGCCAGCAGGCTGGCTCCCACATTGATCCGAATCGATCACAAACCCTGTGGGAGCCAGCCTGCTGGCGATGGCGTCCCGTGGAACGCCACTAATAATCAATGCAGACGCTTGCGGCACATCAACTGCGCCATCTTCGCGGTGTCCGGACGCTCGACAATGCCCTTCTCGGTCACGATCGCATCGATCAGGTCCGCAGGCGTCACGTCAAACACCGGGTTGAACGCATCGACATCCGCGCCGACCCGCTTGCCGCCGACTTCCAGCAACTCGCGCCCGTCACGCTCCTCGATCGGAATGTCGTCGCCGCTCGCCAGTTGCATGTCGATGGTCGAACTCGGCGCCACCACCATGAAGCGTACGCCGTGGTGCATGGCATTGACCGCCAGCTGATAGGTGCCGATCTTGTTCGCCACATCGCCATTGGCCGTGATCCGGTCAGCGCCGACGATGACCCAGGTAATGCCTTTGGTCTTCATGATATGCGCTGCCGCGGAGTCGGCGTTGACCGTCACCGGGATGCCTTCATTTGCCAGCTCCCAGGCCGTCAGCCGTGAACCCTGCAGCCACGGCCGGGTTTCGTCGGCATAAACGCGCTCGACCATGCCTTCGATGAACGCGCCGCGAATCACCCCCAGCGCCGTGCCGAACCCGCCAGTGGCCAGCGCGCCGGTGTTGCAATGGGTGAGGATCGCCTGGGCGTTACCCTGGTGCTTGCGGATCAGGTCCACGCCCAGTTGTGCCATGGTCAGGTTGGCTTCGCGATCACTTTCGTGAATGGCAATGGCTTCAGCTTCCAGCGCCGCCAGCGGGTCAGCCTGACTCTTCACGCGATCAAGCCGATCATGCATGCGCCCCAGGGCCCAGAACAGGTTGACCGCAGTAGGTCGAGAGTCGGCCAGCAGGGCAAAATCCTCTTCCAGCGCCGCATACCAGTCGCCGCCTTGGGCAACACGGGCGCGCGCCGCCAGCACGATGCCATAGGCCGCACTGATGCCAATCGCCGGAGCGCCACGCACCACCATAGAGCGAATAGCCTCGGCGACACCGGCGGCATCGGTATAGGCGATCCAGGTTTCCTCGAACGGCAGAACACGCTGATCCAGCAGGTACAGGGCGCCATCGCGCCAATCGATGGCCTTCACTTTCTCCGCAGCCAACAGTCGATCGCGCATTATTCACCCCGCACTCAGAAACAAAGCCGCCGATTATAGCGATCCCCCCGCCAAGACGCTCGGGTATACTTCGCCATCCTTTACAAAAGCCCTGGAACCGATCCTCGATGCCGAACACTGCCGCTGCGCTCGACCTGTTGTTGCTGCCGACCTGGCTGGTACCCGTCGAACCCGCTGGCGTAGTCCTCAAGGAGCACGCCATCGGCATCCGCGACGGGCGCATCGTATTTATCGGCCCACGCAGCGCGGCATTGAAGCTTGAGGCCCGCGAAGTACGGGAATTGCCGGACATGCTGCTCAGCCCGGGCCTGATCAATGCCCACGGCCATGCGGCCATGACGCTGTTCCGTGGCCTGGCCGATGACCTGCCCCTGATGACCTGGCTGGAAAACCACATCTGGCCCGCCGAAGCCAAGTGGGTCGATGAAGAATTCGTGCGTGACGGCACCGACCTGGCAATCGCCGAACAGATCAAAGGCGGCATCACCTGCTTCTCTGACATGTACTTCTTCCCCAAGGTTGCCAGCGAGCGCGTGCACAACAGCGGTATTCGAGCGCAAATCGCGATTCCGATCCTCGACTTCCCCATTCCCGGCGCCAGCACGGCGGACGAAGCCATTCGTCAGGGCGTGGAGCTGTTTGGCGATCTCAAGCACCATGAGCGCATCAGGATCACCTTCGGCCCCCATGCACCCTACACGGTGGGCGACGAAAACCTGGAGAAAATCCGCGTGATCGCCGAAGAGCTGGATGCCTCCATTCACATGCACGTGCATGAGACAGCTTTTGAAGTGCAGCAGTCGGTAGAACAGCGCGGCGAACGCCCGCTGGCCCGGCTCGCTCGCCTGGGACTGTTGGGGCCGCGCTTCCAGGCGGTGCACATGACCCAGATCAGCGATGAAGACCTGCAACTGCTGGTAGAAAGCAATACCAACGTTATCCACTGCCCGGAGTCGAACCTCAAGCTGGCCAGCGGATTCTGCCCGGTGGAGCGTTTATGGCAGGCCGGGGTCAATGTAGCCGTGGGTACCGATGGTGCCGCCAGCAACAATGACCTGGATCTGCTCGGCGAAACCCGCACCGCTGCGTTGCTGGCCAAGGCCGTCGCCGGCTCGGCCACCGCCCTGGATGCCCATCGCGCGCTGCGCATGGCCACGCTCAACGGCGCCCGGGCGCTGGGGATCGATGCCGAAGTGGGTTCGCTGGAAGTCGGCAAGGCGGCGGACATCGTGGCGTTCGATCTGTCCGGGCTGGCGCAACAACCCGTGTATGACCCGGTTTCGCAGCTTATATATGCCACCGGTCGCGACTGCGTGAAACACCTGTGGGTCGCCGGCAAGCAATTGCTCGACGACCGTCGCCTGACCCGCCTTGACGAAGAGCACCTGTGTGCCACCGCCAAGGCCTGGGGCCAGCGCATCAGCGGCCGCACCGAATCGTAAGCCCCCCGGAACAGATTCCGGGGCAACAGGATTTTTCAAGTTTTAGAGGATTGAACCATGAGCAACGTCGACTACGCCGAAATCGCCAAATTCGAAGCCCTGGCCCATCGCTGGTGGGACCGCGAGAGCGAGTTCAAGCCGCTGCACGATATCAACCCGCTGCGGGTCAACTGGATTGACGAACGCGTCAACCTGGCCGGCAAGAAAGTCCTCGACGTCGGTTGCGGCGGCGGCATTCTCAGTGAGGCCATGGCCCAGCGCGGCGCGACAGTCATGGGCATCGACATGGGCGAAGCCCCGCTGGCGGTCGCTCAATTGCACCAGCTGGAATCGGGTGTCACCGTCGAATACCGGCAGATCACTGCCGAAGCCCTGGCCGAAGAAATGCCCGAGCAGTTCGACGTCGTTACCTGCCTGGAAATGCTCGAGCACGTACCGGATCCGTCCTCGGTGATCCGCGCCTGCTACCGCATGGTCAAGCCCGGCGGCCAGGTGTTCTTCTCCACCATCAACCGCAATCCCAAGGCCTACCTGTTCGCCATCGTCGGCGCCGAATACATCATGAAGCTGCTGCCTCGCGGCACCCATGACTTCAAGAAATTCATTCGCCCCTCGGAACTGGGTGCCTGGAGCCGCATGGCCGGCCTGACGGTCAAGGACATCATCGGCCTGACCTACAACCCGCTGACCAAGCACTACAAACTGGCTTCCGACGTGGACGTCAACTACATGATCCAGACCCTGCGCGAGGAGTAAGCCGATGCGTATCAGAGCGGTCCTTTTCGACATGGATGGCACGCTGCTCGACACCGCGCCGGACTTCATTGCCATTTGCCAGGCCATGCTCGCCGAGCGCGGCCTGCCGGCCATCAATGACAAGTACATCCGCGACGAAATCTCCGGTGGCGCCAAGGCGATGGTCGCAGCGACCTTTACCATGGACCCGGAGGCGCCCGGCTTCGAAGCGCTGCGCCTGGAATTCCTCGAGCGCTACCTCAAGGGATGTGCGGTGCACAGCAAGCTGTTCGACGGCATGGGCGAACTGCTGGACGACATCGAGAAAGCCAACCTGATCTGGGGCGTGGTCACCAACAAACCGGTGCGCTTCGCCGAGCCGATCATGCAGCAACTGGGCCTGGCCGAGCGTTCGGCACTGCTGATCTGCCCGGATCATGTGAAGAACAGCAAGCCGGACCCGGAGCCGTTGATCCTTGCGTGCAAGATGCTCGACCTGGACCCGGCCAGCGTGCTGTTCGTGGGCGATGACCTGCGCGATATCGAGTCCGGCCGTGATGCCGGGACCCGCACTGCGGCGGTCACCTACGGCTACATTCATCCGGACGATAACCCGCGGCACTGGGGGGCGGATGTGGTGGTGGATCATCCGCTGGAGTTGCGCAAGGTGCTTGATAGCGCTTTGTGTAGTTGCTGATTAAAGTCAAAAGATCGCAGCCTTCGGCAGCTCCTACGCCGACCACTGTAGGAGCTGCCGCAGGCTGCGATCTTTTGGGCTCGCTAATGGTTTTTGTTCGAGGTTCTCATGTTTGATTATTCCGCCCGCCCCGACCTGCTCAACGGCCGGGTCATCCTGGTCACCGGTGCCGGCCGTGGCATCGGCGCTGCCGCAGCCAAGACCTACGCCGCTCACGGCGCCACCGTATTGCTGCTGGGCAAGACCGAAGCCAATCTGACCCAGGTCTACGACGAGATCGAAGCCGCTGGCCACCCGCAACCGGCCGTCATCCCGTTCAACCTCGAAACCGCCCTGCCCCATCAATACGATGAACTGGCGGCGATGATCGAAACCGAGTTCGGCCACCTCGACGGCCTGCTGCACAACGCCTCGATCATTGGCCCGCGTACGCCGATCGAACAGCTGTCGGGCGAAAACTTCATGCGCGTCATGCAAGTCAACGTCAATGCCATGTTCATGCTCACCAGCACCCTGCTGCCGCTGCTCAAGCTGTCCCAGGACGCCTCGGTGGTGTTCACCTCCAGCAGCGTCGGGCGCAAGGGCCGGGCGTACTGGGGCGCTTACGGTGTGTCCAAGTTCGCCACCGAAGGCCTGATGCAAACGCTGGCCGACGAGGTCGATACCGTTGCGCCGGTGCGCTCCAACAGCATCAACCCGGGCGCGACCCGCACCAGCATGCGCGCCCAGGCTTACCCCGGGGAAAATCCGCTGAACAACCCGACTCCCGAGGAGATCATGCCGGTCTATCTGTACCTGATGGGCCCGGACAGTTCCGGGGTCAACGGTCAGGCTTTTAACGCCCAGTAATACCGCACGTCGCCTTCGTGCCGCGCCGGCTTTTCGCCGCGGCACCTGTCAGGCGACGCAACTGAGCCTTATTTAAGTCAAACATCCGTCACCGATTCCTGACCAAACGCCTTAGCCAGCAAACAACTTATTGATTTAAAATAACTTTTATTCAAATGAACCGAATGGCATGAGTTTCGCTCTAACTTTGCTCAGACACGCGAGTGATAGCAGATAGGGGCAGGGCTCCAGTCGATAGGTTACTAATCGTCGGCAAAGCGGACTAGACTTGGCACAGATGTCCTACGGGACTGACGGATCAGTATGACGCGCAGCCCACAAGCCGCTCTCACCCAGCTTGTAAGACAGTCTTACTGCTCAGGGGCGCATGCAATATGAAATCACCTTCCCAGACCAACGCAATTGACTTCGACAGTGCCAAATTGCAACGCCTGGGCTTTGGTCAACAGCCCCGGATTCTGGAAAGGCCCATCAGTCTTGCGCAAGTACGCCAGCAGCTGGTGTTGCAACTGCAAACCAGCCTGGAGCCACAGCGCATACTCGGGCTCTTCTTCCGCGAGATCCAGCGACTCGTGCCACTCGACGCCTTGAGCTACCAGCACAAGGCCAGCGACCTGCGCCTGGAATTCGGCCAGCGCGGCCACCACTCCATCAGCTACAGCCTGAGCCATGAGGGCGAACATCTGGGCGAGCTGACGTTCCGCCGCAATCAGCGCTTCACCGAACAGGAGCAGGGCAACCTCGAATCACTGTTGTCTGCACTGCTGTTTCCGATGCGCAACGCCCTGCTCTACCGAGTGGCCACGCAGAGCGCCTTGCGCGATCCACTGACGGACACCGGCAACCGTGTCGCCATGGACCAGACGCTGCAGCGGGAAATCGACATGTCGCGCCGGCATTTGCAGCCGCTGTCGCTATTGATGCTGGACATCGACCACTTCAAGTGCATCAACGACACTCATGGGCACAGCGCGGGTGATGAAGTGCTCAAGGCCGTTGCTGCCTCGATCAAGGGCCAGTTGCGCAATGTGGACATGGTGTTCCGCTATGGCGGCGAGGAGTTTCTGATCCTGCTGTCCAACACCGGCCGTGAAGCGGCGGCCATGGTCGGCGAGCGCCTGCGTTTTGCCACCCAGACCAGGGAGTACCTGGCGGACGGTAAATCCATTGAATTGACGGTGAGCCTTGGCTGTTCGACCTTGCTGCCCGGCGAATCGGCCGAGAGCCTGTTGCGCCGGGCCGATAGCGCGCTGTACGTGGCCAAGCGCGAAGGCCGTAACCGGCTGGCCATGGCCGGCTGAGTTCGCTTGCGGGCACGCTGATCATGCGGCCCGCGGCGACTGTTTCAGCGCACTGCACCACGCAGCTCGCCCACCAGGTTCTGCAGCTTGGCCGGCTCGGCGTCCTCGACGGGCACTGCGGCCCCGGCCACCAGGGTCACCCTCGACCACAATCGACGAAATAATCCCTTGCCCGGATCGCGGCTGAAGAAACTTCCCCATAACCCCTGCAACGCCAGCGGAATCACCGGCACCGGTGTTTCTTCGAGAATGCGCGTCAAACCGCCCCTGAACTCGTTGATTTCGCCATCGACGGTCAGCTTGCCTTCCGGAAAGATGCACACCAGTTCACCCTCCTTGAGGTATTGAGCAATGCGCGTGAAGGCCTTCTCGTAGATCTGGATATCTTCCTGGCGCCCGGCGATCGGGATCGTCCCGGCTGTGCGAAAGATGAAATTGAGCACCGGCAGGTTGTAGATCTTGTAGTACATCACAAAGCGAATCGGCCGGCGCACCGCCCCGCCAATCAGCAAGGCGTCAACAAAGGATACGTGGTTGCACACCAGCAATGCCGCGCCTTCATCAGGAATCTGCTCCAGGTTGCGATGCTCGACGCGGTACATGGAATGGCTGAGCAGCCAGATCATGAAGCGCATGCTGAACTCGGGAACAATGCTGAAGATGTAGGCATTGACGCCGATGTTGAGCAGCGACACCACCAGGAACAGCTGCGGGATCGACAGCTCGACCATGCTCAGCAGAACGATCGAGACAATCGCCGAGACCACCATGAACAGCGCGTTGAGGATGTTGTTGGCAGCGATGACCCGCGCCCGCTCGTTCTCCGGCGTGCGCGACTGGATCAGCGCGTACAGCGGAACGATGTAAAAACCGCCAAATACGCCGAGTCCCAGGATGTCGATCAACACCAGCCAGGTATGGGCGAACCCCAGCACTTCAAGCCAGCTGTGGCCCGTGACGCTGTCCGGAATCCCGCCGGAATGCCACCACAGCAACAGTCCGAACACCGTCAGGCCAAACGAGCCGAATGGCACCAGACCGATCTCGACTTTGCGCCCCGAGAGCTTCTCGCACAGCATCGAGCCCAGCGCGATACCCACCGAAAACACCGTCAGGATCAACGTCACTACGGTCTCGTCGCCGTGCATCCATTCCTTGGCGTAAGCCGGGATCTGCGTCAGGTAGATCGCACCGACAAACCAGAACCACGAGTTGCCGACGATCGAACGCGACACCGCCGGAGTCTGCCCCAGGCCCAGTTTCAAGGTCGCCCAGGACTGGCTGAAGATGTTCCAGTTCAGGCGCATCTGCGGAGATGACGCGGCGGCACGCGGAATGCTGCGACTGGCGAGGTAGCCGAGCACGGCCACGCCGATGATAGCGGTGGAAACAATCGGTGCGTAATGACTGGACGACATCATGATGCCGGCGCCGATGGTGCCCGCGAGAATCGCCAGGAAGGTGCCCATTTCCACTAGCCCGTTGCCGCCCACCAGCTCCTCATCGCGCAAGGCCTGGGGCAGGATCGAGTATTTCACCGGACCAAACAGCGCGGAGTGAGTGCCCATGGCAAACAGCGCCAGCAGCATCAACCACAGGTGGTCGAACATGAAACCCACCGCGCCGACCGCCATGATGGCGATTTCCCCGAGCTTGATCAGGCGGATCAGCGTGTCCTTGGCAAACTTCTCGCCGAACTGACCGGCCAGCGCCGAGAACAGGAAAAACGGCAGGATAAACAGCAACGCACACAGATTGACCCAGATCGAGCGATCGCCATCGATGGTCAACTTGTACAGGATGGCGAGGATCAGTGACTGCTTGAATATGTTGTCGTTGAATGCCCCGAGGGACTGTGTCACGAAAAACGGCAGGAAACGCCGGGTGCGCAGCAAAGTGAACTGTGAGGGATGACTCATCTTCCGTGTGTCCCCGTGATGATTTTGGGTAATGAGTGGCGTCTAAACCAGTGCATACAGTACTTGGAATGACAAATCCTGCTTCAGGCCACAAATTACCTGTGTTCGCCGTTTATTTCCTTAAACCTGCAATGCAAGGTGAGACGAACAGCTCGCCGCGCCACGCGCCTTGCACCGTGCGTTTACCGACGATCAGCCACATCACCGCGAGCATGGCCACCAGCAGGCAGCCGAACAGGCTGAAGAACATCAGGCTCAGGACGTTGGCCAGTTTCAAGGTGGCCAGGGCATACACGCCGAGGGGAAAGGTAAAGCCCCACCAGCCCAGGTTGAATGGAATGCCCGCACGCAGGTAGCGCACCGTGATCAGCAGCGCAATCAGCATCCACCACAGGCCGAACCCCCACAGCGTGATCCCGGCGATCAGGCCCAGGCCAGCGGCTATTTCACCGATGCCGCCCATTGCATTGGCCGCGAAGATCGCCGGCGCATCGCCGCCCAGCAGCAACATGCCGAGCGCACCGGTACCAATGGGGCCCAGCGCCAGCCAGCTCGAAGCGGCCATGTTTTCGTGAGGCAGTTTATGCAGGGCCATGCGCAGCATCAGGATGGTCAGGATGCTGAAGGCCACTGGCAGGGAGAAGGCCCAGAGTACGTAGCTGGTCACCAGCACCACCAGCTGCGAATGTGCGTCGGCCAGGTGCGGCGCGAGCAAGCCACCACTGGCCGCGGCCACTTCCGCCGCGACCACCGGCAACAGCCAGACGGCGGTCATCTGGTCGATGCTGTGCTCTTGCCGGGTGAACATCATGTAGGGAATCAACACCCCACACGCCAGCGCCATCGCCACGTCCAGCCACCACAGCGCCTCGGCCAGTTGAATCACGCCCTCACCCCTGCGCGGCAGGCCGAACACCAGGAAGCCGTTGATGATGGTCGCCAGGCCCATGGGGATGGTGCCGAAGAACATCGATACCGTGGAATGCCCGAAGATGCGCCGCGCCTCGTGAAAAAACCATGTCCAGCGCGCCGCGTACAGTACGGTGAACAACGCGAACAAACCGATATTGAACAGCCACAGCGCTTCGGCCGCAGCGCGCAGGCCCGGCACGTTAAATGGCAGCTGAGCCAGCGCCAGGGCCAATACACCGGTGCCCATGGTGGCGGCGAACCAGTTCGGCGTGAACTGGCGAACGACTTCGCGGGGGTGCTGCAACTGAGTGAAGGGCTTGAGGGTGGTGCATGTCATGGCGAACTCCTGTCCTCTGGTGAGGTGGAATTCATGGTAGATCCGAATCGAATATCTATATAACGGGTAATATCTCTAACTGTTATCTGTTTTGCAGATATAGACCATAGCGGTTACCGGACCTCGCTACACACTTTCACTGGCCGCTGGCGCACCAGCGTAAACAACGCCCCCCAGCGCCAGGACTATCAATACCGCACCATAGCCGTCGGTGGAGGCCACCAGGCCAAAGGTGCGAGTCAGGCTGCCGGCCAGCAACGCTGGCAGGCAGAACGCCAGATAGCTGAGCGCATAGAACGCCGACATCAAACCGGCCCGCTCGTGGGGCAAGGCCAGCGGTACGAGGCTGCGCACCGCGCCAAGAAACCCCGCCAAGCCACGACCTTGGTCGACACTGACTAACCCCTTGCATCGTGCGAGACTGTCTGACCGGGATGGAGTCCCGGATGTCTTTGCCCTGGAGTTCTCATGTCGCTGTCCAGCGGGCTGATCGCCGCCGTCGCCCTGGCCTATATGGCCATCATGTTTGCCATCGCCTTCTACGGCGACCGTCGCGCCACGCCGCTGCCGCCGCGGGTGCGTGCGTGGGTCTATAGCCTGTCGCTGGCGGTGTATTGCACCAGCTGGACGTTCTTCGGCGCCGTGGGCCAGGCCGCCGAACAGCTCTGGTCATTCCTGCCGATCTACCTCGGGCCGATTCTGCTGCTGGTGTGCGCGCCGTGGGTGCTGCAGAAAATGGTGATGATCAGCAAGCAGGAGAACATCACCTCCATTGCCGACTTCATCGCCGCGCGTTATGGCAAATCCCAATCCTTGGCGGTAGTGGTGGCGTTGATCTGCCTGGTCGGGGTATTGCCCTACATCGCCCTGCAGCTCAAGGGCATCGTGCTCGGCGTAAACCTGCTGATCGGCGCCGGTGCCGACGCGATGGGCGTGCGGGCCCAGGACACGGCACTGATCGTGTCACTGGTGCTGGCACTGTTCACCATTGTGTTCGGCACTCGCAACCTCGACGCCACCGAACACCACCGCGGCATGGTGCTGGCCATTGCCTTTGAATCGCTGGTCAAGCTGTTCGCCTTCCTCGCGGTGGGTGCGTTCGTGACTTATGGTTTGTACGACGGTTTCGAAGACCTGTTTGACCAGGCCATGCTGGCCCCGCGCCTGGAGCAGTACTGGAAGGAGACGATCAACTGGCCATCGATGATCGTGCAGACCGGGGTGGCGATGATGGCGATCATCTGCCTGCCCCGGCAATTCCACGTGACCGTAGTGGAAAACATCGACCCGCAGGATCTGCGCCTGGCCAAGTGGGTGTTTCCGGCCTATCTGGCCCTGGCCGCGCTGTTTGTCGTGCCGATCGCCCTGGCCGGGCAGATGCTGTTGCCCAGCTCGGTGCTGCCGGATTCGTTCGTCATCAGCCTGCCGCTGGCCCAGGCCCACCCTGCCCTGGCGCTGCTGGCGTTTATTGGCGGTGCCTCCGCGGCGACAGGTATGGTGATCGTGGCGAGTGTCGCGCTGTCGACCATGGTTTCCAACGACATGCTGTTGCCATGGTTGCTGCGGCGCAACAATGCAGAGCGCCCGTTCGAAGTGTTCCGCCAGTGGATGCTGTCGGTGCGCCGGGTCAGCATTGTGGTGATCCTGCTGCTGGCGTACGTCAGCTATCGCCTGCTGGGCTCCACCGCGAGCCTGGCGACCATCGGCCAGATCGCTTTTGCCGCCGTAACCCAACTGGCCCCCGCCATGCTGGGCGCACTTTACTGGAAGCAGGCCAACCGCCGCGGCGTTTTCGCCGGCCTGGCCGCCGGGACCTTTCTCTGGTTCTACACCCTGGTGCTGCCGATTGCGGCGCACAGCCTGGGCTGGTCGCTGAGCACCTTCCCCGGCCTGGGCTGGCTGCAGAGCAATCCGCTGAATCTGCCCATTACCCCACTGACTCAAGGGGTGGTGCTGTCGCTGGTGGGCAACTTCACGCTATTCGCCTGGGTCTCGGTACTGTCGCGCACACGGGTGTCCGAACACTGGCAGGCCGGTCGATTCATTGGCCAGGAAATCAGCGCCCGGCCAAGCGCTCGCTCGATGCTGGCGGTGCAGATCGACGACCTGCTGCAGCTCGCTGCACGCTTTGTCGGTGAGGAACGTGCCCGCCAGAGTTTCATCCGCTTCGCCTATCGCCAGGGCAAAGGCTTCAACCCGAACCAGAATGCCGACGGCGAGTGGATCGCCCACACCGAGCGCTTGCTGGCGGGCGTCCTGGGTGCCTCGTCTACTCGCGCAGTGGTGAAAGCGGCGATCGAAGGCCGCGAGATGCAACTCGAGGATGTCGTCCGAATCGCCGACGAAGCCTCCGAAGTCCTGCAATTCAACCGTGCGTTGCTGCAAGGCGCGATCGAAAACATCACCCAGGGTATCAGCGTGGTCGACCAGTCGCTGAAGCTGGTGGCGTGGAACCGGCGCTACCTCGAACTGTTCAACTACCCGGATGGCCTGATCAGCGTCGGCCGGCCGATTGCCGACATCATTCGGCACAACGCCGAGCGCGGCCTGTGTGGCCCGGGCGAAGCGGAAGTGCACGTCGCCCGCCGCCTGCACTGGATGCGCCAGGGCCGCGCCCACACGTCCGAGCGGCTGTTTCCGAATGGCCGGGTGATCGAGCTGATCGGCAACCCGATGCCCGGCGGCGGCTTCGTCATGAGTTTCACCGACATCACCGCGTTCCGTGAGGCCGAACAGGCGCTGACCGAAGCCAATGAAGGCCTGGAACGCCGGGTGACCGAACGCACCCACGAACTGTCGCAACTCAACGTCGCCCTCACCGAGGCCAAAGGTACCGCCGAGTCTGCCAATCAGTCCAAGACCCGCTTCCTCGCGGCGGTCAGTCACGACCTGATGCAGCCGCTGAACGCCGCCCGACTGTTCTCCGCCGCCCTCTCCCATCAGGACGACGGCCTGTCCAGCGAAGCACAAAAACTGGTACAGCACCTGGACACCTCGTTGCGCTCTGCCGAAGACCTGATCAGCGACTTGCTGGACATTTCCCGCCTGGAAAACGGCAAGATCAACCCCGATTCGAAGCCGTTCGAGCTCAATGAGCTGTTCGATGTGCTGGGTGCGGAGTTCAAGGCGCTCGCCAGGGACCAGGGCCTGAAATTCCGCGTGCGCGGCAGCAAGTTGCGGGTCGAAAGCGACATCAAATTGCTGCGGCGCATTTTGCAGAATTTCCTTACCAACGCTTTCCGTTACGCCAAAGGCCCGGTGCTGCTGGGCGTCCGGCGACGCCAGGGCGAGGTGTGGCTGGAGGTCTGGGATCGCGGGCCGGGCATTGCCGAGGACAAGCAGAAGGTCATTTTCGAAGAATTCAAACGCCTCGACAGTCATCAGACTCGCGCCGAGAAAGGCCTGGGCCTGGGCCTGGCGATTGCCGACGGCCTGTGTCGGGTTTTAGGCCATCGCCTGCAAGTCCGCTCACGGCCCGGGCGTGGCAGTGTGTTCAGCGTGTGCGTGCCTTTGGCCCGGGCGCAGGCGGCGTTGCCGGTCAAGACTGCCGAGCTCAACGGCAAATTGTTGAGTGGTGCCCAGGTGCTCTGCGTCGACAACGAGGACAGTATCCTTATCGGCATGAACAGCCTGCTGACTCGCTGGGGCTGCCAGGTGTGGACTGCGCGCAATCGCGATGAGTGCGCGGCCCTGCTCAGCGAGGGGATGCGCCCGCAACTGGCGCTGGTCGATTACCACCTGGACGACGGCGAAACCGGCACCGAATTGATGGCCTGGCTACGCACTCGCCTGGGTGAGCCTGTGCCGGGGGTGGTGATCAGTGCCGATGGTCGGCCGGAGATGGTCGCCCAGGTGCATGCGGCAGGGCTTGGTTACCTGGCCAAACCGGTTAAGCCGGCGGCGCTGAGGGCGTTGTTGAGCAAGCATTTGCCGCTTTAAAAAGATCGCAGCCTTCGGCAGCTCCTACAGGGCTGTACACCATCCGATGTAGGAGCTGCCGAAGGCTCGGGCCGCGTTCGGACGATCTTTTGATTCTGGGGCTTCTACTCCGGCAACTCCGCCAAACCATCCACATCCGTCATCGCCCGCTCCAGCAGATCCGCCGGCAGGCTCTTGCTCGCCCGCGCGCCCAGCAACTTCAGCTGCTCACTGCGACTGACCAGGTTGCCCCGGCCCTCTGTCAGCTTGTTGCGCGCCGAGCTGTAGGCCTTGTCCAACTGTTGCAGGCGATTGCCGACCTCGTCCAGGTCCTGGATGAACAACACGAACTTGTCATACAGCCAACCGGCCCGCTCGGCGATTTCCCGCGCGTTCTGGCTCTGGCGCTCCTGTTTCCACAGGCTGTCGATCACCCGCAGAGTCGCCAGCAAGGTGGTCGGGCTGACGATCACGATGTTGCGGTCGAATGCTTCCTGGAACAACGTCGGCTCCGCCTGCAGCGCCGCCGAGAACGCCGCTTCGATCGGCACGAACAGCAACACGAAATCCAGGCTGTGCAAGCCGTCGAGACGCTTGTAGTCCTTGCCGGACAAGCCTTTGACATGGGTGCGCAGGGACAGCACATGTTGCTTGAGGGCGATCTGGCCGATGGCCTCATCATCAGCCGCCACGTACTGCTGGTAAGCCGTCAGGCTGACCTTGGAGTCGACCACCACCTGCTTGTCGCCCGGCAAATAGATGATGACGTCCGGCTGGAACCGCTCGCCGTCGGGACCTTTGAGCGTGACCTGAGTCTGGTACTCGCGGCCCTTCTCCAGGCCCGCGTGTTCCAACACCCGCTCAAGGATCAGCTCACCCCAGTTGCCCTGGGTTTTCTGCCCTTTGAGTGCGCGGGTCAGGTTGGTGGCTTCGTCGCTCAACCGCAGGTTCAACTGCTGCAGGCGCTCCAGTTCCTTGGCCAGCGAGAAACGCTCCCGCGCCTCAGCCTGGTAACTTTCTTCGACACGCTTTTCGAATGACTGGATGCGCTCTTTCAGCGGATCCAGCAACTGGCCCAGGCGCTGCTGGCTGGTCTCGGCGAACCGCTGCTCGCGCTCATCGAAGATCTTGCCAGCCAGTTCGGCGAACTGGGCACGCAACTCATCCCGCGAGCCCTGGAGGTCGCTGAGCCGTTGCTGATGGCTTTCCTGTTGTTCGCGCAGCTCGGCATGCAGGGAAGCGGCCTGGGCGTCGAGACGGCGCAGCTCAGCCTCTTTGCCAGCGCGCTCGATGTTCCAGGCATGCGCGGCGTCCCGGGCGTCGTCGCGCTCGACCTGCAACAGTTCGACTTCGCGGCGCAGTGCGGCCAGCTCGGCCTGCCTGGACGTGTTGATCTGACTGAGGTCAGCGATTTCATCTCGGCTGGTTTCCAGCTGGGCGTTCAGGCCATCCTGCGCCAGCAGGGACATCGCCAGCCGCTCCTGCAGCAATGCCACTTGCGCCTGCGTCACGCTGGCGCGGCGCTGCAATTGCCAGGCGAGTACCAACAACGGCAGGGCAGCCCCCGCAAGACCAAGCAAAATGCTGGTCAAGTCCATAGCCATAGCCGCTCCTGCCGATGAGATAAAGCTTGAAGGTTAACCAAGGCGTCAGGTCTTGGACAGCTCAGTCTTCGACCAGCCCCAGTTCCCGCTGTGCGCGCCGATCCCCTGCCCGCGCCGCCTGGCGCAGCAGGTCCTGGCCGATGCGGCGATCGCGGGCATTGCCGCACTCACGACACATCAGCTGGCCGAGGCGGCTTTGCGCTGCCACCACGCCTTCCCGTGCCGGCTGCTTGAGCAGACGTCCGGCGAGGTGTTTCACGTTCGGGTTGTCGCCCAGGCGCGGGCTGTCCAGAAGCCACTCGGCCACACGCATGGAAAAGCGTTTGGGAGGGACAGCGGCGGTGGGTGAAGAGGTTACGGAAACTGATACTGAACGAAACTTCATAAAACACTGTAGGGCAGATCGGAAGGCGCGCCACTCTACTCTTTTTTTCCTACAGGTAAAGCTTAAAAAACCCGGCACGCCCGTCCTAGAGCAAGCGCTCGGGACAATCCACAGAAGCTGTGGATAACTCAGTGGACAACCTGCCTTGAACTCTCGCAAACCCCTGTGGAATGGGGCTCGCAGTCAAACTGACGATTTTTTCACCAGTAAAAAAAAGCGATGTTTTTCATTGACTTAAATTTTGGTTACAGGCACCCACTGCGCTTGCGAGTCAGATGACAGTGCCGTGACAGCGTGCGCAACTAATGTGCACAAGTACCTTCGCGACGGTTATATCAATGCGCTTTTTCGGCGCATTTTGCGCTACGAACCTGTTGATTACTCGTTCACAACCCTTGATCCAGACCGGTCTGGGGCCAAGCCTGCGTGCTCAACCAGCGGTCGGATTCTGTGCTACTGGACAGCGCACCCGACCAACGGCCATACCTGAAAAACTCGTTCGATTGTGATCACAAAGGTTTCTTTGCTTATACCCCTTCCATTACCAAAATCGTTTTGTTATTATCTACGGCGTTAGTACCAAGCTGAAAGTCAATTCTGGTCGAACAAATCCCCCCGGACAGCCTTCATAAACGAAGCCCATCCGAACAAGCGGGACCGACCACCTCGATGGTTTCCAGGTAAACCTTGCGTCAATACAGCCTTTGATCGAAAGCAAAGGGTATTGCCAGGCCCACTTACTCTGACCGAACCAGCCTGCAAATTGATCAGGATCTTCACCCCGGGCCCAGAACCTTTGCCCTTGATGTGTTGCCTGCCCTCCTAAGTACCTACCTGCCAGCCCAAGCGCGCCAATTATCAGCGCTTCAAACTGGCTGCTTTGTTCCAGTCGGGTTCTTCGGTCGACCAACGGTGGTCGTCGTCACTGGAACGTTTTAATTTTGCACGGCTCTTATCCGTGTCGCTTGTAGGAACACCCAATAATGACTACTCAAATCCACACCCAGGATGCTATCCGCACCCTAACCAACGCTTTTGCACCAATGAACTGCCTGATCATGGCCGCTCGCAAAGGCTGCTTCAGCTTCACTCTGGTCAACGAACACGGCATCGCTCGTCACAGCGAACGCCTCTACCCCGATCAGTACTCCAGCGCCGAACCGCTGCAGGCCGTGATCGAGCGTACCCGTCAGGCACTGGTTGCCTGATACGCCAGAAAGACTGAAACATCAAAAGCCTCGCTTAAAACGCGGGGCTTTTTATTGCCTGATATTTCCCTTCCAGCCGCCAAAGCTTAAGCACCAACCGATATAACGGTTATAACTGGCCGGCGGAAATATTTTAAAAACAGGCCTTTACGTCGCGAATATGACACTACACTTCAACTCAAGCGGCTTGATCCGCTTCCGGCGAGCCTGAACCGATCCATCGCTGCCAAGGCCCCCTTTCAGGTATCGCCGACCACTTCCGCTCCGAGGGCTTTATGGGTATCGCTGCCAGCGAACTGTGCCGCTATGTGATCCGTCCGACCTTGCTCTACCTCGGACGCCACAGCGCAACTGCCGAATCCCTGCTGCTGGGTATCGCCGCCAGCCAGTCAGCCCTTGGTTCCGCCCTGCACGACCGCCGTGGCCACGGCCTGTACCGTATCGCCGAACCGCGCCACCAGGCGCTATGGGATCATTACCTGGCCCTGGACCCGGAGCGTGCCAGCCTGGTGCGGGGCCTGGCGAGCCAGCATGCATTCCTCAGCAGCCCGCATCTGGAATTGACCGTCAACCTGCGTTACGCCACCGCCATCGCCTGGCTGCTGGTAGAAGAACAAAACACCTCGCTCCCCGAAGCCGATGATCTGCTAGCGATGGCCCGCATCTGGCGCCAGACCTTCCAGCCCCAAGGCCGCCTCCGTGATTTCACCTACGCCTGGCATACCTGTGTTTCAACGCTGAATCAGGTCGCCTGCTGATCCACCCACTTCACAAAATCGCCCAACTCGCGGCGAATCCGGTCTGATTGTCCTACAAAACCGCTCTAACTCAAGCATTACAGCCTATAGCGCTGGGACGAAAATGTTGGTAATTTTCGCCCCGGTGATCACCAGGAGTTCTAATAATGAAAAAAGTAATGCTCAAAACCACCCTTAGCCTCGCCGTTACCTTGGCATCCACCCAGATCTTTGCAGCTGGCTTTGCCATCAACGAACAAAGTATCAGCGGGATGGGTACAGGTTTTGCCGGGCGATCTTCCTCTGCCGATGACGCAAGCACCATTTTTGGCAACCCTGCCGGCATGTCGCGCATCAAGCGCGAACAAGTCACCGGCGGCGCTGCAATGCTCGACGCACACACCGATATCAGCCGCGCCAGCTCCAGCCCGAACGGCGGCACCAACCACGGTGACATGGTCCCGTTCATCGCTGTGCCGATGGGCTACTACGTCAAGCCGATCGATGACAAGTGGGCAGTGGGCGTAGGCGTCTACGCACCCTTCGGCCTGGTGACCGACTACGAGAGCAACTTCGGCGGTCGCTACTTCGGCAGCAAGAGCGACGTTAAAGTCGTGACCCTGCAACCGACCGTCAGCTACGCCTTCAACGACAAGGTGTCGATCGGCTTCGGTCCGACCATCAACCGCATCGACGGCAAACTGGAATCGAACCTGTCGATCACCCAGGCCGCCGGCGATGGCGAAGTCAAGATCAAGGGTGACGACACCGCGCTGGGCTACAACATCGGCGTTCTGGTACAAGCCACCGACAGCACCCGCATGGGCCTGACCTACCACTCGAAAGTGAAGTACAAGCTCGAAGGCAACACCAAGGTCAACTACAACGTCCTGGGCCTGATCGGCCAGAACCCGAGCCAGAAGTACGACGCGTCCCTGGACCTGACGACGCCTGAGTCGGTCGACTTCTCGGTGACCCATCAGCTTGATGACCAGTGGACCCTGTACGCCGGCAGCACCTGGACTCGCTGGAGCCGCCTGAAAGAAATCACCGTGGAAAACAGCGGTGTACCCGGGGTGCTCAATGGCCAATTCGGCAGCATCACCGAAGAGCAGAACTGGCACGACACCTGGGCTCACGCCATCGGCGCGTCCTACCAGCTTAACAAGCAATGGGTCCTGCGCACCGGCCTGTCCTTCGACCAGTCGCCGACCAACAACGTCGACCGCTCCCCACGCATTCCGACTGGCGATCGCAAGATTTTCAGCCTGGGCGCCGGCTGGAGCCCGACCGACGACCTGACCATCGACGTGGCGTATTCGTACCTGCGTGAAGAAGCAGTCAAGGTCAACAACAGCAACGACCGCGGCCAGAGCTACAACGCCAAGTATCAAAACTGGGCGAATGGTTTCGGTGTAGGCGCGACCTACCGCTTCTGATGAAAGACGCCTTGAGCGCCTGAATCAAAAAAGCCCCGCTCTGTGCGACAGAAGCGGGGCTTTTTAATGGGCGTCAATCAGGGTTGCGAGGCGATGGCCTTCTCGACAGCAGCGATGAATTCAGGGTCATCCGGCTTGGTCAGGCTGGAGAAATTGGCAATCACCTTGCCCTGGCGATCAACCACGTATTTGTAGAAATTCCATTTGGGCGCGCCAGTCTGTTCGGCCAGCACCTTGAACAGGTGAGTCGCGTCGTCACCGCGCACTTTCTGCGGCTCGGTCATGGTGAACGTCACACCGTAATTGACGTAGCAGACCTTGGCGGTCTCGGCGTCGTCCTTGGACTCCTGCTTGAAGTCGTTGGAGGGCACGCCGATCACCTCCAGTCCCTGAGCCTTGTAGCGCTGATTGAGCGCTTCAAGGCTCTTGAACTGCGGGGCGAACCCACAGAAGCTGGCGGTATTGACAACCACCAGCGGCTTGCCAGCAAAGCGCTGGCACAAATCGATCGATTCCTTGGCGCGCAACTTCGGTAGCGAGCCCTGTAGCAGTTCCGGGCATTCGGCTGCCTGGGCCAGTCCAGAAAACGCAATCAGTAACGCGGGAACGGCTAACCAGCGCGTCAACATATCCGTGCATCCTTGAGAAGGTCGTCAGAGCAAAGTTACTCGCGCGCACCTCTTTCTAGCAAGCACCAGTCAGGCAAACAGCTCTAACAAACTCCCATGCCCAACTGCATCAATGCCAGCCCGCCCTGGTGCCAGCCCCACCACACCAGGGCCAGCAGCAAGGCGCCAGCAGCCGCCAGGGCAACACGCGGCCAGATACGACTCATGATGCACTCAACTGCGTCTGCAACCGCGCCACGGGCCGCTCGCGCACCGGCCAGTTAAGGGCCGCCGCCAACAGGCTGAGAAGAATCGCCACTTGCCAGATCAAGTCATAGCTCCCGGTCCGGTCATACACCACCCCGCCCAGCCAGCCGCCCAGGAACGAGCCCAACTGGTGAAACAGGAAAACAATGCCCCCGAGCATGGACAGGTTTCGCACGCCAAACAAGGTGGCGACGGTGCCGTTGGTCAATGGCACCGTGGACAGCCACAGGAAGCCCATCGCCATGCCGAACAGGTACGCGGTGGTGGTGGTGACGGGCGCCCACAGGAACAACCCGATGACCACCGCGCGCAGCAGGTATAAGCCGGTCAACAGGCGCGGCTTGGACATGCGCCCGCCGAGCCAGCCAGCCGTGTAGGTGCCGAAGATGTTGAACAGGCCGATCAGCGCCAGCACCGTGGTGCCGACCGTTGCCGGCAGGTGCTGATCCACCAGGTAGGCCGGCAGGTGCACGCCGATGAATACCACCTGGAAACCGCAGACGAAAAAGCCGAACGCCAGCAGCCAGAACCCCGAATGGGAACAGGCTTCGCGCAGCGCTTCTCCCAGCGTTTGCTCATGACCGAGGGACGGCAGGGGTTTGTCCTTGAGCATGCCGACCAAGGGGACGATCAATGCCACCAGCAAGCCCAGCACCAGCAAGGCTGCAGACCAGCCCAGCCAACCGATCAGCCCCAGGGTGCCGGGCAGCATGGCGAATTGGCCAAACGAGCCGGCCGCACTGGCGATGCCCATGCCCATGCTGCGTTTTTCCGGTGGTACCGCGCGCCCCACCACCCCGAGAATCACCGAGAACGACGTGCCTGACAATCCGATCCCGATCAGCAGGCCGGCACTCAGGGACAAGGTCACCGCCGAATCGGAAAGGCCCATGCACACCAGGCCAGCGGCGTATAGCACCCCGCCGATCAACACGACCTTGGCCGCGCCAAAACGATCCGCCAGGGCGCCGGTGAAGGGTTGCGCCAGGCCCCAGATCAGATTCTGCAGAGCGATGGCAAAGGCAAAGGTTTGGCGGCCCCAGCCAAACTCGGCACTCATCGGCGCCAGGAACAGGCCAAAGCCATGGCGAACGCCCAGCGACAACGCAAGAATCAGCGCACTGCCCAGCAACACCCAACCGCACGTACGCCACATCGATGTCATTATTATTCTCCGATAGCGGGTATATACCCGCTTATATTCGAACGCGCCGGCTTCAAGCCAGTTCGTCCAGCAGTTTGAGCAAGGTTTCGCGTTTTTCCGCGCCCAGGCGATCAACCAGCCGCTGTTGCGCAGCCTCCCAGGCTGGCAAGGCAGCCGCCAGGCGTTCGGCGCCAGCGTCGGTGAGCTTGACGATGCGATTGCGCATGTCCTCGCCCTCGACCAGCATCACCAGCCCTTCCCCTTCCAGTACCCGCAGGTTGCGCCCCAACGTGCTGCGATCCAGCCCCATGGCCTCGGCCAGGGTGGAAATACTCGGCTGGTCCAGGCGTTGCAGGTTGCACAGCAAAGAATACTGGGCAACGTTGATTCCGAAGCCATCGAGAGCGCCGTCGTAATGCCTGCTGACGCCACGAGCGGCGCGACGCAGGTTGATGCATAAACATTGGGAGTCGAGCATGATGCGTGTATATACCCGCGAGTGAGATTAATCAAGTTTTCTACAGTAACTGCAGGAGCAAAGCGTGCTCGCGATGGCGATGTGACATTCAGTGGTCATGTCGCCTGGTAGCACGCGATCGAGAGCAAGCTTTGCGCCCACAGGTAATCAAGTCTAATCAGACCAACACCAACCCAACCAACACCCCAACCTCCAGCAACTCCAGCAGCGCCCCCGCCGTATCCCCGGTGGTACCGCCCAATCGCCGCAGCATCAACTGCCGCAGCCAGGCAAACGCCAACCCCGCCATGACCAGCGCAGAAACGCCATTGAGCCCCGCCAGCAACACACAGGCCAACGCACTGAGTGCCAGCACCAGCTTGCCCGCCGAGCGCGGCAGATGATCAGCCAGCGCCTGCCCCAGCCCGCCGGCACGCACATAAGGCGTGGTCAGAAACAGCCCCAGCAGGGCAGCGCGCCCAATCAGCGGGACTACCAGCAAATAGACCCCATGTTGCTGCTCGATCAACGCCAGCAACGCGGCAAATTTAAGCAGCATTACCAGCACCAGCGTAACCACTGCGATGGGTCCGCTGCGCGGGTCCTTCATGATGGTCAGGGTGCGTTCACGGTCGCCAAACCCGCCAAGCCACGCATCAGCGCTGTCGGCCAGGCCATCGAGGTGCAAGCCGCCGCTCAACAGCACCCAGGCCGTCAGCAACAGTGCAGCGTGCAGCACTGAAGGGCTGCCATTGAGGAGGCCGTTCAGCCCCCACAAAATTACGCCAAACAGCAACCCCACCAGCGGATAAAACAGCAGTGAGCGCCCGAGCTCCTGAGGTGTCGGCATGCCCGGGAGGCGTACCGGCAGGCTGCTGAGGAATTGCAGGGCGATCCAGAATGGCAGCATGCTCAGTTCGCTTCCCGCAACAGTCCAGCGGATTCAACGGCCAACGCAAACATCGTACCGTGGCCAACTTCGACATTCAGCAGTTGCTCACGGGGCAACCCTCGGGCCCGCGCCAGCAACAGGCGCATCACTCCGCCGTGACTGACGAGCAAGACCCGCTCCCCCGCATAAGTGGCGTGCAAGCGCTCGACGGCGCCCAGCACCCGCGCGGAGAAATCCTCGACCGGCTCGCCCTGGGGCGGTGTGAACGAATAGGGATCGGCCCAGAACAAGCCCAGGCCCTCGGCGTCGGTTTCCATCAGCGCGGCAGCGCTCTGCCCTTCCCAGGCGCCGAAATGCAGCTCCTGCAGAGCCTTGTCCTGATGCACCGGCACGCCCAGTTGCGCGCCGAGTTCCTCTGCAAACCGCGCACAGCGCTGCAAGGGTGAGCTGACGAGGCGATCCCAAGGCCCCTGATCCGCCACCGCGGCACGCATCTGTGCCCAACCGGCGTCGGTGAGCGCGTCATCGATGCTGCCGCGCAGGCCGCCGCCCAGTTCGGTTTCGCCGTGGCGCAACAAGTCCAGGCGCAGGGTCATGCCGGGCGGTCCGCAACGGCGGCTTCGGCAAAGGTCGCCATCTGCCCGTGAAGGTCACAGGCCAGGCGCAGCAAGGGCACGGCCAGCGCGGCACCACTGCCTTCGCCCAGGCGCAGGCCGAGCGCCAGCAAGGGTTCGGCGTCGAGCGTCTCGAGCACGTGCCGATGCCCCGGCTCGGCGCCACAATGCCCAAACAACAGCCATTGACGGCACGCCGGATTCAGCCGCACGGCCACCAGCGCGGCAACGCTGCAGATAAAGCCGTCCACCAGCACCGCTACCCCTTCCTGGGCACAGGCGAGATAGGCGCCCACCAGTGCGGCAATCTCGAAACCGCCGAGGTTGTACAGCGTCTGCAACGGATCGCCACGCTGGGCACTGTGCAGTGCCAGCGCGCGCTCGATGACCTGGGCCTTATGGCTGACGCCTGCGGCGTTCAGTCCGGTGCCAGGCCCGGTCATTTGCACTACCGGGCAATCGAGCAATGCACAGGCCAGGGCGCTGGCGGCGGTGGTGTTGCCAATGCCCATTTCACCACCGATAAACAGCTGGGCGCCGCCAGCTATGGCGCGGTGCACGCTGTCGCGACCCGCCTGCAAAGCCAGCGCACCCTGCGCTGCAGTCATCGCCGCAGTCACGGCGAAATTCGCCGTGCCCGGGCCGATGTTCAGGTGCCGCACGCCTTTGAGGTCGAGGCCCGGGTTGACGGTACCCAGATCGACCACTTCCAGGGCCGCGCCCAGTTGCCGTGCCAGCACGCTGATTGCCGCGCCGCCGCTGACGAAGTTGTGCAGCATCTGCCCGGTCACTTCCTGGGGATACGCAGAGACGCCTTCGGCAACGACGCCATGGTCGCCAGCAAAAATGCCGATCCACACCTGATCAAGCGTCGGCTTCAGTTGACCCTGCAACCCGGCCAGTTGCACCGCCACAGACTCGAGCCGACCCAGCGAACCCGCGGGCTTGGTGAGCTGCTGTTGGCGGGCCTCAGCCTGTTCGACAGCGTGAGTGTCGATGGGTTTGCACGGGTTGAGCCACCAGGCTTGGGTCATAACGCGGTTCCTTTGAGAGTCAGGGGCAGGCCGGCCACGGTGAGGACGACTCGCTGGCAGCGCTCGGCCAGCGCCTGATGCAGCCAGCCGGCCTCATCGACGTAGCGCCGGGTCAACTCGCCCAGCGGTACGACGCCCATGCCGGTCTCGTTGCTGACGAAAATGATTTCACCCGGCAAGGTCGCCAGGCAGTCGAGTAAAGCGTCGCGTTCGACCGACAGGCGTTCGGCGTTGTCCAGCATCAGCAGATTGGTGAGCCACAGGGTCAGGCAATCCACCAGCAGGCAGCGATCGGCGCTGGCGTTTTCGCGCAGTACGCGGGCCAGTTCCAACGGTTCTTCGATCAATGCCCATTCGGCTGGCCGCCGCGCACGATGGTGGGCCACCCGCTGGTTCATTTCGCCGTCCAGCGGTTGGCTGGTGGCAATGTAGGTGACAGCCAGCTCACTGTCAGTGGCGAGCCGTTCGGCCAGGCGGCTTTTGCCGGAGCGGGCGCCGCCGAGGATTAATTGCAACATGGTGGGTTCCTTGAAATCTTCGGTGGGGCGATAGGGCACTCAGATACCACACAGTTCACGCAACAGCCCGGTATCCAGGTGCTTCTCCACCAGATCCGCCAACCGCTCGATATCCCGCTCTCGCAGGCCGTGATAGTCCACCTCCTGCACATCCTGCAAACCGGCCCAGCGCAGCAGTGCACTGCAGGCCGCCGGCGACTCGAACAAACCAAACGAGCCAAGCAGTTTCAGCGGCCCAGTATTTCCAAGGAGTTGCGGCAGTTTTGGGTCTTGGGATTTCCCCTCACCCACCCACCACCGAACCACAGGAAGTATCCATTGGTGTGAATTCAAATACGTACGTTCTTTGCTCAAATCAATCGCCATAAACTTCCCCACCGACCACCCAACCTGATGGGAAAACCCACTATGTCGAGTGCTCGGCAGGGATGTCCCGGCGCAAGCGCTCCGGATTTTACGCAGTTTTTACCGACTCCGCTGGATTCCATATAGTGCCTGTCGCATCAGCCGCTGCCTCCACTGCCGCAAGCAAGGCCTCCTGTGACAAATGACTGTAACGCTGGCTGGTCTTCAGTTGAGCATGACCAAGCACCTTGGATACCTCATAGATAGAGCGCCCTGAGTTCACCATATTGCTAGCCATGCTGTGTCGCAGATCGTGCATCCTTAACTCAGAAAGCCCTGCTTGCTTGCGTGCAATATCCCAGCTAGCGAAGACAGATCTGAAGGGTTTCATCGTCTTTGGATTAGGCACCAAATGCGGACATCCTTCCCAGCGAGGCAGTTGCTCCAGAATCGCCAAGACAGCAGCGGATAAAGGCACATATCTCGGTTTACCTGTCTTCGTAGTCGGGATACGCCAGCTACGACGCTCCAGATCGAAGTGCTCCCAGCGTGCATCTAGCAGCTCCCGTTTACGCGCCCCTGTCAGCAGCAATAAGGGCACGATGTGTTTCAACTGGCTACTGCCACTTTGTTCCAGTGCAGCCCTCAGTCGCTGTGTCTCCTCTGGAGTCAGGTACCGCTCACGAGCATTGTTGAGCTCGTACATCGAAGCGCTTAACGTTGGATTGGTCTCAGTACCAGGTATCTTCCACTTCCTGGCCACGTTATACATATAACGCATGAGAACAAGCACACGGTTGCAGGTCGCTGCCGCATAACCTTCGGCACGCATCGCATGGTGATGCTCGATGACTGCTAGCTGGGTTACTTGATCCAGATGGCAATCACCAAACTTGGGTTGCACATGATTACGGTAATAGCTTTCGTCCGAAGACCAGCTTTTCTTGTACCCCTTGATAAATGGCATATAACGCTCTTGGAAAAACTCATCCAGCGTCGGTACTGTTCGCTTTACTTTCCGTTCCTCAGCAGGGCTTTCACCAAGCACAACACGAGAACGCAATACCTGAGCCGCCTGACGAGCCTTGTCAAAAGAGATGGACTTCGAATCACCTATCTTGTGCTGACGCTGCTTGCCATGCGGGTCACGGTAACGCAGGTGGAACGTCTTTCCTCCAGAAGCACGAACCTCAAGAATGAAGCCTGTAATGGCTGTGTCGTAATAGTCCACCTTGCTCTTGCCATCAGGACAGACGGCAGTTCGGACGAAGTGAGCGTCTAGAGTTGCATTAGGCATGGGAGTGCTCCCTATGGAAAAAGCAGAAGATGGACAGGTCACAACCAAAAGCTGGCTGCTGCACGGGGTTGAGGGGATAAACGGGTACTCGGCAATCGCAACGCGGTATGCAAATAGCAAACAAAACGGCATCCATTCTTCAAATTTCCTTTTTATTTCAAGGCAATAGGAAGCCCACCAGCACGTAGCCAGGAGCGGATTAATGAGACTTCAGGTTTTTTGGGGGACGCGGGGGAAACTGGAATCAGGCGCGGTCTGGGAAACTGCGAACCTGAAAAACTGCCGGCTGCCCCCCCTCAGAACGGATCAGGGAATTTTAAGAACGGTCCCGTCCGAGGAATCTGAAGGTAGTTCCAGCAATGAGAACACCTTGGCTCCACGCTCTTGAATGGAGAAACTCCATCGGTAAATTGCAGGATCATTGCCAGTGTATTTTTCAATGACCTTGAGTACTGAACGCTTGGTGTCCCTTGCTCGTTCAGCAGCAGCATCCGCCAGCTTCATCTTGGAATTAATCCCTTCGCGTATGCAGTCTTCAATGACCTCGATGATCTGGGAATCAGACTTAATGTCAGCAGCGCGTTTAAGGGGCACCAGATGCTCTGGATTGACCTCTTTAACTGACAGTAATAGCTCGTCGTAGGGGATATCACTGTCGAGGGTGTAGCTGTAGGCTGCGGTCTGGGAGACATTGCCTCGACGCTTGATGTTACTGAACTCCACCACCTTCTGATGCATATCGGCTTGCTGCGAAATCGTATTCAGCATGAAGGCACAATCGAAATCATCAACGATATCCGAGGTTCCCGAATACATGCTTCGACCATCAGCACCCGGATTTTTGTTGGCATGCGACAAGGCGATGACTGTCCCGCCCTTGAGGCAAAACTGACGAATGACTTTTGCGAATTCCGAGCTTTTACCCTTGTCCATGGTGTTGACGAACTTCTTGAGGGTGTCCAATACCACAATGACACCGCGCGCCGTATTTTCGGCAATCATACTTTCCATGGCCCTCCGAAACGCACTGGCCTCGAATCCTTGATGACCGTCAGCGAGCATGTCGAATCCATACTCTTCGGCCAGTCTGACCTTGTCCACCAAGCCGCTGCTGTTGTCATCCATGTTGATGTAATAGAGCTGAGCCGGATTGATGAGCTCTTGTTTAATGGACTCAATGATCAGGTGGATGAGGATCAGGGTTTTGCCAGTGTTGGCCCGTGCATAAACGACCGTCGCCTGCCCCTGAAGCACAATACTCCCCAGAATCTGCTTCTGCTCCACCATCTGTTTTTCCAGCTCAAGCAAGCGCCCCCGCAGTGAAAATGCAGTGAGTGGAGAGCCGGTGTTAACGACACCTTCAGTAGGAACCACCTCGCCCTGACAGACCTCCTCATACTCACAAACTTCAAATTCGGCGTCATTTTTGTTCATGATGGCCTTCACATTGGCACCACCTTCAGCGGCCATCTTGATCAGGGTGGCTATAGTCAGCGGATTAGACTGACCCAGATTAAACGAACGCCATTTGGCTTCGATCTCTTTCTCACCCTTGTAACCACTTCCTTGGCTACTCCAGCGGTCAGCCAATGCAAGGCCATCTTCACTACCTTGTGTCTCGTGGCAGAGAGCCATTAGCACATGCACCCAATCCTGATAGCCAACATCTGGGCTGATGTGTTCCAGCAAGTCTTGGAGTTGCTTCAGCTTGACGCTACCTACCTCCGGCACGACTGTTGCTACGATTGAGGAAATTGACGGACGAGGCGGTTGCCGGCCATTGTGCTTGAACACGGCATCGATGAAATCCTGATTGGCCGCATGCAATTGGCCGACGCTGTTTACATGCAAATGTTGAATTTTCTTATCCGTACTGGGCGGCAAAATAGCCATGCCACGGCCAGTCTTGACGTCGATACGGTCGGGAAACGCGTCGGTGGCATGGGAGTCGGTTTTAACGGAAACGCCCTCATCCAACCGAAAGTAATGGTGGCATCCACGCTTGGTCCTGATCGTCAGCAGCGGTGCCGCACCATACTTTCCTTCAATAGCCTGCAAAGCCGCCTCAGACTCGGGGCTGTCGGCGTCCAAGACAAACAAGGAGTCGCCCACAATGCAGGCCAATTCATGGGAAGGATGCTGCGTCCAGTGCTGCTGGATGGTTTCAGGGGAGAGTCGGTTCAACCAAGGGTCCCATTTCAATGCCGGATGCTTGGAAGCAGGCAGGATGGGAATGACCGCCAGGCCGTACTTGAACCAGAAAAGGGCTCCGTCTAGATTGCTACTGAACGGTATCTCGGAAGGGGACGCTGGGCGGCTAGGGATACAAATGGCTTTAGTGCTAGACATATCATCACTCTACAAGTGCGTTCGCTCACGCTTGCAAAGGGACAGCCCACAAAAAAGCCGTCCTACAGGCAAGCGCACGTTTGGATTGAATCTGTCCAGTGGAAAGGTCTGGACCCAAAGGCACTTGCGATAGGGACGGCTGGTTAGGCTATTCGATTGATGACATCACCACTTGAGCGGTATGCACATACTGTGGGTGAAATTTACACATCGTTCATGACGAGGTCAACCCATCGCGAGCACGGGAGAGGTGGAGACCTGCGATGCTGAAAACCTAAATCAATGAGCAATGTGATTCCCCCAAGGGCAGCTCCTCAGATTTCCAGTTTCTCAGCTCCCACGGCCAAAGGGCAATTTCCCAGGACTTCTGGTTTTCAGGTTTTCAGGTTTTCAGTTCTCCCATCCCATTGCCTCCCCCTCAAAAACCGCCAGCCCCCCTCCCCCCACACACTGGCAGAGTGTCCGGCGGGGATCAGGATGTGCGCCAGCGGGGGCTAGGGAACAACGAGGGGGCTCGGGAGGGGCTCGGTATGGCGCCGGGGATCTGTATCCACAGAGTGTCTCAGGGGCGGGCGCTGGGTGACCGGGCATGACTAGGGCGGTGCTCCCTCAACCCTTACTGTGTTCACAGTAGCACTCTGACAGGTGACGCAGTTCATGATGGAACAGTTTCCCAATTTTGCAGCTCCTGAGTCTGTCGCACCTGAGAGGCAGAGATTGGCCAGAGGCGGACTATGGACACGATGCAGATGGTTCCGTAGTGTGCCTGTGGCCCTGTCGTTCATCTCTGCCTCTACAGGTCGCGCCTAGGATGGATACAAACTTAGGCCAACCAAGGAATTACGTATGGGCAAGAGTGTTATGCGACACAGGCAACAAAAAAATAAGCCTTTCTTGTCGCCTGTTAATAGCTAGTCTAGGGAAACTCTGAAAAAGACTTCCCGATCTGGTGAAATACGCACCTCACACGAACAGAACGGTTGAGCCCCGATG
>NZ_JBEOPV010000037.1:0-24460 GCF_040310425.1 Pseudomonas sp. 65/3-MNA-CIBAN-0223
CGACCGACGCATGTTTTTTTGAACCTCAAGTAACGAGGGCATGAAAAATCGGTGGGTACTTCAGACCTTCCCTAACGAAGGAACGCTGCATGAACATGATTTCATACTGGAAGAATCACAAAGAAATACATATCGATGATGGTTTGGTGCTTATTATTGGCTGGTACGATCACAAGAACCAACAGAATGGTGGAAGCAAGGCATTAGGAGTTCATTGGGGCGATTACCCACAATCCAGGGCTGTATTAAGCCCTTGTGTAATACCGGAAGCTACTCGCAGCGCTATTTTGTCTGGGCTGTTGCATCAAGCCGTTTCCAGTGCAAACCTACAGCAGGTTAAATCAATTACTGAAGCAATTGAGTTCTTTTACTTCCCAGCCTAACAATGCCGCCCATCGTTCGCTTCGCTCACTGGACTCGCAAAAGCAACGCTTTTACTGGCCTGTTAGCTTAATCGTTCGAGCCAAGGAGAGAGTCATGCTATTTCGGATAATTGAACTTACGCAAGGCAACCTTAATAATAACCACCTTTACCTCTCCAGCGTCATAGATTTATTTCCGACCGAATCCATTGGTGGTCCCAATGAAAGTGAGCTTGGCGTTCAACTAGAGATCCACTGCGGCATTGCGGAGCCGGTTTTCACTGACATTGCAGGTGACAAGAAAATTTTTAGAAAGCGCTCTTGGGTGGGAGAGTTTTTCCAGTCTCATACCCTGTCTGCTGGTAGCCGGGTCATAATTGAAAGAACTGGGGCCAATCGCTACCACATCTACCCAGTGCGGTCGTAAGTTTCAAACAGACCAGTTGCGTTACCCAGTGGCTCGGGCCGCTCGGTCGGTTTGACAAAGGAAAGGACAGCACCAGGTTGGCCCGGTTTAGCCCTGAAAAATCTCCCAACGGGGCTAGGGCATTAGCCAAGGTATTGGCGCCGACGTCGAATTGACCTAGTTACCGAGATGTCACTGACCCAAGCTAATTCCTTGCGAACCATATCCTGTGCTGAGCTTTTCCTATTGGAGGAGGGTCACACCTGAGCCAGCATGAGGGTCAATTCGATGTCGGCGTTAACAGGCTGCGTCAGGGTGTGCTGCAGTGGGGCCAGGGAGCAAACGAGGGGGCAGCGGGAGGTCGAGGCAAGGCGTCGGGGATGAGCCGCCACAGCGGGCACCAAGGGGACCACTCTGGAAGACCAAAGCAATGACTAGGGTGGCGGCCTATCAATCGTCGCTATGTTTAAAGTGGCATTCAGACAGCTGTTACAGCTCATGGTAGGACAGCTTCCCAGATTTCCATTTCCTAAGTCAGTGGAAAGTGAGAGGCAGAGAACGGCCAAAAGCGGCCGGTGGACAAGTAGATGGCAAAATAGTAGCTTCGGGCAGGAGCTACGGCATGCGGGATAAATGACCGTACTGAGAGTAATTAACCAGCCAAGGAAGCCCCATGCATCGCATCGTAAACTCTCACTTGAAAAACTTTGTCAAAAGTTTTGGATTTGAGTCTTATCCGCAAGATCAACAATTTGAATATTTTTGCAATTATGCAGTGTTGTACTCGCGATGTGCATCTGGCTTTGATCTAGACGATGTGACCACCGGCGTTGGAGATGACGGAGTAGATGGTGTAGCAATTATACTTGATGAAGAAATTATAATATCTGATGAAGATGCACGCTCAGCATTTAAGACTGATCGTAAAAATCACGATATGGAAGTGGTTTTTATTCAGGCTAAAACGTCTGACGGGTTCGATCTTGGGGATTTTTTAAAATTCAAGGAGTCTATCTTACGCTTTCTAAACGAAGATCCTTACCTAGCGACTGATACAATTCAGATAAACGCAAGGAATGTATTTGATGAGTGTATCAGAAACGTCCCAAAAATTCGTAATGGCAAACCCCGCCTAACTGCAAGATTTATAACCACTGGAAACTACCTTGCACCAAAAGAGTTTGTTAGTGCAATTACTGCTTTTGAAAATCAAATTAGTGACTTAGGGTATTTTTCTGAAGCGGATATAAAGTGCTTTGGCCGTAATGAGTTGACTGAGCTTTGGGTATCAACTTATTCTGGCATTACAGCACAACTTCCTCTTTTTGGTTCCGCTCCACTTCCTACGATTGCTGGCATTGAAGAAGCCTATTTGGTGGTTGCGCGAGCTGTAGACGTCGTAGCCAATTTATTAGTTGCAGAAGACGGCAGTCTTCGAACTCAGGTTTTTGAAGAAAACGTGCGGGCATATTTAGGCGGTGACAACATAGTTAACCAGTCGATTGCTGAAACACTTAATAGCAGTGTTACATCCACCCGCTTCCCCGTGCTAAACAACGGCATAACTATTGTCAGCCCAGACATTCGCTTGCAAGGCAACGTTTTGCATCTGGAGAATTTTCAAATTGTAAATGGCTGCCAGACCTCTAATATTCTTTATGAAAATAGAGGTCAATATGATGACAGGGTGATGGTTACACTAAAGGTAATTGAAACTTCCAGTGAGGATGTATTTTCGGAGTTGGTTAGGGCGACAAATAGTCAATCTAAGGTTGATGAAACTCAATTTCTAACACTTCGCCCTATAATAAAACGTGTCGAACAGCTATTTAATTCGTTTGAAGGGCAGGACGGACGCCTCTACTTTGAGCGCAGAGAAAAGCAGTACTTCGGGAAAGAGGTACCTGCCATTCGCACCTTCAATATTAATACTGTTGCCAAGTGTGTGGCTTCGATGTTCTGCCATCGTCCTGACTTGGCCTATCGCTACCCTAAAAAAATGTATGAGAGCCTTTCCGGTGTTATGTTCGATGAGGAAAATAAGGAGGTTATTTTTTATGCGTCGTGTTTAACATTGTATCGACTGCACTTGTATGTTGCCAGCAGCAACGTCCCTCAGAACATGAGAAGATTCAAGTGGCATATTCTTGTTTTAGTATGCGCGATTATTGCCGGCAAAGATAAACCTGCGCTCAAGTCAAAAAAAATGGAGGCTTATTGCCAGAAGATCATTGATAAACTGACCAAACCCGGTGAGCACGCATTAGCGCCATTTAAACAAGCAGTGGAAATATTGGAGACGCTGGGAGAGATTTCAGACGACAGGCTCAAAAGGCAGGTTGTTCTTGAGGAAATGCTTGCGGCAATACCTGATTCAACTCCGGCTAAAAAATCTAACCGCGGAGCTAAAGCTTAGATTTTAAACGGGCAATTTTAAGAAAACCTCTAGCCCTAATCACTAATTAATATAAAAAGGGCGCCATGCGCTCTTTTTAGGGTATTGAAAGGCTCCTGAATCGCCCCTGATGTCCTAGATATCCCGAGCGACTGCTTTTGGCCGATTCTGTTGAAAAAGTCGGCAATGGCTCCCACGACAGAAAATTATGCTCTTGAGATTGAAATCTTTACTTTGAACAGAGCATTGCGGGCGCAGATTTCGCATAGCTGCGCGCAAAAAATCCGTTTTGAACAGCCCGTACGCGGGCAGTTTGTAACGACCGAATTTGCCAACACAATCGGCCGATTTCAACCTCTCACAACTCCCTCGCACATAGCCTTCAGTTACTAATAGTCGGAAACATTAATTTTTTCTGTTTCTGTGATCAGTTCACGTTGAGCAATGATGAAAATGAAAATGTTGATGATCATTGTTTCTTTCCAAAAAATAAGGGAGCAGGCCGACGGCACTACTCCAAAAGAGGAAAATCCCCAAATGCCAGACAGAGTTATCCCTTCACACGAAGGCGGATCAGCATAAAAGACAGGGAGTTCAGGCCTGGAGCATGGGAAACCAAGTATTGCGGGGATAAGTGCGGGGGTGATTTAGAAACCGGGCAGAACTGCCCAAGCTGGGTGGATCGGGAAGCCTATCAGCGTATACGGAAGAAGTAGAAGGCCCACCCCACAACCAACAGCAGCGGGATGCCCAGCCATGGATATAGGAAGCTCAACACTGCCGTACTGGAGATCCCCAGCCAACGAGTCGCTGGAAACCACATGCCCAAAACGGCAGCAGAGATCAAAGCAGATGTGATAGCCCACATATCTCAAGCCTCCTTGGGCTTACGTTTGCCCTTGGTGCCCCCCTCCCGCTGTGCTTCTTCCTCCTGCACCATTGCCTCTATTGCTACCTGCTCGAACGTTATCTCCTTGGTGTGTTCATGCCAACGACTGTTATCTACATTGGTCTGAATCAACCCCAACGCCTTGATGACCGCCATGACAAAGCCGCCAGTATTCACCGACTTATTAGGAAAGAGCGTCTTGAAGGATGTTGAAGTGAGCTCAGTCGCACCGGTGATCAATTGCTCGATCATAGAACACGGAATCCATTCCTTGCTGAAAAAGCCGCTGCCGGTGTTGCTGAGAAGCTTCAGGTACAATTCCGACTCTCCTTTGCTGCCCAGTTGATAACCCAAGGCGGATCGGCCTGTCAGGGAAGGACAACTACCTCTTTTCAGAACACGGATTTGTTCATCGAGGCTAGCGGCTTTAGGGGTGGATTCGGGTACGGGCTCTGGTACGACTTCAGATGCTGCGTCTATTACGAATGGGGATTGCACTTCGGTTTCAGTTTTTACGGACATAGTAATACCTCTCAAGTTATAAATGAGAAACAGGGATGTGGATATTGGTGCACCGAGGAATTGAAGGGCTTTTGGGCCTTTCAAATAAGATGGCCGAATAGCCGTAACAGGTAGTACGGATTACCGGAGGGAGTATTGCTGAAGCATATGGAGCAATTCAGGATCAGCATGTTTTGGTACGAACACCACGACACCGAATCCATCGTCGCTGAGCACATAAACCAACTCAAACCAGTTAATATGCTCCTCGACGGACTCCCATGAAGGGTTGAAACCAGGCTCTCCATACCGGCAGCCATCAAAACGATTAGCCATTATAGGGAAGCCTAAGGCAGCATCCAAGTCCGCGACCGTATCGCACTCTTCAAACACTACGAAACGCACCAACTGATCTAGACTATAGTCATCGAACTCTTTGAGCCGTTCAACATGAGCAGCCAGCAATTTCCGTAGTTCGAGATCAGGACATGCGTCCACCACTTTCTCAATTACTTTTGACTCACTAAATATCTGCATAAATTCTCCTTTTTCTGGACAAAAAAATGCCCTAGGATTTGTTCCTAAGGCATTTACGGCTTGATCTGCTAAGCTATGAATAAACGCGAAACGCTATCCACTCACAAATCGACACAAATAAAAATTTACCAACCGACACTCAATTATTTAAAAACTTGAGCCATTTTTCGCTCCAAATTAACCACGTCTTCCGAATTCAATTCAATTGAATCTTTCCCCCTAAACCCACACATTGTCTCCCCTCTTACCCTACCCCCAAAAGCATTTTTAGCTGTATAATCCAACTTTACTCGATACCAACCATTGGCCAAGTCAATCCCCTGACTCGAAACCATATCTAATGAGTTAGGATCACCAAGACCAAGTTTCACATCATTGACACACACACCAACCTGCTTATCGAACACAGTCTCTGGCTTACTACACCCTTGCACTGACAAAACCACTAACAACGTTAGAAACAACCTTAACCGAAGCTTCATGACCTACTTCCGAAATAAATAAATCCATTGATAAAAGGATAACACTCTATCTAAAACCGCGAGCAAGATTAGCGTCCAAAACTGACGCCTTACCCTCTAACTCACTAAGCTGCCGCATGCCTCCGACCCGCATAAATTTCCAACCAGCAATGGACGGAACACTAACAAATACAAGCCCGCCAACTGGGGCATCAACCTTTACCCCATCTTCATTTTCTGGGCTAGTAGCAAAGATAGTGTGCACCCCAGGATTTACAACTACCCGATGGAAAGTCCGCCCAGAAAGACTACCTTGCGGTTGACCATCTACGCTAACTTGAAACAATGCCATTCCAGACGCATAACCACCGTCTTGGACGATATATAAAATTGCCTTGCCATCTTCCGGATCGAACTGTTTGGCTCTTTGCTCAACTTCCTTGGAGGCAAGTGGAATAGAAGAGCATCCAGAGGCAATAAATAAGAACACCAAGACCGAGACCAGAAAACCAAATTTTTCATTCGCTTTTTTTCGCATTTCCAACATAACAGCCCCTTTTTTTTGTAGTTTTTAATTATATCTTTCACATAAACTGACTGCGTACTCCCCCCAAACCGCCGATGTAAGTATTGGCGATATCAAAGCGATAGAGCAACAGCTAGGCGACTTTTTTCCGAGCGTGCACCGCCGAAAATTAGTTGGAGCATGGTGCCACCTATGAACGTGCGAAGAGCCCAGCAAAGGCGCCCTCAGATACCACACAGTTTACGCAACAGCCCGGTATCCAGGTGCTGCTCCACCAGATCCGCCAACCGCTCGATATCCCGCTCTCGCAGGCCGTGATAGTCCACCTCCTGCACATCCTGCAAACCGGCCCAGCGCAGCAGTGCACTGCAGGCCGCCGGCGACTCGAACAAACCATGCAGGTATGTGCCGAAAATCTGCCCGTCGGCGCTCTGTGCTCCATCACAGCGGCCATCGTCCAGCAGCACTGCCGAATTCTCCAGCGCAGGGCCGGTAGTCACGCCCGCATGGATTTCGTAGCCGCTGACCGGCGCATCTTCCAGTGCCAGGCGACCACGCACATTGCGCAGTTGCTTCTCCTGTTCCAGCCGGGTTTCAAAGGCCAGCAGGCCCAGCCCTGCGCTGGAACCGAGCGTTCCTTCCAGACCCAGCGGATCATGCACCTGCGCACCGAGCATCTGCAGGCCGCCGCAGATTCCCAGCAGCTTGCCGCCATAACGCAGGTGACGGGCAATCGCCGTGTCCCAGCCATTGGCGCGCAGGTAGGCAAGATCACTGCGCACGCTTTTCGAGCCGGGCAGGATGATCAGGTCGGCGGGGGGAATGGCCTGGCCGGGGCCGATGAACTGCAAGTCCACCTGCGGGTGCAGGCGCAGCGGATCGAAATCTGTGTGGTTGCTGATGCGCGGCAAGACCGGCACCACCACCTTGAGCACCTGGTCCGCCTTGTCGGTCTGGCGTTGATCGATGCCATCCTCGGCTTCCAGGTGCAGGTCCATCACGTACGGCAGTACACCGATCACCGGTTTGCCAGTGCGCGCTTCCAGCCAGTCCAGGCCAGGTTGCAACAAGGCGATGTCACCGCGAAAACGGTTAATGATGAAGCCTTTGACGCGCGCCTGCTCACTGGCGGACAGCAACTCCAGGGTGCCCACCAGGTGCGCAAAAACCCCGCCGCGGTTGATGTCTGCAATCAACACCACCGGACAATCGACAGCCTCGGCGAAGCCCATGTTGGCGATGTCGCCGGCGCGCAGATTGATTTCCGCAGGCGAACCGGCGCCTTCCACCATCACCACCGGATAGGCTGCGCTCAAGCGTTGATGCGAAGCGAGCACCGCCTGCATCGCGATGGCCTTGTAGTCGTGATAGGCGACCGCGTTCATGCTCGTCACCGCCCGCCCATGGATGATCACCTGGGCGCCCGTGTCGCTGTTGGGCTTGAGCAGCACCGGATTCATGTCGGTGTGCGGCTCGAGATTCGCGGCCTGGGCCTGCACCGCCTGCGCACGACCGATCTCGCCCCCGTCGGCCGTGACCGCACTGTTCAGCGCCATGTTCTGCGGCTTGAACGGCACCACACTCACGCCCTGGCGCACCACCCAACGACACAGCGCGGTCACCAGCGTGCTCTTGCCGGCGTCGGACGTCGTGCCCTGCACCATCAACGTAGTCATTGTGCTTCCTCGACGAAGGCTTCAAGGGCTGACACCAGGCGTGCCCAGTCTGCTTCTTCGGCGGGCAGGCCAAAACGCAGGCTGCTGTTGTGGGTGAACAGGCGCAACAGGATGCCGCGCCGCGCCATGAACTCATACAGTGCTTCGGCGCGCTCGGTGATCAGCCACTGGAACAGCGCGCAGCCGCCCTGTGGTACGAAGCCGTATTGCTCGAGCAGCAGCGCCAGGCGTTTGCTGGCGGCCTGGGTGCGCAAACGTTGCCCGATGTGCCCTTGGGTATCCAGCAGACAGGCCTGGCCGAGGATGCGGGTCGGCCCACTGACCGCCCAGGGCCCGACTTGCTCGGCGAGCAATTTAAGGAATTTGCGCTCGGCCAGTACAAACCCCAGCCGCACGCCCGCCAGGCCAAAGAATTTGCCGAACGATCGCAAGACGATCAAGCCGACCTGATGGGTATAAGCAGCCACGCTCAATTGCGGCGTGTTGTCCATGAAGGCCTCGTCCACCACCAGCCAGCCGCCGCGCTGGGCCAGTCGCGAATGCCAGTCGAGCAGGCGCTTGGGGGACAGGCCAAGGCCCGTGGGGTTGTTCGGATTAACCACCACCAGCACGTCCAGGTTGTCGATAAAAAAATCCACTTCCTGCTCCAGCACTTCGCGCACGATGTAGCCGCTGCGGCGCCAGGCTTCGGCGTGCTCGGCGTAACAGGGTGACAGCACGCCGACCTTGCCGGCCCGGCGCAAACGCGGCAGCAGCTGGATTGCCATTTGCGAACCGGCCACTGGCAGCACCTGGGCAGCACCGTAATAATCGCAGGCAGCCTGCTCCAGGCCGTCATCGCTTTCCGGCAGCCGCGCCCACGCTCTCAGCGGGATCTGCGGGATGGGAAACGGCCAAGGCGCCAGGCCAGTGGACAGGTCGAGCCAGTCGGCTTCGGCGATACCGTAGTCGATTGCCGCCTTACGTAAGCGCCCGCCGTGTTCAAGCATAAAACTCCGCCCCCACGCAGATAATCAACAACCACAACCATACCCCGCGCTGGACCAATTGCCAGCCACGGTCGATGGAATCCGCGTCCGCCGGTACGCCCTCACCCAACGGCGGGCGCTGGTGCAGCTCACCGTGGTAAATCGCCGCCCCGCCCAGCTCCACGCCCAGCGCGCCGGCACCTGCGGCCATGACCGGACCGGCATTGGGGCTGTCCCAGGTCGGCCCCTGGGTCCGCCAGCATTTGAGTGCCAGTCGGGTTTTGCCCAGCAAGGCGTAAGTCAACGCCACCAGCCGCGCAGGAATGTAGTTGAGGACGTCGTCGATTTTCGCCGCCGCCCAGCCAAACCGCTCGAAGCGTTCGTTGCGATAACCCCACATGGCATCCAAAGTGTTGCTCAAGCGGTAGAGCACCACCCCCGGCGCGCCAGCGACGACAAACCAGAACAGGGCGGCAAATACCGCGTCGCTACCGTTCTCCAGAACGGATTCGGTGGCCGCGCGGGCGACTTCGGTTTTATCCAGCTCGCTGGTCTGGCGGCTGACCAGGTAACCGACGCGAGTGCGCGCTTCATCCAGGTCATCGCTGCGCAGGGCCCTGGCCACCGGCTCGACGTGCTCGCCAAGGCTGCGCATGCCCAGTGCGCAATAAAGTGCCAGGATCTCGACGATCCAACCCACCAATGGCGCCCAGGACAACGCGGTCGCCAGTAAGGTCAGCGGCACTACGGCGAGTACCCAGGCCGTCACGCCATGGCTGCGCCAGCCTCTACCACCACTGTTGAAGCGCTGCTCGATGCGATCGGCAAAGCGCCCGAACGCCACCAGCGGATGCCAGCGCCTGGGCTCGCCCAGCAGCGCATCCAGCCCCACGGCAGCGACGGTCAACAACGCCACACTCATTGACTCTCTCCCCAGACATTTTCATACAGCAATTCACCCAGCGGCCGCGACTGCGCCCAGCCTTCGAGGACCAGCATCGGCGCCGGATAAAATTCCTGCACCGGCCCCAGGCACAACACCGCCATCGGTTTTGCTCCCGGCGGCATGCCCAGCAGATCGGCCAGGGCTTGCGGCTCGAATAGCGAAACCCAGCCCATGCCCAGCCCTTCGGCACGGGACGCCAGCCACAGGTTCTGGATGGCGCAGGACAACGAGGCGATGTCCATTTCCGGCAAGGTGCGCCGGCCGAAGATGTGGCGTTCGCGATCATCCATCAGCGCGGCGACCAGCACTTCGGCGCAGTCGTTGATGCCTTCGACTTTGAGCTTCATGAATTCGTCAGTGCGCTCGCCCAGGGCTTCGGCGGTACGGATCCGCTCTTCTTCCACCAGGCCCTGGATTTGAGCGCGCACAGTGCGATCGCTGATGCGCAGGAACCGCCAAGGCTGCATCAGGCCGACACTGGGGGCCTGGTGCGCGGCTTCGAGCAGGCGCCGCAGCAGCTCGGGCTCGACAGTGCCACCGCTGAAGTGGCGCATGTCGCGGCGTTCGGCGATGGCACGGTAGACCGCGTCGCGTTCGGCCTGACTGAATGTGGCGTCGGTCATGGCCTTTTCGCGAGCAAGGCGCCCTCCCGGTCAGGCAAAAACAGTGCAGCCACCGCCACCGGATTCGACGGAAAATAAAAGTGCACATAAGAAGCCGTCATCCGCCCCTGACGATAAACCGCCTCCGCCCCACGTCCGCCATTCGGGCTCAGCCCACGGGCAATCGGTGCCAGCTCGGTGCTGGTCAGCGAGTGATGGTAGGTATGCCCACGTAACGCGCCCTCAGGCAGTTCCACCACCTGCAAGGCCAATGCAGCCAGGCGCTTTTGCATCACCGCATCTCCGGCCAGCAACCCCACCAGTTCGGCACGCGTGCCGTCGACGTCGGTCAACGAATCGAGCAGATAAAGCATCCCGCCGCACTCGGCCAGCAACGGTTTGCCCGCGCCATGGTGCGCGCGGATCGCCGCCAGCATCGCGGTGTTGCCAGCCAACGCCGCATGGTGCAATTCCGGGTAACCGCCTGGCAGGTAAAGGCTGTCCGCCTCGGGCAAACGGGCATCACGAATAGGCGAGAAAAACCGCAACTCGGCGCCCATCGCCCGCAACAGGTCCAGGCTCGCACCGTAGGTAAACGCGAAGGCCTCATCACGGGCCACGGCGATACGTACGCCCGCGAGCAAGGGTTCGGCAACAACCAGATCAGGCGCGGCAAATTCCACCGCCGGGGGCAACGCTACCTCGCAACTGCTGGCCAAGGCGTTCGCAGCGGCATCCAGACGCAGGTCGAGGTCGTTCAATTCGCTGGCCTGCACCAGGCCGAGGTGACGACTGGGCAGCTCGATCCCGGTCTCCCGGGACAACGCGCCATACCAGCGCAACCCCTCGGTCAGGCTTCCTTCAAGCAACTGCGCATGGCGCAAGGTGCCCACGCGATTGGCCAGCACCCCGGCAAACGGCAAATCCGCCTGATAGCGCGCCAGCCCCAGAGCCAGGGCGCCAAAGGTCTGCGCCATGGCGGTGCCGTCGATCACCGCCAGCACCGGCACGCCAAAATGCCGCGCAAGGTCGGCACTGGAAGGCGTGCCGTCGAACAGCCCCATGACCCCTTCGATCAGGATCAGGTCCGCCTCGCCAGCGGCCTCCCACAAGAGGCGTCGACTGTCCTGCTCGCCGACCATCCACATGTCCAGTTGATAGACCGGCGCACCGCTGGCGCGCTCAAGGATCATCGGGTCGAGAAAGTCCGGGCCGCACTTGAACACACGCACCTTGCGTCCCTGGTTGCGATGCAACCTGGCCAGCGCAGCGGTCACGGTGGTCTTGCCCTGGCCGGAAGCCGGCGCTGCAATCAATACCGCCGGACAACAGCGAGGCTGACTCACAATTCGACGCCTTTTTGCGCCTTGATCCCGGCCTGGAACGCGTGCTTGACCACGCCCATCTCGGTCACGGTGTCGGCCAGTTCAATCATCTCCGGCTTGGCACCGCGACCGGTCACCACCACGTGCTGCATGGGCGGACGAGCCTGCAAGTCACTGAGCACCTGATCGAGATCGAGATAACCGTGCTTGAGCGCGATGTTCAATTCATCCAGTACCACCAGGCCGATCGAGGGGTCACGCAGCAGTTCACGGGACACTGCCCACGCCGCTTCGGCGGCGGCGATATCGCGCTGGCGATCCTGGGTTTCCCAGGTGAAGCCTTCGCCCATCACATGAAACCGCACCTGCTCCGGGAAGCGTCGGAAAAACAACTCTTCGCCGGTGCTGTTGCGGCCCTTGATGAACTGCACCACACCGCACTGCATGCCATGGCCCATGGATCGCGCGAGCATGCCGAATGCCGAGCTGCTTTTGCCCTTGCCATTGCCGGTGAGCACCAGCAGCAAGCCGCATTCATTCGGCGAGTTGGCGATGCGTTCGTCGATCACGGCTTTTTTGCGCAACATGCGCGCCAGGTGACGTTCGTCACGATCGGGGGTATCAGTCATGGGGAAGCTCTCCGTTGGGGCTGGATAACGGCGGGCAGGCACAAGAATAGACGGCAAGAAGCCTGGCATCGCCCACCGTGATGCCGCTGGATGGATCAGGCCGGTCTCCGGGCTCATGAGCGGCTGATAGCCTGACTGCGCGCCTTCCCATCTCGATTGCTCGACACAGTGGCACAAGGCGCAGTCTTCACTCATTTACCGTTGCGGGGGCAGCGCCGGGATCATGATCAGTCTTTGCTCGAAAGCGACCACTCACCGGCTTCCCTGTTTCACCCTGTCGACGACGTCACAGGGCACCTGAAACAAGCCGCGAAGGTTAGAGGGTTGGGGGTGGAGCGTCAATTAAAGTCCGGCCTGCGGTGCTGAATTGATTTACCCCCGTTGAACCATCGCGCATTTGCGCTTCTCTACTAAACAGGTCAATGCATTCATAGGGAAGGTCAGCATGCGCAAGCCCCAGCTCGTTTTCGTCATCGCCCTCGCCGGAGGACTCGCCGCTTGCGGTGAAACTTCCAGCCTGCAAGTCTCTGACGGCACCGGTCCGTCACCCAAATTGCCAGAACCGAACAAGACCCTGATACCGACGGTGAACATCGCCCCGGCCATCGGCTGGCCGGACGGTACCAAGCCGACCGCTGCCGCCGGCACCCAGGTGGCCGCTTTCGCCGAAGGCCTCGACCACCCGCGCTGGCTGTATGTGCTGCCCAACGGTGATGTGCTGGTGGCTGAAACCAACGCCCCGCCAAAACCCGAGGATGGCAAAGGCATCAAGGGCTGGGTCATGAAAAAAGTCATGGGCCGCGCCGGTGCGGGCGTGCCCAGCCCGAACCGCATCACGCTGCTGCGGGACAAGGACCATGACGGCGTCGCCGAGACCCGCACGGTGTTTCTGGAGAATCTCAACTCGCCGTTTGGCATGACCCTGGTGGGCAACGACTTGTATGTCGCGGACACCGATCGGTTGCTGCGCTTCAACTATGAAAGCGGCGATACGACGATCAAGTCTCAGCCAATCAAGGTGGTCGACCTGCCGGGCGGTACGCTGAATCACCACTGGACCAAAAACGTCATTGCCAGCAAGGACGGCAGCAAGCTGTACGTCACGGTAGGATCGAACAGCAACGTCGCGGAAAACGGCATGGACCAGGAAGAAGGCCGCGCAGCTATCTGGGAAGTGGATCGTGCCACCGGCAATCACCGCATCTTCGCCTCCGGCCTGCGCAACCCGAACGGCATGGCCTGGGAACCCCAGACCGGCGCCCTGTGGACCGCTGTCAACGAACGTGACGAAATCGGCAGCGACCTGGTGCCGGACTACATCACGTCGGTCAAGGACGGGGCGTTTTACGGCTGGCCTTACAGCTACTACGGCCAGCACGTGGATGTGCGCGTCGAGCCCCAGAATCCGGACCTGGTCGCCAAGGCCATTGCCCCTGATTACGCGGTCGGCCCCCATACCGCCTCTCTCGGCCTGACCTTCGCCGAAGGCAATACCTTGCCAGCGCAGTTCAAGGAAGGCGTTTTCATTGGCCAGCACGGTTCGTGGAACCGCAAACCGCACAGCGGCTACAAAGTGATCTTCGTGCCGTTCAACGCCGGCAAACCGACCGGGCAACCGATCGATGTGCTGAGCGGTTTCCTCAACGACGAGGAAAAAGCCATGGGCCGGCCGGTAGGTGTGGTGATCGATCAGCAGGGGGATTTGCTGGTGGCGGATGATGTAGGGAACAAGGTGTGGCGGGTGTCGGCTACTCAGTAACGCTGCACGCCGAAACCTGTAGGGGCCGGCTTGCCGGCTCCTACGGATTGCGTGCCAGATGTTCCGGCTGCAACACGCGCTTGGCACTCAGATACGCTTTTTGCCAATAGGCCTTGGACAGGCTGTCCAGCTTGACCGTCCCACCCGTGGCAGGCGCATGCACAAAGCGCCCTTCGCCGACATAAATCCCGGCATGACTGACCTGTGAACCGCCATTGGTGGCGAAGAAAATCAGGTCGCCCGTCTGCAACCCTTCCTTGCCCACACTGGCCGCCTGCATCCCGATCATCTCGCGGGTCGTGCGCGGCAGCGTGATACCGGCGACATCGCGGTACACATAGCCGATCAGCCCACTGCAATCAAAACCGGCGTCTGGCGTATTGCCGCCCCAGCGGTAAGGCGTACCCACCAGACCCAGGGCGCGAAACAACACGTCTTCGGCTTCAGGGGAAAAGGGTTGGGCAGGACCAAAAACCAGTGGGGCGCGAATCACCGGTGCCGGAGCTGGCGGCGGAGTGCGGCTGGCACAGGCGCTGAGCAGCGCTGCGGCGATCAAGAGTACAAGGCGGGCCGACGTCTTCATATACAGAACACCCTGATCTGGCTGCGGCTGTTTCCACCGGAAGGGCAGAAAAGAAAACCGCCGGCGCAGTGCGCAGGCGGTCAGCCATCAATAATAGATCAGGATTCTAGACGCTATACAGCAAACTTCAAGTAAGACTTTAAGTTCACCTTACAAACTGTAGGTTTACTTGCGAGCAGTGACGATGGTCGGCGCCATCGCGAGTGCTCGCTTGGCCTCAATGAAGGTCTTGCTCCAGTAGCTGTCACCCAGGCTATCGACCCGGACACCACCGCTACGGCGGCTGCTGGAGTGGATGAACTGGTCATCACCCAGGTAGATGCCGGCATGGCTGACACGACCGCGACGCCCATTGGTCGCGAAGAACAGCAGGTCACCCGGCTTGAGGTTGCTGCGAGAAACCAGCGGGGCATCCACGTTGATCATTTCTCGAGTCGAGCGCGGCAGGTTCATGCCGGCCTCTTCACGGAACAGGTAGCCGATGAAACCGCTGCAGTCGAAACCGGCTTCAGAAGTACCACCAAAACGGTAACGGGTACCGATCAGGGACATGCCGCGTTCAAGGATGCTGTCTGCCAGAACCGGCAGCTGGTACGACTTGCCATCAGCGAAGCTGACGAGTTGTTTATCGGTAGCCGACTCTTCCTGGAATGGAGTTTCCAGATAACGAACGGAAGAGGATTGGGCGGTAACGGAAGATTTAACCGGTTGCTGGGGCGCTGGCTCGGAGACGGGAGAGTGAGCGGCGCAACCGAACAACAGGGTGACGAGTGCGAGAGGCACGAGGGGTGCGAAGCGATTTAGCATGGGCACGACCGTGGCTGATAGTTGTAAAGAAGCCGAGACTATGCCCGCTATCATCCTCATTTGCAAATTCAATCGAACTTTATGTGACTTTTCGGTTTCGCGATTTCATCTAAGCGCTAATGCCCTATTTAGACACTCGCGCGGCCTGCACCCAGCAGGAAAGCGGATATTCTCGCGCCTGACAACCAGCAAAAAGCCAGCAGGGCCTGGGTTTTACCAGCCCAGGGTTTCTTTCAGAAACGGAATGGTGAGCTTGCGCTGTGCTTGCAGGGACGCCTGATCGAGCTGCTCCAGCAATTCGAACAGGGCACTCATGCTGCGCGTGCCGCGGGTCAGGATGAAGTGCCCTACTTCATCGGTCAGGTGCAGGCCGCGACGGGAAGCGCGCAATTGCAGAGCGCGCAATTTGTCTTCGTCGGACAGCGGACGCATCTGGAATATCAGGGCCAGGGTCAAGCGTGACTTGAGGTCCGCCAGCTTCACCGGCAGTTCCCGGGGCGAAGTCGATGCGGCTATCAACAGACGCCGACCACTGTCGCGCAGGCGATTGAACAGATGGAACAGCGCCTCTTCCCAATCCGCGCGCCCGGCCACCGCCTGCAGATCATCGAGGCAGACCAATTCGTATTGTTCGAGGTTGTCGAGAATTTCGATGCCGCGATCCAGCAGCTCGGCCAGTGGCAGATACACCGCTGGCTCGCCCATCTGTTCGAAGCGCAGACAGGCGGCCTGCAGCAGGTGCGTGCGCCCCACGCCGTCCTTGCCCCACAGGTAAATCAGGCTTTCCGTCCAGCCGGCGTCGGCTTCGCAGAGTCGCTCGACATAGCCGAGTGCAGCGGCATTGGCGCCTGGGTAATAATTGATAAAGGTAGCGTCATCACGCAGACGCACACCTAGGGGCAGCTGAATCGGTTTCATGCTGACTGAACAGTTCCGACGGAACCGTTAGTGGCCTCTGTGTAAAGTTTGCGAAGTTTATACCCGTGAGGCTGACCGCACAATGCGACAGACCACAAGCAAAATCAAGGGTTTGCGTTAGCTTGCCGGTTTGGTGACAGATTCTCTGACGGTGTGGGCGCCTGCAGCAAGCGTGAAACACACCGCCCGGTAAGGGACCGGGCGGCAGTCAGGCCTCAATGCCGCCCGCTACAGCTCGGGCTCATCCTCGCCATTGTAGATGTCCGAATCCTTATACAAATCATGCATGTGGCGCACCAGCACCATGATCACCGCCGCCACTGGCAAGGCCAGAAGGATGCCGGTGAATCCGAACAGCTCGCCCCCGGCCAGAATGGCAAATATCACGGCGACCGGGTGCAGGCCTATGCGGTCACCCACCAGCAATGGCGTGAGCACCATGCCCTCCAGCGCCTGCCCCACCATGAACACGGCAACGATGCCGATCATGGGGTACAAATCGCCACCGAACTGGAACAGCCCGGCGATCAACGCAGCACCGATACCGATCACGAACCCCATGTATGGCACGATGGCCGCGAGGCCAGCGATCAAGCCGATCAACAGCCCAAGCTCAAGCCCGATGAGCATCAGGCCCGCTGCATAGATGACGCCCAGCGCCACCATCACCAGCAATTGCCCGCGCACAAACGCGCCCAGCACTTCGTGGCATTCGCCCGCCAGGCTGACCACGCGCTCTTCGCTATCGCGCGGCAGCAGGCTGCGGATCTTGGCCATCATCAGGTCCCAGTCCCGCAGCAGGTAGAAACTCACGACCGGAATCAACACCAGGTTCGCCAGCCAGCCGATCACCGCCAGGCTGGAAGCCGTTGCCTGGCTCAGCACCACACCGACGATGTCAGTCGTCTGCCCCATGTGCTCGCTGATTGCCGCCTTCAGCTTGTCGAACTTCCAGAAGCCGTCCGACAAGCCGAATTTCGACTGAGCCCATGGCAGTGCCGTGTGCTGCAGCCAATCGAGCATCTGCGGGGTCAGCTCATAGAGACGCAGCATTTGCTTGGCCAGCATCGGCACCAGCACCAGCACCAGCGTGGTGACGATCAAGGTGAACAGCGCAAACACCGCGATCACACCCCAAGTGCGTGACAGCCCGGCCTTCTCCAGCCTGTCCACCAGGGGATCGAACAGATAGGCCAACAGCAACGCCACCAGGAACGGCGTCAGGATCGGATGCAACAACCAGACAAGCGCGCAGAGCAGGACGACTCCACCCAACCAGAACCAACGCCGCGTATCGGCCATGAACCACTCCTGCTTCTATATAAGGAAAGAAAAACTACCAGCGAAAACGTAACTGCGGAACCGGGGCCGGGGCTGGCGCTACGGCAGGCGCCGCACCATCGGCTGCAGGCTGAACCGGCGGCACCGGTGCAGGTGCCTCCCCGGCTGGCAACTCCTGCAACTTCGCCAGGGACAGCTGCGCCTTCAACTGTTCGGCACTGCCGCGAACCCGGTAGAGAATCCGGTCGCCATTGACGCTCTGCAGGCGCATGCCGAAGGGTTCCAGCAACCGCCCGAGGGCGGCATAGCGCTCCAAGTTCATGCCCTGGACCTCAAGTAACTGCTCGCCAGACGCGCCTGGCTTGACCACAAAACGCGGCGCCAGTCGCTCACTGACCGCGAGCATGACGGCATCCGCGACAGCGGCCTGATCGGCACCCTGGACGCTGCCTGCTTCTTTCTTGTCGCCCATCCACAAATTCCAGGTTGCCTGCCACTGGCCGCCCTCCTCCTTGGCATGCACGGCGAGCAGGGCATCGGCGTTGTAACGCTCCGAGGCGCTGCGCAGTGGCGCCGCGTCACCGCCTTCCAGGGTCGGTCCGGTCGCCACCAGTTGTTCGCTCAGGTCCGCCAGCGGCAAGCGCAATGGCAGCCCTCGATGCTGGGCCGCGCGACGCAGCGGCGTCGCGCTGGCCTGGCCATCACCGACCAGGCTCGAACCCTCAGTGGCGTCGTTCAACCACCAGCTCAGGATCGACGGGCGATTGGCACCCCACAGGGACAAACCGGCGCGACGCAGCGCCTGCTCGGTGGTCGCAGGGTCAAAATCGACTTTCAGCACTTGCGGCGGTCCCGCTTCGAAGCCGTACTGGCTGATGATCTGCTGCGGGTCCTTGCGGATGGCGGCCAAGGCGGGATTCTGTGCGGCCTTGGGATCGCCGGTCAGGCGCAGTACCAGCGTATCCAGTGCTTCCTGGGTCGCCTGGTCGCGAATCTCCGGCGACTGGCCACTCACAGGTTGACGCACCTGATACAGACTTTTAACCGTCTCGGCATGGCCGGCCAGGCTGAAGATAGACAAACAGCCCACAAACAAACATTTCGGAAAAAAACCCATGAAAGATTCCTGACTATTGGAGCGGCTGGAACAGGCCGCGTGAACCGGACGAGCATGGCTGTGACCATACCCTTCGGCAAAACATTCACCCGGCCCGGGCAAGTTTTTGCACTGTCATAACGATAGACGGTTAATGGCGCTACCTTATACAGCCATGAGCCAGACGACCAATACGGCCTGTGACGGTTTTTTTTCGGCCGATATGCCCCTGCCGTCGGCGTGAGGATGGCCGCTGCCCTTCAAGCCTGATAAAATCGCGCGCCTTCGCAGACCGGCAACAGCCGGGCACCCTGGAATTCGCGCACGGCACCCGCCCTCGTCTGTTCCTGCGGTCCCGCTGGACTCGGTCGTTACCCCTGAATCCCCCCTAAAGGCCTGGATCATGAGCAAGCAACCCTCCCTGAGCTACAAGGACGCCGGTGTAGACATCGACGCCGGTGAAGCATTGGTCGAACGCATCAAGAGCGTCGCCAAGCGCACTGCGCGCCCGGAAGTCATGGGCGGCCTGGGCGGTTTCGGCGCCCTCTGCGAAATCCCGGCCGGCTACAAGCAGCCTGTTCTGGTTTCCGGCACCGACGGCGTGGGCACCAAGTTGCGCCTGGCACTGAACCTGAACAAGCACGACAGCATCGGCATCGACCTGGTAGCCATGTGCGTGAACGACCTGGTGGTCTGCGGCGCCGAGCCACTGTTCTTCCTCGACTACTATGCCACCGGCAAGTTGAACGTCGAGACCGCTACCCAGGTTGTCACCGGCATTGGCGCTGGCTGCGAACTGTCGGGCTGCTCCCTGGTCGGCGGCGAAACCGCTGAAATGCCTGGCATGTACGAAGGCGAAGACTACGACCTGGCCGGCTTCTGCGTCGGTGTCGTGGAAAAATCCGAAATCATCGACGGTTCGAAAGTCGCTGCCGGCGATGCCTTGCTCGCCCTGCCGTCTTCGGGCCCGCACTCCAACGGCTACTCGCTGATCCGCAAGATCATCGAAGTGTCCGGTGCCGACATCGAAAACATCCAGCTCGACGGCAAGCCGCTGACCGACCTGCTGATGGCCCCGACCCGCATATACGTCAAGGCGCTGCTCAAGCTGATCAAGGACACCGGCGCCGTAAAAGCCATGGCCCACATCACGGGTGGCGGCCTGCTGGACAACATCCCGCGCGTTTTGCCAAAAGGCGCCCAGGCGGTGGTTGACGTTGCAAGCTGGACTCGCCCTGCCGTGTTCGACTGGCTGCAAGAGCAAGGCAACGTCGACGAAAACGAAATGCACCGCGTGCTGAACTGCGGCGTTGGCATGGTGATCTGCGTAGCTCAAGAGCACGTTGAAAGCGCCTTGAACGTCCTGCGTGAAGCTGGCGAGCAGCCTTGGGTCATTGGTCAGATCTCCACCGCTGCCGAAGGCGCGGCTCAGGTCGTACTGAATAACCTTAAGGCCCACTGATGCAAGAGCGGATGTCCGCCACCTGTGATGTCGTGGTGCTGCTTTCCGGCACCGGCAGTAACTTGCAGGCCTTGATCGACAGCACGCGGACCGGCGACAGCCCGGTCCGCATCGCTGCGGTGATTTCCAACCGCGCCGACGCCTTTGGCCTGCAACGCGCCAGGGACGTGGGTATCGACACCCGCTCCCTGGATCACAAGGCTTTCGATGGCCGCGAGGCCTTCGATGCCGCGCTGATCGAACTGATCGACGCCTTCAACCCCAAACTCGTGGTGCTGGCCGGATTCATGCGCATTCTCAGCGCTGATTTCGTGCGTCACTATGCGGGTCGTCTGCTCAATATCCATCCCTCGCTGCTACCCAAATACAAAGGGTTACACACTCATCAGCGCGCGCTGGAAGCCGGCGACACTGAACACGGCTGCTCCGTACACTTCGTCACCGAGGAACTCGATGGCGGACCACTGGTCGTACAGGCAGTAATACCGGTAGAGTTGCATGATTCGCCGCAGAGTCTGGCGCAGCGAGTCCACACCCAGGAACACCTGATCTACCCGATGGCCGTACGCTGGTTTGCCGAAGGTCGCTTATCACTGGATGAGCAAGGTGCTTTACTGGACGGACAGTTACTCGCCGCCAGCGGCCACTTGATTCGAACCTAGGAGATATTATGCGTCGCGCCCTGCTCTTCGCTTGCGCTCTGCTCGCCCTGCCCCTGCCCCTGGCACAGGCTGCAGAACTTCAACCTTTCTCCGCCAGCTACACTGCCGACTGGAAACAGTTGCCCATGAGCGGCACGGCATCGCGCAGCCTGACCAAGGAAGCCAATGGCGTCTGGAAGCTCAGCTTCAAGGCTTCGATGATGATCGCCAGCCTGTCCGAAGAAAGCACCCTGACACTGGACAAGGATACCCTGCTGCCGCAGTCGTACCACTTCGAACGTGGTGGTCTGGGTAAAGCCAAGAAAGCCGACCTGGATTTCGACTGGACCACCAAAATGGTGACCGGCACCGATCGCGGTGACCCGGTCAAGCTGCCGTTGAACCGCGGCATGGTCGACAAGTCCACGTATCAGCTCGCGCTGCAGCATGACGTGGCGGCCGGCAAGAAAAGCATGAGCTATCAGGTGGTCGATGATGGTGAAGTCGATACTTATGACTTCCGCGTGCTGGGTTCGGAAAAAGTCGACACCAAGGCTGGCCAGATCGACGCGATCAAGGTCGAGCGCGTGCGCGATCCAACTCAGAGCAAGCGCATTACCGTGCTGTGGTTTGCCAAGGATTGGGATTACCTGCTGGTCCGCCTGCAACAGGTTGAAACCGACGGCAAGGAGTACAACATCATGCTCCTGGACGGTACGGTGAACGGCAAGGCTGTCAAAGGCAGCTGATCCGCAGTTGACAAAAAAAGCCCCGCAATCGCGGGGCTTTTTTTCGCCTCGATTTCTTGCACCCTGCGGCGCGCCCCAGGCTTTTCGCGAGCGATGGTCGTTAACAATGACTCTGGGCACCTGACCCCCCGCGGCGCCTTCAGGTTTTTCGCGAGCAAGCTCGCTCCTACAACGGGCGGCGTTTTCGCGAGCAAACGTACAATGCAACTGTAGGAGCGAGCTCGCTCGCGATGGTCGTTAACGATGACTCTGGGCACCTGACACCCCGCGGCGCCCTCAGGTTTTTCGCAAGCAAGCTCGCTCCTACAAGGGGCGTGGCAGGATTGCGAGGAAATTGTCGCGGGCGACCTTTTTGGCAACGTCCTCGGGCAACGCATCCAGAAATGGATCGAAGCTGCGCATTTCCTTGCCGAGCTTGTTGAAGCGGCCCACCACGTCCGAACCGACCATGAAACGCTCCGGAAAGCGCTCCACCAGTGCCAGCCACTCCTGGCGCGGCTTGCCCTGCTCATCCAGCAGATACGGGGTCAGCAGGCTCCAGGACAGATCGATGAATAAATTGGGATAGGCCTCCAGCATGCGAGTCAGGGTCGGCAGCAGGAAATCCAGCTGGACCTGGTGCCGGTGAATTTCCGCACTGGTACCGGCATGGGCCCAGATGAATCGGGTGTGCGGATGGTTGCGCAACGGCTCTTCGATTTCCGCGAGGTAGAGCGGATTTTTCTCGCGCTTGGAGGTGATGTTGGAATGCACCATCACCGGTAGATCATTTTCCGCAGCCAGGTGATAAATCCGCGTCATGGCCTCGTTATTGGCCCGGGGGGTGTCACCGGAGGTCAAGGCGGTGACGTCGTCATGCCGGGTGAAGACCTCGCCGATGCCCTGCCACAAGCCTGGATAGAGGTCGAGCATGCGCTGGATATGCGCCGCTGAGTTTTTGTCGTTGGGATTGAAGCCTGACAGGAACGGGTGAAAACGTTGACGCTGTTCGGGCGTCAACTTGCTCACTGCCGCCGCCACTATGACGTCGGTTGCGCTGTACCAGTAGGCATCCGCATCATCACCTGCGTAGTAACGAGGTCGCTTGGGCTCATCTTCATGCCATTTCTTCGCGACCGGAATACCGGAGATCATCAGATGCTCGATGCGATTGTCAGCCATCGCCTTGAGCAGCTTGGGCATGCCCGCCGTTTCCTGGAAAAAATCCACGTAATGCAGATGGGCATCGCTGTAGGCATATTCGCGCGCATTGGCCGCCGCGCTTGATAGCGCCAGCAAGCAGGCAAGGCTGAGTCGGAACGGATGCAAGGGCTATCTCCAGCGGTCAGGAACAGCGTAGACCCTCGAGGGAGCATCAGGGTTCACCGCGCAGGAAAGTGGAACGCTCACCCAACAGAATGCTCTATAACTTCACGGTCCGTTTTCATTGAACGATTTTTCCTACTGCCTGCGAGGTGCACCATGACAGTTACCGTCAATACCGTCTCCGCCGAAGGTTTTCGCCACAGCGTACAAATCGACGACCATGAACTCTTTGCCGATGTGCCAACCAGTTCAGGGGGTGAAGGCACCGCGCCGGAGCCGCATGACTATTTCGATGCAGCCCTGGGCGCCTGCAAGGCCCTGACCCTGAAGATGTACGCCAAAAAGAAAGACATCCCGCTGACCGGCGTAACAGTCGAGGTCAAGCGCGACAACAGTGAAGAGCAGAAAGGTAAATATGCCTTGCACGTCAAGCTGACGCTCAAGGGCGTACTCACCGACGCCCAGCGCGAAGAACTGCACCGCGTGGCCGATCGCTGCCCTATCCACAAGCTGATGACCACCACCGACGTCAGCATCGAAACCCATCTGGCCGAGGGTGCATTCAGCCAATAGCGGCAGGGGTTGCGCAGGCGGGTTATGCTCTTGGCGTCACCCGCTCAGCCTGGAATGCACCATGAACTCTCCGCTCGTGATCCGCCCTCGCATCGAAGATGTCGCGGGCCAGCCGATTCTTCGCCCGTTGCCGTCGGCCAAGTGCCGCAGCGTCGGGCCCTTCGTTTTTTTTGACCACATGCTCGAAACCCGTTATGCCGCAGGAACGGGCATGAATATCCGCCAGCATCCGCATATCGGCCTTTCCACCCTCACCTACCTGTTTCAGGGACAGCTGCAGCACAAGGACAGCATTGGCTCCGATCAGATCGTCGCGGCAGGTGATGTCAGCTGGATGACCGCGGGCAGCGCCATTGCCCATGTGGAGCGTACGCCCGCCGCCTTGACGGAAAGCGGCTTCACGATGCATGGCTTGCAGGTCTGGCTCGCCTCTCCGAAGGCGCATGAACAGGGGCCGGGACATTACAGCCACCATCCAGCGGCCACCTTGCCGGTGAGTGACAACCTTGGGGTACAGATCCGCATGATTGCCGGCTCAGGCTTTTGCCTGGAATCGCCGGTGCCGGTGCTTTCTCCTACGTTGTACGCGGAACTGCACCTGCAAACGGCCACCACCCTGCTGATTCCCACCGAACATGAAGAGCGGGCGCTCTATGTACTCGATGGCGAGGCACAGCTCAACGGCGAGCCGGTTGAAGCGCATTCGCTGGTGGTGCTGCCGGCCGGGGAACAGATGACCCTGTTCGCCGAGAGCGACTGTCATGCAGTGTTGTTTGGTGGCGCGCCACTGGACGGTCCGCGACGCATCAACTGGAATTTTGTCGCGAGTGACCCGGCAGCGATCGATGAAGCGCGACGGCGCTGGGCGGCTGGGGATTGGCCGACAGTGCCGGGGGAAAGTGAGCGTATTGAGTTGCCTTGAGAGCTGCTTTGTAAATGCCTCCGTCATCCAGCAAGCCGGTTCTTGCAGGGAAAGCAGAAAACTCGATCGAGTAGGAGGCGGATTTACATCCGCCGTCCTCTCACACCACCGTACGTACGGATCCGTATACGGCGGTTCAAG
>NZ_JBEOPV010000038.1:0-24097 GCF_040310425.1 Pseudomonas sp. 65/3-MNA-CIBAN-0223
AGAAGACTCGAACTTCCACGACCTTGCGGTCACCAGCACCTGAAGCTGGCGTGTCTACCAATTTCACCATCTGGGCAGTATCGGCAACGTCTCCGTCGTCGATGGCGCGCACTATACGGAGCGTCTTTTTAACTGTAAACCCCTGGCATCAAAAAAACCTGCAAAATGTTACCAGTGGCATTTAAATCGGCGTTGAGGTGTCGATAAAGGGCTTTGGACAGGCTCTCGCAGCCTGAAATTTCCCGTTTCATTACGCCTATGCCAAACTAACCGCATATAGACAAGGTGAAAACTCTCTAATGGCCGATTGGCAGTCCCTCGATCCCGAGGCCGCTCGTGAAGCGGAAAAATATGAAAACCCTATTCCTAGCCGCGAACTGATCCTTCAGCATCTTGCTGATCGGGGTTCGCCTGCTAACCGCGAGCAACTGGTCGAAGAGTTTGGTCTGACCACAGAAGACCAGATCGAAGCCCTGCGCCGCCGCCTGCGCGCCATGGAGCGCGACGCTCAACTCATCTACACCCGTCGTGGCACCTATGCGCCGGTGGACAAGCTCGACTTGATCCTCGGCCGCATCAGTGGTCACCGGGACGGCTTCGGCTTCCTGGTGCCGGATGACGGCAGTGACGACCTGTTCATGAGCCCGGCGCAAATGCGCCTGGTGTTCGACGGTGATCGTGCACTGGCCCGTGTTTCCGGCCTGGATCGTCGTGGTCGCCGCGAAGGCATGATCGTCGAAGTGGTGTCCCGTGCCCACGAGACCATCGTCGGTCGTTACTTCGAAGAGGGTGGTATCGGCTTCGTGGTCGCGGACAACCCGAAAATCCAGCAGGAAGTGCTGGTCACACCGGGCCGTAATGCCAATGCCAAGATCGGTCAGTTCGTTGAAGTGAAGATCACCCACTGGCCGACCCCACGCTTCCAGCCGCAAGGCGATGTGGTCGAGGTCGTGGGCAACTACATGGCGCCGGGCATGGAAATCGACGTCGCCCTGCGTGCGTACGATATCCCGCACGTCTGGCCTGAAGCGGTGTTGAAAGAAGCCGCCAAGCTCAAGCCTGAAGTCGAAGAGAAAGACAAAGAGAAGCGCATCGACCTGCGCCATCTGCCGTTCGTCACCATTGACGGTGAGGATGCGCGCGACTTCGATGATGCCGTTTACTGTGAAGCCAAGCCGGGCAAGCTGCGCCTGTTCTCCGGCGGCTGGAAGTTGTACGTGGCAATTGCCGACGTCTCCAGCTACGTGAAAATCGGATCGGCCCTGGACAACGAATCCCAGGTTCGGGGCAACTCGGTGTACTTCCCCGAGCGCGTGATTCCGATGCTGCCGGAGCAGCTGTCCAACGGCCTGTGCTCGCTGAACCCGCACGTCGATCGCCTGGCCATGGTTTGCGAGATGACCATCTCCAAAACGGGCGAGATGACTGACTACTGCTTCTACGAGGCCGTGATCCACTCCCACGCCCGCCTGACCTACAACAAGGTCAGCGCGATGCTGGAAACGCCGAAACTCACCGAGGCGCGTCAGCTTCGCGGCGAGTACAACGATGTCCTGCCGCACCTCAAGCAGCTTTACGCGCTTTACAAAGTGCTGCTGGGCGCGCGTCACGTGCGTGGCGCGATCGATTTCGAAACCCAGGAAACCCGGATTATCTTCGGCACCGAGCGCAAGATTGCCGAAATCCGTCCGACCGTTCGTAACGATGCGCACAAGCTGATCGAGGAGTGCATGCTGGCGGCCAACGTGGCCACCGCAGAGTTCCTCAAGAAGCACGAAATTCCGGCTCTGTATCGCGTTCACAACGGTCCGCCACCGGAACGCCTCGAAAAACTGCGCGCGTTCCTGGGTGAGCTCGGCCTGTCCCTGCACAAAGGCAAGGACGGCCCGTCGCCGAAGGATTACCAGGCGTTGCTGGCCAGCATCAAGGACCGTCCGGATTTCCACCTGATCCAGACCGTCATGCTGCGTTCCCTGAGTCAGGCGGTGTATAGCGCTGATAACCAGGGCCACTTCGGCCTGAATTACGAAGCCTATACCCACTTCACTTCGCCGATCCGCCGCTACCCGGACCTGCTCACGCACCGGGCGATCCGCAGCGTCATCCATTCGAAGCAGGACACCCCGCACGTTCGCCGTGCTGGCGCGATGACCATCCCGAAAGCGCGGATCTATCCGTACGACGAAGCCGCCCTCGAGCAGCTCGGCGAGCAATGCTCGATGAGTGAGCGCCGCGCCGACGAAGCGACCCGCGACGTAGTGAACTGGCTCAAGTGCGAGTTCATGAAAGATCGCGTGGGTGAATCGTTCCCGGGTGTGATCACTGCCGTGACCGGTTTTGGCCTGTTCGTCGAGCTGACCGATATCTACGTCGAAGGCCTGGTGCACGTCACCGCGCTGCCTGGGGATTACTACCACTTCGATCCTGTGCACCACCGCCTCGCCGGTGAGCGCACCGGTCGCAGCTTCCGCCTTGGCGATACCGTTGAAGTGCGCGTGATGCGCGTTGACCTCGACGAGCGCAAGATCGACTTCGAGATGGCTGAAAAAACCATCAGCGCGCCAATCGGCCGCAAGAAGCGCGGAACTGAAAAAACCGAGCCAGCCAGCAAGTCCACGGCTAAAACCGTTGCCGAGCCGGCTGCCGCGAAAACAGGCCGTCGTCCAGCGAAGGAGAAGGCTGTCGAAGCCTATCGTCCGAGCGATGCGGCGGCAAAAAATGCCGAGCTGCGCAAAAGTCGTGAATTGAAGCAGGCATTGCTGTCTGAAGCGAAAAGCGGCGGTAAAGCGGCGTCTGGGGGAAAGACCGGACGGTCGGCGCCTGACAAGGCTCCCGGCAGCAAGCCAAGCAAACACCGTAAAGGCCCGCCAAAAGCGGGCTCGGCCCCAGCCAAAAGCGGCGGGGCGCGTAAACCTAAGGCCAAGTCATGAGTCAGTTGGAAAAAATCTACGGCGTACATGCCGTAGAAGCGCTGCTCCGCCATCACCCGAAACGCGTCAAGCAGATCTGGTTGGCGGAAGGTCGCAGCGACCCGCGCGTGAAAACCCTGATCGAACTCGCTGCCGAGAATCGCGTGGCGGTCGGCAATGCCGAGCGTCGCGAGCTCGACGCCTGGGTTGAGGGCGTACACCAGGGCGTGGTGGCGGATGTGAGTCCGAGCCAGGTCTGGGGTGAGGCGATGCTGGACGAGCTGCTCGATCGCACCGACGGCGCTCCACTGCTGCTGGTGCTCGACGGCGTAACCGACCCGCACAACCTTGGCGCCTGCCTGCGTTCGGCCGATGCGGCCGGAGCGCTGGCGGTGATCGTGCCGAAGGACAAGTCAGCCACCTTGACCCCGACAGTGCGCAAGGTCGCCTGTGGCGCAGCGGAAGTGATTCCGTTGGTTGCAGTGACCAACCTTGCGCGCACGCTTGAAAAGCTCAAGCAGCGTGGCTTGTGGGTTGTCGGCACGGCGGGCGAGGCCGAACAGAGCCTGTATCAACAGGACATGACCGGCCCGACTATCCTGATCATGGGTGCAGAAGGCAGCGGCATGCGTCGCCTGACCCGCGACCTGTGCGATTACCTTGTTCACCTGCCGATGGCTGGCAGCGTCAGCAGCCTCAACGTATCCGTGGCAACGGGCGTGTGCCTGTTCGAAGCCCAGCGCCAGCGTAGCGTCAAGGCGGCCGGGACTGGCAAAAAGTCCTGACACTACGCAGGACTTGTAGGAGCTGCCGAGAGAAATGAGGCTGCGATCTTTTGATTTTGGTTTTTAAGATCAAAAGATCGCAGCCTTCGGCAGCTCCTACAGGTGTCCGGCCGGTATCGCGGTGATTGTTCAAATAATCACCAATTACCTTGCACCTCTTCCGCCCCTTCTCTACAATTGCGCCCCTTGCTGTGACGGCAGGCACGCATGTGTCTATCGCAAGCAAGTCCATAAGTGTCATTCACTCCTTGTCTGACCGCTTTTGAGCGGCAGGCTACAACCCGTAAGGAGCATTCATGCGTCATTACGAAATCATCTTTTTGGTCCACCCGGATCAAAGCGAGCAAGTCGGCGGCATGGTTGAGCGTTACACCAAGCTGATCGAAGAAGACGGCGGCAAAATCCACCGTCTGGAAGATTGGGGCCGTCGTCAACTGGCCTACGCAATCAACAATGTTCACAAGGCTCACTACGTGATGCTGAACGTTGAGTGCACTGGCAAGGCCCTGGCCGAGCTGGAAGACAACTTCCGCTACAACGATGCAGTGATCCGTAACCTGGTCATCCGTCGCGAAGAAGCCGTTACCGGCCAATCCGAGATGCTCAAGGCTGAAGAAAACCGCAGTGAGCGCCGTGAGCGTCGCGACCGTCCTGAGCACGAAGGCGCTGAAAGCGCTGATAGTGATGACAGCGACAACAGCGATAACGCTGACGAGTAATCCACGGACCTTTTGAGGAGCCTATTACATGGCACGTTTCTTCCGTCGTCGTAAATTCTGCCGCTTCACCGCTGAAGACGTGAAAGAGATCGATTACAAAGATCTCAACACTCTGAAAGCCTACGTATCCGAGACCGGCAAAATTGTTCCAAGCCGCATCACCGGTACCAAAGCTCGTTATCAGCGTCAGCTGGCCACCGCTATCAAGCGCGCCCGCTTCCTGGCCCTGCTGGCCTACACCGACAGCCACGGCCGCTGAGACCGGGCAGTCGACTCGTAGCAAAGGATTGAATGCATGCGTGCCATAGCTGAGTTCATCATGCGCGGCCGTATGCAGGCCACTCTGGTAGTGGCTGGATGCGCGGCATTGCCGTTGTTGTATTGGTTGGGTGCTGCTGCGGGATGCTTCGTGCTCCTGCGGCGCGGATTGAAGGACGCGACGAGCGTTCTTGCTCTGGGACTGCTGCCGGCCCTGGTCTGGTGGCTTTATGCCGATGACCCTCGCTCACTTCTGGTGTTGCTGGGGTCTTGGAGCCTTGCGTTGGTTTTGCGCGCAAGTGAGTCCTGGAACCGCGTGCTGCTGGTCAGCATAGCGATGGGAGTGGTGTTTTCAGTGGTGCTGGGGATCGCTTTTGGTCCCCAGATCGAGATGCTGGCGCAGGCCTTGATAAAGGTCATGCCGTCGCTACTCGGTGATGTCTACCAGAAGTTGTCGGTAGACGAGCAAGCGCATTTTGCGTCCCTGATTGCACCGGTCCTGACTGGCCTGATTGCGGCCTTGTTGCAAATCGTCAGTGTGCTGAGCCTGATTGTCGGGCGCTACTGGCAGGCGTTGTTGTACAACCCGGGTGGTTTTGGTCGCGAATTTCGCGCCATCCGATTCCCGCTTCTACCAGCGATGTTGCTGCTGGCGTGCATGCTTCTGGGGCCGAACATCGGTCCACAGATGGCCATGCTGACGCCGTTGTGCAGCGTACCGCTGGTGTTTGCCGCACTGTCCCTGATGCATGGGCTGGTAGCGCAGAAGCGATTGGCCAGATTCTGGCTGGTGGGGTTGTACGTCACGCTGTTGCTGTTCATGCAGCTGATCTATCCGTTGCTGGTGGTCTTGGCCATCGTCGACAGCCTGATTGATTTTCGCGGTCGTCTGGCGCCGAAAGACGCCGATAGCGCGAACGGTGAAGGTTAAAAGTTAAGAGGATTTTCACATGCAACTGATCCTTCTGGAAAAAGTCACCAACCTGGGCAACCTGGGTGACAAAGTGAACGTTAAGGCTGGTTACGGTCGTAACTACCTGCTGCCTTACGGCAAAGCTACCGCTGCGACCCCAGCCAACCTGGCTGCGTTCGAAGAGCGTCGCGCTGAGCTGGAAAAAGCCGCAGCAGACCGTAAAACTTCGGCTGAAAGCCGTGCCGCCCAACTGGCTGAGCTGGAAGTGACTATCACTGCCACCGCTGGTGACGAAGGCAAGCTGTTCGGTTCGATCGGCACCCACGACATCGCTGATGCACTGACCGCCTCTGGCGTTGAAGTTGCAAAAAGCGAAGTTCGTCTGCCGAACGGCACCATCCGCAACGTAGGCGAATTCGACGTAGCCGTGCACCTGCACGCCGAAGTTGAAGCCACCGTACGCGTTGTCGTGGTAGCAGCTTAAGCAGCACTTGTCGGCTGGCACCCTCGGGTGCTTGCCGGTAACATCGGGCACGATCCTGTTCACAGGTCGTGCCCTTTGTCTTTCTGCAGTTCCTGTTTTTCACAAACCTATTCAAGTGGCCATGAACGATATCTCCGCTCCTGAGCAATACGATCTGCAAACCGCTGCCCTGAAGGTGCCGCCGCATTCCATCGAGGCCGAACAGGCTGTGCTCGGTGGTCTGATGCTGGACAACAACGCCTGGGAACGCGTGCTCGATCAAGTTTCGGATGGCGATTTTTATCGGCATGACCACCGCCTGATCTTCCGCGCGATCGCCAAGCTGGCTGACCAGAACTCGCCGATCGACGTCGTGACCCTTGCCGAGCAATTGGACAAGGAAGGTCAGACCTCGCAGGTCGGCGGCCTCGGTTACCTGGGTGAACTGGCGAAGAACACGCCATCCGTCGCCAACATCAAGGCGTATGCGCAGATCGTTCGCGCACGGGCGACCTTGCGTCAACTGATCGGCATTGCTTCTGAAATTGCCGACAGTGCCTTCAACCCGGAAGGCCGCACGGCAGAAGAGATTCTCGACGAAGCGGAACGGCAGATCTTCCAGATCGCCGAGGCCCGGCCAAAAACCGGCGGCCCGGTGAGCGTGAATGACCTGCTAACCAAGGCCATCGACCGCATCGACACCTTGTTCAATACCGACAACGCGATTACCGGCCTGTCCACCGGGTACACCGACCTCGACGGCATGACCAGCGGCCTGCAGCCGTCTGACTTGATCATCGTCGCCGGCCGTCCATCCATGGGTAAAACCACCTTTGCGATGAACCTGGTGGAAAACGCCGTGCTGCGCAGCGACAAGTGCGTGCTGGTGTACTCGCTGGAGATGCCAGGTGAATCGCTGATCATGCGTATGTTGTCGTCCCTGGGGCGTATCGACCAGACCAAGGTCCGTGCCGGTCGCCTCGACGACGATGACTGGCCGCGCCTGACCTCGGCAGTCAACCTGCTCAACGATCGCAAGCTGTTCATCGACGATACGGCCGGTATCAGCCCGTCGGAGATGCGTGCGCGTACCCGGCGCCTGGTGCGTGAGCACGGCGATGTCGCCCTGATCATGATCGACTACCTGCAATTGATGCAGATTCCAGGTTCCGGTGGCGATAACCGGACCAACGAGATTTCCGAGATCTCCCGTTCCCTCAAGGCCCTGGCCAAGGAATTCAATTGCCCGGTGGTGGCTTTGTCCCAGCTCAACCGGTCTTTGGAACAACGTCCGAACAAACGGCCGATCAACTCCGACCTTCGGGAATCCGGAGCGATCGAGCAGGATGCTGACGTCATCATGTTCGTGTATCGGGATGAGGTTTATCACCCGGAGACCGAGCACAAGGGCATCGCAGAGATCATCATCGGCAAGCAGCGAAACGGCCCGATCGGCACGTCGCGCCTGGCGTTTATCGGCAAGTACACCCGCTTCGAAAACCTCGCACCGGGTAGCTACAACTTCGACGACGAATAAGCTGTAGCGCCTGAGAGGGCCTCATCGCGGGCAAGCCCGCTCCCACGAGAATCTCACCGAACCTGTGGGAGCGGGCTTGCCCGCGATGGCGGCGACGTAATTTCCGACCATTACCGTCGGAATTGGTTAAATTTTGTGCTATATTCCGCGCCCGCGATTTTTCATCTCAACACCGGTCATCGTCATGCAAACAGCCAAGCCGTTATTTGACTATCCCAAGTACTGGGCCGAATGTTTCGGCCCAGCGCCATTCCTGCCAATGAGCAGGGAGGAGATGGATCAGCTTGGCTGGGATTCCTGCGACATCATCATAGTCACCGGTGATGCCTACGTTGACCATCCGTCGTTCGGCATGGCAATCATCGGCCGGCTGCTGGAGTCCCAGGGCTTCCGCGTCGGGATCATTGCCCAGCCGAACTGGCAGTCCAAAGACGATTTCATGAAGCTCGGCGAGCCGAACCTGTTCTTCGGCGTCGCGGCCGGCAACATGGATTCGATGATCAACCGCTACACCGCCGACAAGAAAATCCGTTCAGATGACGCCTATACACCTGGCGGCCTGGCGGGCAAACGTCCGGACCGCGCAAGCCTGGTGTACAGCCAGCGCTGCAAGGAAGCCTACAAGAACGTACCGATCGTACTCGGCGGCATCGAAGCCTCTCTGCGCCGCATCGCCCATTACGACTATTGGCAGGACCGGGTACGCAACTCGATCCTGATCGACGCCTGCGCCGACATCCTGCTCTACGGCAACGCCGAGCGTGCGATCGTCGAGGTCGCCCAGCGCCTGTCCTACGGGCACAAGATCGAAGACATCACCGACGTGCGTGGCACTGCGTTCATCCGTCGCGACACCCCGAAAGACTGGTACGAAGTCGACTCCACGCGCATTGACCGTCCGGGCAAGATCGACAAGATCATCAACCCGTACGTGAACACCCAGGACACCCAGGCCTGCGCCATCGAGCAGGAAAAAGGGCAGGTTGAAGATCCAGGTGAAGCCAAGGTCGTGCAGATCCTGGCCAGCCCGCGCATGACCCGTGACAAGACCGTCATCCGCCTGCCATCGGTAGAAAAAGTCCGTGGTGATGCGGTTCTGTACGCCCACGCCAACCGTGTGTTGCACCTGGAAACCAACCCGGGTAACGCCCGTGCCCTGGTACAGAGGCACGGCGAAGTCGACGTCTGGTTCAACCCGCCGCCGATTCCGATGACCACCGAAGAAATGGACTACGTGTTCGGCATGCCCTATGCGCGCATTCCGCACCCGGCCTACGGCAAGGAAAAAATTCCTGCCTACGACATGATCCGCTTCTCGGTGAACATCATGCGTGGCTGCTTCGGCGGCTGTACCTTCTGCTCGATCACCGAGCACGAAGGCCGGATCATCCAGAACCGTTCCGAAGAGTCGATCATTCGCGAAATCGAAGAGATCCGCGACAAGGTGCCAGGGTTCACCGGCGTCATTTCCGACCTCGGCGGCCCGACTGCGAACATGTACCGCATTGCCTGCAAGACGCCGGAAATCGAATCCGCGTGCCGCAAGCCGTCGTGCGTGTTCCCGGGCATCTGCCCGAACCTGAACACCGATCACTCGTCGCTGATCCAGCTGTATCGCAGCGCCCGTGCGCTGCCGGGTGTGAAGAAGATCCTGATCGCTTCCGGCCTGCGCTACGACCTTGCGGTCGAGTCGCCGGAATACGTCAAGGAACTGGTGACCCACCACGTTGGTGGTTACCTGAAGATCGCCCCGGAACATACCGAGGAAGGTCCGCTCAACCAGATGATGAAGCCGGGCATTGGCAGCTATGACAAGTTCAAGCGCATGTTCGAGAAGTACTCCAAGGAAGCCGGGAAAGAGCAGTACCTGATTCCGTACTTCATCGCTGCCCACCCGGGCACCACCGATGAAGACATGATGAACCTGGCTCTGTGGCTCAAGGGCAACGGCTTCCGGGCCGACCAGGTACAGGCGTTCTACCCGTCGCCGATGGCCACCGCCACCGCGATGTACCACTCGGGCAAGAACCCGCTGCGCAAGGTCACCTACAAAAGCGACGCCGTGACCATCGTCAAAAGCGAAGAGCAGCGTCGCCTGCACAAGGCGTTCTTGCGTTATCACGACCCGAAGGGCTGGCCGATGCTGCGTGAAGCGCTGACCCGCATGGGCCGCGCCGACCTGATCGGCCCGGGCAAGAACCAGTTGATCCCGCTGCATCAGCCGGCCACCGACAGTTACCAGAGCGCTCGTCGCAAGAACTCGACGCCGGCGGGTAGCCATAAAGTGGCGGGGGAGAAGACCACCAAGATTCTTACCCAGCACACTGGCCTGCCACCGCGTGCCAGCGATGGCGCCAACCCGTGGGACAAGCGTGAACAGGCCAAGGCTGCGGCGTTTGCCCGCAATCAGCAAGCGGCCAAGGAGCGCAAGGACGCGGCCAAAGGCAAAGGCCCCAAGCCCGCGCGCAAACCGGTCGTGCCGCGCTAAACGCTAAAAGCAGCTAACAGAACGCCAACCTTCGGGTTGGCGTTTTGCGTTTGAAGATCAAAAGATCGCAGCCTTCGGCAGCTCCTACAGTTGGAATGCGTACCCCTGTAGGAGCTGCCGAAGGCTGCGATCTTTTGATCTTCGCCACATTTGCGTGCAATCACTCCCAACCAAATTCCCGCATCGCCCGATTTTGGTGCTGTACTGCCCTAAGCAAATCTGTGAAAGCGCCAGCGCTGCTGGATGGCATAAGTCTTGCGCGCTTTCGAATACGCTTAAGGCTCGCAGGAGGCACGCCGTGTCGATACATGTCGCATTGCATCACGTCACGCATTACCGCTACGACCGCGCCGTCGAACTCGGACCGCAGATTGTGCGGCTGCGCCCGGCCGCCCACAGTCGCACGCGGATCTTGTCCTATGCGCTGAAAGTCTCGCCCGAGCAGCACTTCATCAACTGGCAGCAGGACCCCCAGGGCAATTACCTGGCGCGGTTGGTGTTTCCGGAAAAAACCGAAGAGCTGCGTATCGAAGTCGATCTGCTGGCGGAGATGGCCGTCTTCAATCCCTTCGACTTTTTCCTCGAGCCCTATGCCGAGAAAATCCCGTTCACCTATGCAGCCGACGAGCGCAAGGAACTGGCGCCGTACCTGGAAACCCTGCCGCTCACACCGAAGTTCAAGGCCTACCTCGACGGCATCGACCGCACACCCTTGCCCAGCGTCGACTTCCTGGTCGGCCTCAACCAGCGCTTGAGCGAAGACATTGGCTACCTGATTCGCATGGAGCCGGGTGTGCAGACGCCCGAGCACACGCTCGAACACGCGAGCGGTTCCTGCCGCGACTCCGCCTGGCTGTTGGTGCAGCTGTTGCGCAACCTTGGCCTGGCGGCGCGTTTCGTGTCCGGGTATCTGATCCAGCTGACCGCCGATGTGAAAAGTCTCGATGGTCCTTCCGGCACCGAGGTGGATTTCACCGACCTGCATGCCTGGTGTGAAGTCTATTTGCCGGGTGCCGGCTGGATCGGCCTGGACGCCACCTCCGGGCTGTTTGCCGGCGAAGGCCACATTCCGTTGGCCTGCAGTCCCGATCCGGGCTCTGCGGCCCCGATCAGCGGCCTGGTGGAACCCTGCGAATGCGAATTTACCCATGAGATGTCCGTTGAGCGCATCTGGGAAGCGCCCCGCGTCACCCGGCCCTACACCGAAGACCAATGGCTGGCAATTCAGGCCCTGGGTCGCCAGATCGATGCAGACCTGCTGGAAAGTGACGTACGCCTGACGATGGGCGGCGAGCCGACCTTTGTCTCCATCGACGACCCGGACGGCGCGGAGTGGAACACCGCCGCGCTCGGTCCGGACAAGCGGCGCCTGTCGGCTGAACTGTTCGAGCGCATGCGCAAGCACTACGCACCCAATGGCCTTGTGCATTTTGGCCAGGGCAAGTGGTACCCCGGTGAGCAACTGCCGCGCTGGTCGTTGAACTGCTACTGGCGTCGCGACGGCGTGCCGATCTGGAGCAACGGCGCGTTGATTGCCGACGAACGGGAGGACTACGGCGCTGACGGCGCACTGGCCGGGCGTTTCCTGGCAAGCGTGGCCGAACGTCTGAAAATTCCCACGCGCTTTGTGTTTCCTGCCTACGAAGACAATTTCTATTACCTCTGGCGCGAAGGCACCTTGCCCCAGAACGTCAGCGCCGAAGATTCGCGCCTGGAAGAGCCCTTGGAGCGGGCGCGCCTGCGCAAGGTCTTCAGCCAGGGCCTGGATAAGGTCATCGGACAGGTTCTTCCCCTGGCACGTACTGCCAAGGGTGACCAGTGGCAAAGCGGTCGCTGGTACCTGCGCGATGAGCATTGCCGGCTGGTACCCGGTGACTCACCCCTGGGGTACCGCTTGCCGCTGGGCTCGCAACCCTGGGTCAAGGCTGCAGAGTATCCATTTATCCATCCCCGGGATCCGAACCAGGATTTCCCGCCGCTGCCCGACTCGGCTCAGTTGCAAGGCCAGGACCAACCGGCAGTGGTCGAGGAGCGCGCGCCAAAGATCGACGAATCCGCCGACTGGCTGACCCGCACCGCCTTCTGTGCCGAAGCGCGTGAGGGTCGCCTGTATCTGTTCATGCCGCCTCTGGAACGGGCCGAGGACTATCTGGAACTGGTCGCCGCCATCGAGGCCACTGCAGAGGAGTTGCATTGCCCGGTGTTGCTGGAAGGCTACGAGCCGCCGAGCGATCCGCGCCTGAGCAACTTTCGCATCACGCCTGATCCGGGTGTGATCGAAGTCAACGTCCAGCCTTCTGCCACCTGGGACGAACTGGTCGAACGAACCGAGTTTCTTTACGAACAGGCGCGCCAGACTCGCCTGACCACCGAAAAATTCATGATCGATGGCCGCCACACCGGAACCGGCGGCGGCAACCATTTTGTCCTGGGTGGTGCGACGCCGGCCGACTCGCCATTCCTGCGGCGTCCGGACCTGCTGCGCAGCCTGATCAGCTATTGGCATAACCATCCTTCCCTGTCCTACCTGTTCTCGGGACTGTTCATCGGCCCCACGTCGCAAGCGCCGCGAGTCGATGAGGCGCGCAACGATGCGTTGTATGAACTGGAGATCGCCTTTGCGCAGATGCCCGAGCCTGGCGAAGAGTGTGCGCCGTGGCTGGTGGACCGGTTACTGCGAAACCTGCTGATCGACGTGACGGGCAACACGCACCGTGCCGAGTTCTGCGTCGACAAGCTGTATTCCCCGGATGGCGCAACCGGCCGCCTGGGCTTGCTGGAGCTGCGCGCCTTTGAAATGCCACCCCATGCGCGCATGAGCCTGACCCAACAGCTGCTGCTGCGGGCGCTGGTCGCACGATTCTGGCGTGAACCCTATGCGCCGCCGAAACTGGCGCGCTGGGGCACCGAACTGCACGACCGTTTCCTGTTGCCGCACTTCATCGAACAGGATTTTGCCGACGTTATCGTCGACCTGAATTCGGCCGGTTATCCCGTGCGTGCCGAGTGGTTCGCCGCACACCTGGAATTTCGCTTTCCCAAAGTGGGCGACTACGCGGTCAGCGGTATCGAACTGGAGGTGCGTCAGGCGCTGGAACCCTGGCATGTGCTGGGCGAGGAGGGCGCGCCTGGTGGCACCGTGCGCTATGTCGACTCATCCCTGGAGCGCCTGCAGGTCAAGCTCAGCGGCTTGCCGCCACAGCGCTACCTGCTGACCTGCAATGGCGTTGCCGTGCCCCTGCAACCGACCGGACGAGTCGGCGAGTTTGTCGCCGGCGTGCGTTTTCGCGCCTGGCAACCGGCCAACTGCCTGCAGCCAACCATCCCGGTTCACGCGCCATTGGTGTTCGACTTGCTCGACACCTGGATGCAACGCTCCCTGGGCGGTTGCCAGTACCACGTGGCTCATCCGGGAGGACGCAACTACGACAGCTTGCCGGTGAACGCGAACGAAGCCGAGAGCCGGCGCATGGCGCGGTTCTTCCGTATCGGCCACAGCCCCGGAAAACTGCCGGTGCCCCTTCTGGATATCAACGACGAGCTGCCAATGACGCTCGATTTACGACGTTTTTGAACCGTACGCGACGCCCGGGTTTTTCGTCTATCCGGGTGTCATGAGCGTGCGTTAGTCTGACCGTTCCTTGCTGTCTGCCGAGCTTTCCATGCCTGACCTGCTTGACCGCTACCCGCCGACGGCGGGCAATTACCACGAACTGCTCGACGACAGCGGAGCCGTGCGCGCGCATTGGCGTCGGTTGTTCGACCAATTGCAGCGCAGCACCCCTGCGCAATTGATGCAGCGTCAGGCCCTGTTGACCCGGCAGATCCACGAAAACGGTGTGACCTACAACGTCTACGCCGACCCCAAAGGCGCGGATCGGCCGTGGGAACTGGACTTGCTGCCGCATGTAATCGCCGTCGATGAGTGGCAGCAATTGTCGGCCGGCATAGCCCAGCGCGCGCGCCTGCTCAATGCCGTGCTGGCAGACCTGTATGGCCCGCAACGCTTGATTGCCGAGGGGCTGTTGCCGGCCGAGCTGGTGTTCGGCCACAACAATTTCCTCTGGCCCTGCCAGGGCATCAAGCCGCCTGACGGGGCTTTTTTGCACCTGTATGCCGTCGATCTGGCGCGTACGCCGGATGGTCGCTGGTGGGTAACGGCGGACCGCACCCAGGCACCTTCTGGCGCGGGTTATGCGCTGGAGAACCGCACCATCGTGTCGCGCGCGTTCCCGGAGTTGTACCGTGACCTGAAGGTGCAGCACTTGGCCGGTTTCTTCCGCACGCTGCAGGAGACCCTGGCGCGCCAGGCGCCGAGCGACGCCGAGGCGCCGCTGATCGTGTTGCTGACGCCCGGCCGTTTTAATGAAAGCTATTTCGAGCATCTCTACCTGGCGCGGCAACTCGGCTATCCGCTGGTGGAAGGTGGTGACCTCACGGTGCGCGATGCCACGGTCTACCTGAAGACACTGAGCGGTTTGCGCCGCGTGCACGCGATCATGCGCCGGCTGGATGATGACTTCTGCGACCCGCTCGAATTGCGCACCGATTCAGCCCTCGGCGTGCCAGGATTGCTCGAGGCGGTGCGCCAGGGCCGGGTGCTGGTGGCCAATGCGCTCGGCAGCGGCGTGCTGGAGTCGCCGGGCCTGCTCGGCTTTCTGCCGCGGATCAGTCAGTTCCTATTTGGTGAGGAGCTGATACTGCCGTCCATCGCCACCTGGTGGTGCGGCGAGGCGCCGGTGCTGGCGCAGGCACTGGAGAAGCTGCCCGAACTACTGATCAAGCCGGCCTTTCCATCCCAGAGTTTTACCCCGGTGTTTGGCCGCGACCTGAGTGAAAAACAGCGCGAAGAGCTTGCCGAGCGCATGCAGGCGCGCCCTTACGCTTATGTGGCGCAAGAACTTGCGCAGTTATCCCAGGCCCCGGTGTGGCAGGCTGAAGACGGCCAGTTGCAACCTCGTGCCATCGGCATGCGCATGTATGCGGTCGCCAGCCATGAGGGTTATCGCGTTTTACCTGGCGGTTTGACCCGGGTCGCCGCCGACGCGGACGCCGAAGTGGTGTCGATGCAACGGGGCGGCGCCAGCAAGGACACCTGGGTGCTGGGCGATCGTCCACCCACCGGCGAACAATGGAAAACCCGACGCACGATAGGCGTGCATGACCTGGTTCGTCGCGACCCCTACCTGCCGTCGCGGGTGGTGGAAAACCTGTTCTGGTTCGGTCGCTATTGCGAACGCTGTGATGACAGCGCCCGGTTGCTGCGCATCATGCTCGCTCGTTATGTCGATGGCGACGATCCGCAAGCGCTGCAAGCCGCAGTCGATCTTGGAGAACGCCTGATGCTGTTGCCCGATGAGGGCGAACTGCAGGAACGCCTGCTTGCCGCGCTGCTCGGGGATGACTGGTCGTTCAGCCTGCGCTCCAACCTGCAGCGATTGCAGTGGGCAGCCTCGCAGGTGCGCGGCAAGCTCTCGCGGGAAAACTGGCAGGCCCTGGTGGAACTGCAACGCGAAGCCATGGAACTGGAAACCGCCGAGCCTGACTTCGGTGAGCTGCTGGACTTTCTCAACCGACTGGTGATGTCCCTGGCCGCGCTGTCGGGTTTTGCCCTGGACGACATGACCCGCGATGAGGGATGGCGCTTTCTGATGATCGGTCGGCGCATCGAACGGCTGCAATTTCTCAGCGCCAGCCTTGCCGCCTTCCTGCGCGGCGCCGGTCCTTTTGATCAGGCGGGCCTGGAATGGCTGCTGGAACTGGGCAACAGCAGTATCACTTATCGCTCGCGGTATCTGGCGGTGGCGCAACTGCTCCCGGTACTGGACCTGTTGCTCCTGGACGAGCAGAACCCCCATGCCGTGCTGTTCCAGTTGAAGCTGGTCAATCGTACCCTCAAGCGACTGAATGACGATTTCGGTGCGCCACGTGAGACCGGTTTGCCGCAACTGGTCGAGCGCCTGGCCCGGTTCGACCTGGGGTGCCTGCAAAACTCGCTGTTTGGCGAAGCCAGCGTACGCGCCGCCGTCGAAGGCCTGGCCGATCTGCTGCAGGAAATCGCCGAAGCCAGCGGCCAGGCCTCCGATCGCCTGGCACTGCGGCATTTCGCCCATGTCGATGATGTCAGCCAGCGTACGGTGTCCGTCTGATGAGCGCCCATTACCAGATTTTTCACGACACCCACTATCACTACGACAGCCCGGTGTCGCTCGCCCAGCAGCTGGCGCACCTGTGGCCACGGCCTTGCGCCTGGCAGCATTGCACGGATCAGCGCTTGCAGATCAGTCCGGATCCCACCTCACGCCGGGATGAACTGGACGTGTTCGGCAATCCGCTGACCCGCCTGGCGTTCGAGCGCCCCCACGACGAATTGCTGGTCAATGCCAGCCTGACCATTGAAGTGACGGCCCGGCCGATGCTGGACTTCAACCGCTCCCCCGCATGGGAAGATACCCGCAGCGCGCTGACCTACAGCAGCCAGCCGCTTTCCCGCGAGATACTGGAAGCCTGCCGTTACCGGTTCGAATCGCCCTATGTGCACTTGAAGCGCAACTTCGTCGAGTTCTCGGAAAGTTGTTTTGCGCCGGGCAGGCCGTTGCTGCTTGGCGTTCAGGCATTGATGGAGAAGATTTTCAGCGAGTTCACCTTCGATGCCGAAGCGACCCAGGTCGCCACGCCTCTGGTGGAGGTCCTGGAGCGGCGGCGAGGGGTTTGCCAGGACTTCGCCCACCTGATGCTCGCGTGCGTGCGCTCCCGAGGCCTGGCAGCGCGTTACATCAGCGGGTACCTGCTGACTCAGCCACCACCCGGCCAGCCACGCCTGATCGGCGCCGACGCCTCGCATGCCTGGGTTTCGGTATTTTGTCCGGTACTGGGTTGGGTCGATTTTGATCCGACCAACAACGTGCAGCCGGCACTGGAGCACATCACCCTGGCCTGGGGCCGGGATTTTTCGGATGTGTCGCCGTTGCGCGGGGTGATTCTGGGCGGGGGCAATCATGACCCCGAAGTTCGGGTCACGGTGATGCCGCTGGATTAACGCGCATCCCCCCGGTAGGAGCTGCCGAAGGCTGCGATCTTTTGATCTTGAGCGTCTCCAGAACATTTGAAGAGCAAGATCAAAAGATCGCAGCCTTCGGCAGCTCCTACAGGGTCAGCAGCACTGCTGCCAACCCTGGACACAGATCCGGTGGGCCTGATCAGATCATCCGGCCCTGAGGGTCTCAGGCGTCAGGCGCCTGATCTTTCGGTGCTGCGGTTTCGTCTGTAGCCACTTCACCTTCGGCATCCGGGTTCAGTGCTGCTGCTTCTTCTTCAGCTGTAGCTTTCTTGCGCTGAAGCTTTTCCTCTTTCTTCTGCTCCTTGGCCAAGTCTCTCTGACGTTTGGCGAAGGAATAATTAGGTTTAGCCATGGGCGATCCTCTTGGGTCGAAGGTGAGGTTGAGCGGCGCATATTCTGCCCTGTATCGGGCCCGAGCCGTTAGCTGGGTTTTTGCTCGGCCCATTTTGGCGTGACCACCGGGTGCCAGGCATCCAGTGCGTCGAGCAGGGTTTGCGGCGATTCGCTCGTTTGCAGCATGTCACGGTGCGCTTCGCGAACGAAGCCTTCGCCGACGATATGATCAAGAAAACCAGTCAATTTGCTGTAGAAACCGTTCACTTCGAGCAGGCCGAGCGGTTTTGCATGATAGCCGAGCTGGCCCCAGGTCCAGACCTCGAACAGTTCTTCCAGGGTGCCGAGGCCGCCGGGCAGCGCGATGAAAGCATCGCTCAGCTCGGCCATCCGCGCCTTGCGCGCATGCATGCCGTCAACCACTTCCAGGCGAGTCAGGCCGCTGTGGCCGATTTCCTTGTCCTTGAGACTTTGCGGAATGATACCAATGACTTCCCCGCCGGCTGCCAGGGCGGCATCCGCGACTATCCCCATCAAACCCACGGCACCACCGCCGTATACCAGGGTCAGCTTGCGTTCGGCGACGGCGCGCCCAAGGGCGATAGCCGCTTCACGATAAGCCGGGTGGGTGCCAGTGCTGGCACCGCAGAAAACACAAACGGATGCTAATGACATGCTTTGCTCCACGGTCACGATGACCACAGGGTAAAGGCACGGCGTTAGCGATCCAAGGGTTAAAGGTCGCGGGCAGGGGTTTCGTAACTGCCGCTGGCACCACAGGCATACGCGGCAAGCAGGCTGCACAACAGGCTATTGAGGGTCATGACGGATTCCAGGTAGGTGGCGATGGACCGATGATAGGGCCGGGCCAGGCATCTGGCTGGTAGATTGTTTCGATCGGTGTCATAGCCCGAAAGTTGTATACAATTTTTGATTCAGGTCATAGGAACTTGCGCAGTTTTCAGGCAGTCTTCTGTCCATTCGCACTTTTGTTAACCCTGCCTTGGAGATTCACCATGTTTGCCAAACTTGTTGCGGTATCCCTGCTGACACTGGCCAGCAGCCAACTGATGGCTGCCGAGTGCAAGACCACCATCGACTCCACCGACCAGATGACCTTCAACAGCAAGGCCATTGAGATCGACAAGAGCTGCAAAACCTTCACCGTCGAGTTGACCCACTCTGGCAGCTTGCCGAAGAACGTCATGGGTCATAACTGGGTGCTGAGTAAAGAAGCTGACATGCAGCCGATCGCCACCGATGGCCTGGCTGCCGGTATCGACAAGAACTACCTGAAAGACGGCGACACCCGCATCATCGCCCACACCAAGATCATCGGCGCCAAGGAAACCGATTCGGTGACTTTTGATGTGTCGAAGCTGAGTGCGGATGAGAAATACGGTTTCTTCTGCTCGTTCCCGGGCCACATCTCGATGATGAAAGGTACGGTTACACTGAAGTAAGCGAATCAGCTTCAAAAAAAGCGTCCACTGCGGGCGCTTTTTTTGTGCCTGGCCTTTGACCGCGTCAGCGTTCATCGCGGGCAAGCCTTGCTCCCACAGGGTTTGTGTCAGGCTCAGCTGATGGCATGGCGCTGAACCTGTGGGAGCAAGCCTTGCCCGCGATGGCGCCGGTACAGGCGCCGCCGCATTCAAGGCGCGAACGGCATCACTCGCTTGTGATGGGTCTTGTTGTACGTTTCACAAATAATCCTGAACGCTTCCTCACGTACCGGCTCGCCATGCAGAAAAGCATCGATTTCGGCATAGGTCACCCCATGGGACGCCTCATCCGGCTTGCCCGGGGACAGGTCCTCGAGATCGGCAGTGGGGATCTTCTCCACCAGCGATTCCGGTGCGCCAAAGCTGCGGGCGATGCTGCGCACCTGGTTTTTCACCAGCCCGCTCAGTGGCGCCAGGTCGCAGGCGCCGTCACCAAACTTGGTGAAGAATCCCATCACCGCTTCCGCCGCATGGTCAGTGCCGATCACCAGGCCATGGGCCGCGCCGGCGATGGTGTATTGGGCGACCATGCGCATACGCGCCTTGGTGTTGCCCAGCACAAAGTCGACCGACACCGCGTGTTTGCCTTCGAACGCTGCGACTTCGCTGGCCAGCGCCTTGACTGCCGGGCCAATGTTCACGGTGTGGCGCTCATCCGGTTCGATGAAATCCACTGACGCCTGGGCATCGTGTTCGTCGAACTGGGTCTCGTAGGGCAGGCGGACGGCAATGAACTTGTAGCTGTCGTCACCGGTGCTGTCGCGCAACTCGCGCATGGCACGCTGGGCCAACAGGCCGGCGGTGAGGGAATCAACGCCGCCGCTGATCCCCAGCACCAGGGCCTTGAGCCCGGAATTGACCAGGCAATCCTGAATGAACGTGATCCGTCGAGCGACTTCAGCCTCAAGGGCGGCATCGTCGGCGAATGGTGGTTGAACCTTGAGCTGCTCAGCAATCTCACGCTGTACGGCTTGCATGAATTCACTCCTTGCTTGATGTGCTGGAAAGGGCGGCAGGAACTTTGAAAACGTGTCGCAAATAGGCGACGAAGTTGGGGTCTTTGCAGTGGGTCTTGCCCGGTTCATCGGAAATCTTGGCCACCGGCTGACCGTTGCAGGCGGCCATTTTAAGCACGATGCTCATCGGTTCAACCCCTGGAATATCGCAGGTCAGGTTGGTGCCGATGCCAAAGCTGACATTGATCCGCCCGCGCAGCGCCCGGAATATTTCCAGGGACTTGGGCAGCGTCAGGCTGTCGGAGAACACCAGGGTCTTGCTCATCGGGTCGATGCCGAGCTTGTGGTAGTGGGCGATGGCTTTTTCCGCCCAGATTATCGGATCCCCGGAGTCGTGGCGCAGGCCATCGAAAAGCTTGGCGAAGTACAGGTCGAAATCGCCCAGGAAGGCATCGGTGGTAATGCAGTCAGTCAGTGCGATGCCGAGCAGGCCCCGATACTCGCGGACCCAGCAATCCAGCGCGGCAATCTGGCTGTCGATCAGGCGCGGTCCGAGTTGCTGGTGCGCCATGATCCATTCGTGGGCCATGGTGCCCAAGGGCTTCATGTCCAGCTCCCGGGACAGGTGGACGTTACTGGTGCCGACAAAACGCCCGGGAAAGTCGTGCTTGAGCACGTTCACCACTTCTTCCTGCACCCGGTAGGAAAACCTGCGGCGGGTGCCGAAATCGGCGACCTGCAGCTCGGATAACTCATCGGCAGCAGCATTGGCCGTCAGCCAGTCGAATTTGCGATAAAGCTGCTCGCGCGCCTGTTCCAGGACGACTTCCCGGTACCGATAGCGGTTGCGCACTTCGCTGACGATGGACAGCAGCGGTACTTCGAACAAAATCACATGCAGCCAGGGCCCGCGCAGACGGATGAACAGCTCGCCGTTCTCGATCCCGGTGTGCACGTAGCGCAGGTTGAAACGAAACAGTCCGAGAAAGCGCAGGAAATCCGGTTTCATGAAGCTGATGCGCTCCATGAAACCCAGTTGATCGGCGGTCAGGCTCAGCTCGGCGAGGCGCTCGATCTGAAAGCGAATCTCGGCCAGGTACGGGCGCAGATCCTCGCTGTTGCGGCAACGAAACTCCCATTCCACTTCCACGTTCGGGTAATTGTGCAGCACCGCCTGCATCATCGTCAGTTTGTAGAAGTCGGTGTCGAGCAGGTTCTGCACGATGCGATCGGCAAATACGCTGTCGCTCATAACGGGGTTCTCCAGGCTGGCCGCGGCCTGTGGCGGCGACATTGCAGCTGATTCAATGAATGGGGCTAGTGGCGCATATCAACGGCAGTTATTGCCAGCGATTTTTTAGACGCTGGAGATCCCGTGGGAGCGAGCCTGCTCGCGATAGCGGTGTGTCAGTCACCTGAATGTCGGATGTGTCGACGCTATCGCGAGCAGGCTCGCTCCCGCAGAAGGCGGTGTGATGCCTCAGTTTTGCGGCATTTCCGGGCTATCAATCTGCTCCAGCATCCACTTCACGAAATCGCGCACCTTCGGCACGTCCGCCGAATGTTCCGGGTATGCCAGGTAGTAAGAATCAGTGCTGGGCATCGCATGCTTCCAGGGTATGACCAGTTTGCCGTCGGCCAATTCCTCTTCCACCAGAAACCTGGGCAACAACGCCACGCCACAGCCTACCTGGGCGGCGCGGATGCACATGTAGAAGGTTTCGAAGCGCGGCCCGTGGTAGCTGTGTTCGGTGTGATAGCCCTGACTGTCGAACCAGTCGTGCCAGGCCTGTGGCCGGGAGGCGTTTTGCAGCAGGACCAGGTCAGCGAGCTGGGTTGGGTCGGTGAAAGGTGTGGCCGGAAGGCTGCCCGGGGCACACACCGGAACCAGCTCCTCGCTGAACAGCTTCAGGCATTCGGTGCCCGGGCGTGACCCTTGGCCAAAGTAGAACGCCAGGTCGCTGCGGCCTTGCAGCAAATCATCGGCTTCCTGTTCGCTGCACAGGTCCAGATGGATCGACGGATGCCGCAGGCGCCAGCCTTTCAGGCGCGGCACCAGCCAGCGCGCGCCAAAGGTCGGCGGCGTCGAGACCCGCAGGACTTCGGTTTCTCCACCGTAGGAACGCAGATAATGGGTAGACATCTCGACCTGAGTGAGGATTTTTCGTACCTCCACCAGGTACAGATCGCCTGCCGGAGTCATCTGCAGGCGGCGACGCACCCGGCGAAACAGCAGGTGTTGCAATAACTCTTCAAGTTGCGCCACCTGTTTGCTGACGGCGCTTTGGGTCAGGTTCAGCTCTTCGGCGGCCCGGGTGAAGCTCAAATGCCGGGTGACAGCCTCGAAACACTGCAGCGCGGTGATCGATGGCAGGTAGCGTTTGTTCAGCATGGGCGATCCTTTCTTCTTGTCTCTTTATTGCCAGCAATGCACAGCATGAATAAACGGAATGATATCTCTCTTAAAGGTCGTTTGTTGAGTAACCTCCGGAAAGCTAAAACTACAGGCCTGATCAGCCGTGATCGTGCGGCTGCACACGTTCTGTCTTTTGTTTGAGGAGTGACCCATGGTTGCCGCATTGCTTGATCGTCTTGGTGTAAACCCGGCCCTGTACCAGAACGGCAAAGTGCCGGTGCATTCACCGATCGATGGCAGCCAGATTGCTGCCGTCAACTGGGAAGGGGCTGCCGAAGTCGAGCAGCACATCAGTCGTGCAGATCATGCGTTCGAATTGTGGCGCAAGGTGCCGGCACCGCGCCGGGGCGAATTGGTGCGCCAACTGGGCGACATTCTTCGCGAATACAAGGCCGACCTCGGCGAGCTGGTGTCGTGGGAAGCGGGCAAGATCACCCAGGAAGGCCTGGGTGAAGTTCAGGAAATGATCGATATTTGCGATTTCGCTGTCGGTTTGTCACGACAGCTGTACGGTTTGACCATCGCCTCCGAGCGCCCGGGCCACCACATGCGTGAGACCTGGCATCCGCTGGGCGTGGTCGGGGTGATCAGCGCGTTCAACTTCCCGGTGGCCGTCTGGGCCTGGAACACCACCCTGGCACTGGTGTGCGGTAACCCGGTGATCTGGAAGCCGTCCGAGAAAACTCCGCTGACCGCCCTGGCATGCCAGGCACTGTTTGATCGGGTGCTGAAAAACTTCAGCGACGCACCGCCGCATTTGAGCCAGGTCATCATTGGCGGTCGCGATGCCGGTGAAGCCTTGGTGGATGACCCGCGCGTGGCGTTGGTCAGCGCCACCGGCAGCACCCGCATGGGCCGCGAAGTGGCCCCGAAAATCGCTGCGCGTTTTGCCCGCAGCATCCTTGAGCTGGGCGGCAACAATGCGATGATCCTTGGCCCAAGTGCCGACCTGGACATGGCCGTGCGCGCCATCCTGTTCAGTGCTGTCGGCACCGCCGGCCAGCGCTGCACCACCTTGCGCCGCCTGATTGCCCATGAATCGGTCAAAGAAGAGATCGTGACCCGCCTGAAAGCCGCTTACTCAAGAGTGCGCATCGGCAACCCGCTGGAAGGCAACCTGATTGGCCCGCTGATCGACAAGCACAGCTTCGAGAACATGCAGGACGCGCTGGAGCAGGCTTTGAGCGAAGGTGGCCGGGTATTCGGCGGCAAGCGCCAGCTGGAAGACCAATACCCGAACGCCTATTACGTTCAGCCTGCGATCGTCGAGATGCCGGAGCAGAGCGATGTAGTGTGCAGCGAAACCTTCGCACCGATTCTCTACGTGGTCGGTTACAAGGATTTCGAGGAAGCCTTGCGCCTGAACAATGCAGTGCCTCAAGGCCTGTCTTCGTGCATCTTCACCACTGACGTGCGCGAAGCCGAGCAATTCATGTCAGCGGTCGGCAGCGACTGTGGTATTGCCAACGTCAACATCGGCCCGAGCGGCGCGGAAATCGGTGGCGCATTTGGTGGCGAGAAAGAGACCGGCGGCGGACGCGAGTCGGGCTCGGATGCATGGCGCGGTTATATGCGTCGCCAGACCAATACCGTGAACTATTCGCTGGAGTTGCCGTTGGCTCAGGGGATCACGTTTGACTAAGTGATGGTGGTGAGCTTGAAAAGATCGCAGCCTTCGGCAGCTCCTTGTATGTTGACCCAGCACCCAGCGAGAGAGGTCTAAGCTCGTTGGTGCTGACATACAAAGATGTGTTTCTG
>NZ_JBEOPV010000039.1:0-23512 GCF_040310425.1 Pseudomonas sp. 65/3-MNA-CIBAN-0223
AGAAGATTTCGATACGGCCAAGCTTTTCAGCGAAAAACACCTGCTGAAAGCTTGACCGGTAACAGAGTATCTACAGGTGTCAGAGATCCCACAGTTGCCACAGTTCCCTGAGGGCCACCGGGATGATTTCAGATGTCAGGAATACTGCACTTCAATTTCATCGAGCTGATGGTCAAAACTCTTCAGCCGCGCGGTCCAGGTATACACCAGCACCTCAAAATCCCGATTGATCACCGCCCCACCCGTCACCTCCGCGCGCGGGTCGCAGAAGTCCAGCTGGTAACGCTCCCGGGCCATGGCGGTGGCGACATCGGAGAGCTCGCGGGCGTTGCTTAGCCAATGCCGCTCCTCGTCCGACACCTGCTTGTCCAGTGCCAGGCACTGCTTCTTTAAGGTTTCCAGGCTTTTTTCCAGCGGCGTGCCGGTCAGCTCGCCCATGACTTCCTGGAAAGTGCGGCCGGGTTGCCAGTAGCTGCCCCAGAAATAGCGGTCAAACACGGTTTCAACCCGGCGCAAAGCCACCTTGGTGTCCCAGATGAGCACCAGCGTCTTGCCTTGTTCGAGGTGTTTTTTCTTGATACGGGCGCCCTGAACAGAAGCCCAGGCGACCACCACAATCGACAGCACGGCGATCAGCGCCGAGGCACTGTCGAGAAATATCAGGGCCTTGTCGATCTGGTGGGCCAGCATGATGCCGTAGAAATAGGTGGCTGACAGCAGGACCAGTGCGGCTATAGCGCACCAGAAGCCGGGAGCATAAGGGTTTTTCATTATTTTAGTCCCCATGACCAACGCGAGCCTTGATCAGTGGACTGGCGTGGCTCGTGGCGCGTCAGCCCAACAAATCAAAGCATAGCAACGGCCTCAGGGTTTGCTGGAGTTCGAACCTTGCGTTCGTCCGCTTTCCCATCCGCCGCCCAGCGCCAGGAACAAATCGATCTGGCTCATGGCAACCTGGGTGTTCGCGGCGGCCAACTGCGCCCGTACGTCGGTGTAGGTCCGGGTGGCTTGCAGGTCCGCGAGGAACGACGCCCGGCCGGCCTGGAAGAAGCGGTGGGTCTGGTCTGCTGCCTGTTGCGCCGATTGTTCCGCCTCGGCCAGCGCATCGCGACGTTGCAGCAACGCGGAGTATTGGGCCAGGCCGGTCTGGGTTTCGCGAATGGCGTTGAGCACTACCCCATCGAAATGCGCCAGGGCGCCCTGGGTGGTCGCTTCGGCCTCACGAATACGTGCACGCGAGCCGTTGGACGGTACGGTCCAGCTCAGTAACGGACCGAAGCCCCAGCGATTGGTCGCCGGTTTGCCGAGGTTTTCCAGGATGCCGACGGTTCCAACCGACGCGCCGATGCTGATGTCCGGGTACAGCTCGCCCGTGGCGATGCCGATACCCGCCGTGGAAGCCGCGAGGCGTCGTTCGGCCTGCCGCACGTCGGGGCGGCGCTTGAGCAACGTGGCACCGTCACCCACCGGTAACAGCTGGGCGATTTTTGGCAGTTCGGCGCAAGTCGCCGTCCCGGCTGGCAATTGATCCACCGGCTGGGCGAGTAGCATCGACAGGCGGAACAAGCCGGCCTGACGGGCCGCTTCGTAGCGCGGCATTTCGGCACGCAGGGATTTGAATTGGGTTTGCGAGCGGGTCACCTGGGTTTCATCACCGCGCCCCGCATCGCGCAGCCGCTGTACCAGCGTGGTGCCCTGGGCTTGCAGATCCAGGGAGTGCTGGGCGATTTCCTGCTCTTCGTTGGCCGCGCACACCTGGGTGTAGGCCCGCACCACATCGGCCACCAGGGTGATTCGTGCAGTATCGGCTGCCGCTTGAGTCGCATCGGCATTGGCCTTCGCCGCCTCGATACCGCGCTGCAAGGTGCCGAACAGGTCGAATTGATAAGAGGTGGTGATGCCAATATCGCCCACATTGGCCACCGGCACCTTGTCCGCCAGCAGGAATGCTTCGCCGGACTCCTGCAAACGCTGAGCGCCGATTTTCACGCCGCCGCTCCAGCCTCCTGCGGCTTGCGCTTCATCGACCTGTGCCCGGGCCCGGGAAATGTTCGCCGCTGCCACTCGCAGATCGGTGTTGGTGACCATGGCCTGCTGCACCAGTTGATCCAGGCGCGGATCCTGGTACAACCGCCACCAATCACCGGGCACGGGCGCGGAAACGACGTTCTTGTCGTTCACCGCCAGCTCGCCCTGGAAATCATCACGGTGCACGGCGGCTTCGTCCGGCAGGTGGTAATCCGGCCCGACCACCTGGCAGGCCGACAGCAGCATGCCCAGGCCGATCACCGCCAAACCCGAAGCCTTGCTCATTGCGCGGGCTCCTGTTGCTGATCCTCGATGATCGATACGGTGGCGGTACGCCCGGCGATCATGCGGAAGTCCGCAGGCACCTCATCGAAAGCAATGCGCACCGGAATCCGCTGGGCCAACCGTACCCAGCTGAATGCAGGGTTGACGTTGGGCAGCAGGTTACTGCCGCTGGTGCGGTCGCGGTCTTCGATACCGGCAACGATGCTTTCAACATGCCCACGCAACCGCGCGCGGTCACCCACCACCCGGATATCGACGCTCTGGCCGACGTGAATCCCGTCCAGTTTGGTCTCTTCGAAATAGCCGTCAATGTGGAACGAGTTGCTGTCCACCACCGACAACACCGGCCGCCCGGCAGTTACGAATTCCTGATGGCGTGGCGCGCGGTCGTTGACGTAGCCGTCCACCGGGCTGCGGATGGTCGAGCGATCCAGGTTGAGCTGGGCACTGTCCACCGCCACCTGCGCTTCCATCAAGGCGACTTCGGCGCGGGCGACCCGGGACTGGCTTTCTTCCAGTTGCTCGCCCGGCACCAGGTTGCCCAGGCCACGGTTACGTTTGTGCTCGCGCTGCGCCTGCGCCAGGGTTTCCTGACGATCAGCCACGGCAGCCTTGGCCTGGCGCAACGCCAGTCTGAAGCGGTCCTGGTCGATGCTGAACAGCACCTGGCCACGCTTGACCAATTGGTTGTCGCGCACTTCAACGGTCTGAATCAGGCCGGACACGTCCGGCGCGATCTGCACGATGTCGGCACGGATGTGCCCGTCCCGGGTCCATGGGGCGAACATGTAGTACATCACCATGCGCCAGACGACGACGACGGCGAAGGTCACGATCAGCAGAGTCAGCACCACGCGACCGAGGGTCAAAAAAGGTTTTTTCATGTCATCAGGTATCGACTGAGTGAGTCCACGGCGCCAAGTAGCAAGGCGTAGAGAGCCACGTTGAACAATGCCCGGTGCCAGACCAGACGGTAAAAGTGCAGACGCGTCAGCAGCCCGTGCACCAGCAGGAAAATCACGTAAGTAATGCCCATCAGCACCAGCAGCGTGGGCAGGAAAACACCGCTGATATCCAGATCACCGATCATAAAGGCGCTCCATCGATGCCATGGGGAAGCGGTTCTTCGAGTTCGCCCGTGCCGACAAATTCCACCCCCGGCAACAGTGCCAGGCGCAGCCCGCTCAGGGCGTGGAGCAAGTGCAGGCGCGCCCCTTCGTCACACTCGGTGGTGAGCGCACGGCGGGTACGATCGAGCGTCATCTGCAGGGCCGTCGGTGCCGGCAAGCGTTCGTCCGCCTTGAGGCAGGCCTTGAAGTAGGCGCCAACTTCCGCCACTACCTGGTGCAGCAGCGTCTGCGGAACGCCTGTGACCCGTGGCGTGTAGGCCAGCAAGTCGAGCAGGTTCAACGCCACGCGCACTTCGCGCAGGGCAATGCCGGTGTCCTGGCCGGTCATCGCCAGCCGCGGCAGGTGCTGCATCAGGCGATCGAGCATCTGCACGCCCAGGTGCCGATGTTCGGACAGGGTTGCCGGTTCGGTGAGGCTGACAATGTCGCGCCAGCTGAACCGGGTCAGGCGCTTGGCCGCCAGTTCCGCGCCAAATGGCCGGGCAATCAGGGTCCAGACGAACGCGAAAAGCAGCCCGACCGGGCCGGCCAGATTGGAGTTGGCGAAGCTCAGGAAATCCGCGTCATAGGCTCCCTGGATACTGATGAACGACGAGGTGTTAACCAGCGTCAGCAACATGCCCAGGTAGAACTGCGGCTTGACCGTCAGGGTGCCAATGCAAATGAACGGGACCGCGAACGCCAGCACCAGCATCGGAAAGTCATGCAGGTTGGGCAGGACCAGAAACAGGTACAGGCTGGCGAACACCACGGACATCGCCGTCCAGAAGAAAAAACGGTAAATCTGCGGCGCCGGGTCGTCCATCGAGGCAAAGAAGCTGCAAGCCACGGCCGCGAGAATCACTGCAGCGCCGCCGTCAGTCCAGCCGAGCAAGATCCACAGCACCGACGCCACGATGATCGCAGTGACCGTTGATGCCGCCGAATACAACATCAGCCCACGATCCAGGAACGGCGAGAGCCGGCCCAGGCGCCAGTGCCGATACACCGCGCGCCAGCTGTCCTGGCTTTCGCACTCAATGGCATGCTGCAGGCTGCGGCAGTCCTGCCACAGGTCGATCCATTCACCTAGGCGATAGATGGCGTTGGAGAACAACAGTTGCCTGCGATCATCCAGCGCCTCGGCGTTCGGTTGCAGGGCTTCGAGTTGGTTTTTCAGGGCCTGCCAGCGCTGCAGGTCGGCGTCCTTGTGTTCGAGCCATTGGGTGGTGGCCGCCAGCAACGGGGCAAATTTCTCCACCAGCTCGGGTGTACGCCGCTCCAGGGCATACAGCGCATCGTCCAAGGCATCAATCACTGGAAGCAGATGAATCATCCGCCCACGCAGCTCTTTGGTATTGCGCACGGTTTGTGGCCGGGCACCCTCGTGGGGCAACTGGCCGATCATCAGCTCCAGGGTGTTGAAGGTCGCGACCATCGAGGCCCGCAGGGCGCTGACTTCATCGGGCTGCACCTGGCGATTGAGAAACCGCAGGCTGTAAGTCGAAGCGTCAGTAAACCATTTGCCCACCGAGTCGTTGAACACCGGCGCCAGCCGTCGCGGCCAGAACATCGCGCCAACCACCGCAGCTACTGCGATACCGAGGAAAATTTCCTCCGTACGCGCTTCGGCCACATCCCACACCGCCAACGGGTTATCCACCACCGGCAAGGCGATCAGCGGCAAGGTGTAGCCAGCGAGCATCAAGGCATAGCTGTTGGCAGTACGCAGGTGCAGGGACAGAAACAGCAGCGTCCCGGTCCATAGCGCGATCACCACCACCAGTACGTAAGGGCTTTGCACGAACATCGGCACGAAGAAAACCGCCGCCATGGCACCGAGAAAAGTCCCGACCGCACGGTATAGCGCCTTGGAACTGGTGGGGCCGACAAAAGGGCTGGAGACGATATACACCGTGGCCATCGCCCAATATGGACGGGGCATTTGCATGAGCATGGCGATGTAGAGCGCGATCATGGAGGCGGCAAACGTGCGAACCCCGTAGAACCAGTCCCGCGCAGGGGGCATGCCGGTAAAAAATCCGCTCACGAGCCAATCACCGATGGCGCGTTCGCCGCTTCGAACGCCCGAAGCACCCGCAACGTGGCTTCCAGGTCACTCTGGTCGATGCCCTCGAGCACTTCATGACGCAAGCGGACCAACTCGGCTTCAACCGCCTGCACCAGCTCCCGCCCGGTTTCAGTCAGGCTCAGGCACTTGGCCCGGCGATCATGGGCATCTTCGGTACGCCGTACATAGCCGGAATGACAAAGCTGATCGAGCAAGCGCACCAGCGAAGGGCTTTCCATCCCCGCCGCCTGCGCCACCGTCACCTGACGCACACCCTCACCCAAGCGACCGATCATCAAGAGCGGGACGGCGCAGGCTTCGGAAATTCCATAATTGACCAGCGTGGTCTGGCAGATTTTGCGCCAGTGCCTGGCGGCTACCACCATGGCACTGCTGATGTTCATTTGGAGGGCGTCGAGGTTCTTCGGCACGAGACAATGCACACACTGTTAGTTTGCTAACTATCAATATCGCACTTGCGGAGAATGTCGGTCAAGTTTTGAAACAATTTGGCTGCGTTCAGCGTTTTCGAGCTCGCTCGTAGACTTCGCTGCGCTCGCGCTTACCTACCGCCACAACTGAAACGACTAAACGCTCATCCACTACTTGATAAACCAGACAATATCCCGATGCCTTCAGTTTTATCTTGTAGCAGTCAGACATTCCATGCAGTAGGTCCGAAGGTATTCGAGGCACCTCTAATCTTTCTGCCAGCTTTTTCTTGAATTGCTCGCGCAATGTGTGTCCCAGCTTGTCCCACTCCTTGCGGGCAGATGGCAGAAACTCGAGCTTATAAGTCATCCAGCGTTACCGGCACCGGTGTCTCATGAAGACGCGAGCGAACGATTTCTGCCAACTCGAGATCGTCGAGGCGTTCAACCATGCGTTCGAAAACATCCGCGGGAACCATGTAACCCATGACGCGATTATGATTGAGCACTGCGACAGGACCACCCAATGAGCCGTTCAGAACGGCTGAAGGATTTTTCTTCAACTCTGAAACACTGACAGCCATATCGGCTAGAACATTTTGCATAATTAAGACCTTTTTTAGGTCTTAACTCTGGTCTTTTTTCTGACGGCCAGCAACCCTGGAGTAGCTTTTCTCTGCCTGTTAAACGCCCCTTCCCTTTCTCAACAGCACATTCAACTGGTCAACCACCTCCGCCCAGTCCGCATCATCCAGAATTTCGTCCCGCAGGAACGTTGCCTGGCTCTGGGTCCAGAAGAATGCGTCCGCCAGGTGCAGTTCCGGCTTGAGCGGCGAGTGGGTGGCGATGAACTGGTCGATGCTGACCGGATCGTCGGCCAGCCCCAGCTGCTTGAACAGAGAGGGCAAGCTATGTGTTGGGGATTCCATGTCAGGCTTCCTATGGTGATCAAGAAGTAATCGCGAGCAGACTCGTCCCCACAGTTGAGCGCATTTTCCCTGCGGGAGCGAGCCTGCTCGCGAATAGAGGTCGCTGACGCCGCAGAATTCAATCACTCACCTCGACGACCTGCGCGTGCGGCACCATTTTCAAGTACTGCGGCACACTCATGTGCAGCAGGTTGTTGTGATTACCCGCCTCCAGGTAGATGTCTTTTTGCCGCGTCAGCAACGGGTCGATGACCATGTCCAGGCCGTAGGACTCACCCAGCGCCGGCACCGCTCCGCGTTCGCAGTCATTGAACAGGTGCGCCAGGTTGCTTTCACGAGTGATCTGCCACTCCCCGCTGCCGCGGACCTTGCTCAAGTCCAGGTGCCGACTGGCCGGCAGGACGGCCATCAGGTAACGCCCATGGTGATCATCCAGGATCACCGACTTGGCCACTCGTTCGGCCGGAATACCGGCGACACGCGCGGTTTCCAGGCTGCTGGCCGAGTGAGGGTGACTGACGATGTCAAATTCGCAGTTAGCCTTGTCCAGGCTGTTCTGCACGGTTCTTGCCATACGCATGATGCACCTCGGTGTCCGCATGATTCACCTGCGGACGGTGGTTATACCCATTGGCTCCATTACAAAAGTCTAGGCCCGCCAGGGCGATCGCGGGGGAAATCCGCCCATCGGGGCGGTGTGTCGATTGATCAAAATTCATACAGTCGAGCCCTTTACTAGACTGCGAAAGCGGTGCCTCAGTCAGCATGGGTACTGAATGTGACGGCCTCTTCGCGGGCAAGCCCGCTCCCACAGGGATTTGTGGTGTCGATTCGAGTTGAGTCGTTCGAGCTCCCACAGTTTCTGCAATTTGCCTTACCAATCGTAAGTCAGGCTCGACACCACGGTCCGGCCATCGCCGTAGCAGCAATCCCACTGGCTGCGGTAACTGGCAAAACGACATTGATCAACGGCTAACTGTGGCTGCCTCAAGCGGATACACCGACTCCCATCCACCGCCCAGCGCCTTATACAAGCCCACCATCGCCAACGACACCCCGGTCGAGCTTTCCACCCACTGTTCCTGGGTCGCCAGCAGTTCGCCTTGTACGGTGAGTACGTTGACGAAATCGACTACCCCTTCGACGTATTGCCGTTGCGCGGTGGTCAGTGCGATCTGGTTCTGGCGCACGGCTTCGGCCAGGCTGTCCCGGCGCCGTTGGCTGGCGTTGTAGGCGCTCAGTTGATCATCGATTTCGTGCCACGCGCGCAAGACGGTTTGCTGATAGGCGATAGCCGCTTCCTGTTGCTGGGCTTCGCGCAGGTTGAGCACGCCGCGCAGGCGACCGCCGTCGAACAGTGGCAGGCTGAACTGCGGACCGATGCCAAATGCGCGGGAACCCCAGCTACCGAAATCACTCAACTGCAGCGCTTGGGAGCCGACGTTGCCCGACAAGGTAATCCGTGGATAAAAATCGCCTTTGGCCACGCCAATATTGGCGGTGGCGGCGTGCAGGCGCGCTTCGGCCTGACGGATATCAGGTCGTCGCTCGGCCAGTTGCGAAGGCAAGCCAATGGCGATCTGACTTGGGCTTTGCGGCACCGGTGCATCGGCGGCCAACTCGGCGGACAGCGCATGGGGTGGTTCCCCCATCAACAGACTCAGCGCGTTGATCAACTGCGACTGGCGTTGCTCAAGCGATGGCAGGCGCGACTCGATGGCGGACACTTGCGCAGCGGCTTCGGCGACATCCAGGTCCGTGGCGACGCCGTCGGCCAGGCGCAGCTGTGACAGCTTGAGGCTGTGCCGGGCGACGTCGAGGTTTTGTTCGGTGACTGCTCGTGTGCCTTGTACTCCGCGCAGCTGGATGTAGTCCCGGGCGGTCTCGGCGAGCACCGACAGCAGTACCCCGCGACGATCATTTTCGGCGACTTCGAGGGTGGCATCGGCAGCCTCGGTCTCGCGCCGCACCCTTCCCCAGAAATCCAGCTCCCAGGACGCCGAGAAGCCGGCATCCCACAAATTGAAGGCCGAATCACCGTTGTTGCCCGAAGGGTCGTTCAACCCTTCGCCGCTGTTGCGTTTACGCCCATAGCTGCCGGTGGCGGCGGTGTTGGGGTAACGGTCGGCGGTGATCACCTGGCGTGCTGCGCGGCTTTGCTGCAGGCGACTGCTGGCGAGTTTGAGGTCCAGGTTGTCGGTCAGGGCGCGCTGGGTGAGCGCTGACAGCTTGGGATCGTTGAAGACTTCCCACCAGCGCTCGTCCATGTTTTCGGTGACCGCCTGACTCGCGGCGGCCTTGGTGGGCTGCGACCAGTCGGCCATTTGCTGTACCTGGGGTTTCTGGAAGTCGGGGCCCACCGTGCAGGCTGAGAGGCTTGTTACCAGTAAGGCACAGAGGGTGAGTTGTGGCTTGCGGCCTCTTCGCGGGCAAGCCCGCTCCCACAGGTGATCAGAGTCCAGGCAAAACGTGGGGGAATGAATCAGGCCCCTTGTGGGAGCGGGCATGTTCGCGAAGGCGCCGGCCCAATCAACCAAACCTTTCATCGTTGCGCCACCTCATGCTTATCGGTCGCGGCAGTATCGATACTCGCCTCCACCGACATCCCTACTCGCAGCCGCTCGGCCGACGGCTGCCCTGGATCAAGCACAATCTTCACCGGAATCCGCTGTACCACCTTGGTGAAGTTACCCGTCGCGTTGTCCGGCTTGATCGACGCAAACGTCACCCCGGTGGCCGGTGCAATACTTTCGACACGCCCCGTCAGCGCCTCGCCGTCCAGGCTGTCCACCCGCACCTGGACCTGCTGCCCGGGACGCACGTCGGCCAATTGGGTCTCCTGAAAGTTGGCCACCACATAAGCCTGCGCCAGCGGCACCACTGCGAGGATTTTGCTGCCGGGCGTGACGTACGCGCCGACTCGCACTGCGCGCTCGCCAACCATGCCGTCCTGGGGCGCAACGATGCGCGTATAGGACAGTTCAAAACTGGCAATTTCCAACGCAGCCTGTGCACGCTTGAGGCCACCGTCAGCCGCATCCCGCTGGGCGATGAGGATGTCCACCTGCTTGCGCTCTGCGGCCAATACAGCCGTGACATTGGCCAGCTTCGCCGACGCCTGGTCGATGCGAGTGCGGGCTTGCTGTGCGTTCTGTACCGTGCCGGCACCGACGCCAGCGAGGTGGTTGTACCGGTTCAGTTCATGTTCGGCGAAGTCCCGTTCTGCCTTGGCCGATACCACGCTCGCTTGCGCCTGGGCGATCACGGAGGCCTGGCGCTCCAGCGTTGCCCGCACATTCTGCAATTGAGCCCTGGCGACCAGCGTTTGCGCATCGGCGGCCTGGGCAGCTGCGCGCAGGTCCCGGTCATCGATCAGCGCCAGCAACTGGCCGGCCTTGACCTGCTGGTTGTCTTCCACCAGCACTTCCTTGATGAACCCGGCAACACGCGGGACCACCAGGGTGAAGTCCGCAGAAACGAAAGCATCATTGGTGGTCTGGTGTGTGCGTTTGCCGAACAAACCGGGTGCCAGCAGGTAAATCAATACGCCGAGCGTAACCACCGCCGCGATGCCGACGGCCGCTTTTTTCCTGGAGAGATTCGTCATAAAAACCTTCTGTTTCGTGGAGCGTTCAAGTCGGGGCCCGGGGCGGATAGATCCGCGTTGGCATCCAGAAAATCAGCAGGATCAGCGCCAATGCGACGCCGGCCATGCACAGATAGAGATCCGATGCGGTGAGCACGACGACCTGCTGGTGCAAACGGTGAGCGAGGCCGGCGCTGTCACTGTCCGCCAGGGGCGAATTGCCGAGACGGTCGACCAGCATGGTCGAGTGAAAATGTTGTCTTGCCGTGGTCAGCGCCTCGATCACGCCGGTGGCGATCACCGCCGACAGGCCCTTGACCGTGTTGAACCAGGCGGAGGCGAACGGCCCTTCCATCGGGCTGATACTGCCGGTGGACAGCATCAGCAACGGCAGCACCGACATGGGCTGGCCGAAAATCTGCAGCAGTTGCAGCGGGTAGAAATCGTCGCGAATCCACACCGACGTCAGTTGCGAGCCCCCGAGGCACGACAGCACCAACATGCCGAGGCCAATCCCCAGTACCCATCGGCAATCGACCCAGCGCAGGTTGCACAAGGCCGCCACCAGGGGCAGCGCGATCAACTGTGGCAGTGCTGCCAACAAGGTGATCGGCGCGGTTTGTATCGGGCGATAACCCTGGACCTGCGCCAGGTAGCTGGACGGAATAATGATCACCGCCAGCAGGATCACCAGCACCCCGGCCAGGGTCAGCAACGCGAAGGCCAGGTTACGGATACCAAGCATCTGCATCTTGAAAAACGGCATCGGTTGCGACCATTCGTTGATCAGGAACAGCACCAGCAGCAGCAATCCGCCGCCGAGCAACGTGCAGATCAGGCTCGACTCGAACCAGTCCAGGCGATTGCCCTGCAGGATGCCGATCACCAGCATGCAGATCGCCGGGAATCCCAACAGCAAACCGCGCCAGTTGAACTGTTTGCAGCGCTCAAGGCGCAGCGGATCCTGGGGCAAACCGTAAGCCACCGCCGCCATGGCGATCAGGCACGGCACGACGATTTGCCAGAAGGTCCACTGCCAGCCGACATACTCTGTCCACAGCCCGGCCAGCGGAGTGCCCAGGCCGGGACCAAAAGTGGCGGTCAATGCATACCCTGCCAGCCCGTAGAGCTTCACGTCGGCCGGCAGGAAGCGCAGCGCGACTGTCATCAGCATCGGCGGCAACGCTCCCCCCGCCAGGCCTTGCAAAGTGCGCATCAGCAGCAGGCTTTCGTAGTTCGGCGCGAACGGACACAGCACACCCAGCACGGTGAACACGCCGATGGCCCAGAGCGTGAACCGGCGCAGGGAGAAGGTCACCGAACACCACGGAGCGAAGGCCATGGCCGCCACCGAAGTGGCGGTGTAGCTGGCGACCAGCCAGGTACCTTCGTCGTAACCAATGGCCAGCGCACCGCGGATGTCGGCGAGGGCCACCTTGGTGACCATCTCGTTCAGGCCGGACACCAGCACGGCGATGAGCACGCCGACCAGGCCAATGATGATTCGCGGGCCGAATACCGGGGGCGAAGCAGCGGTCGTGGCGACAGGTGCCGGGACCGTGAGGGAAGTCATGTACTGCAGGCTCCGGGGTTTGAATACCCGGTTATTTTATGGAGGGTGGCAGCTGACGAAAATCAACTTATTGGCAGGTTATAAGTGCGTGGGGCGCAATCGTCATAAAAGATCAAAAGATCGCAGCCTTCGGCAGCTCCTGCAGGCATACCTGAAGGTGGCTGCGATCTTCTGATCTTTTAAGGCTGCGCCGCCAACCAGGTCTCATCACAACACGCTTTCAACGTCTCGCGCAGCCAGCGATGCGCTGGATCCTTATCGAACCGAGGATGCCAGGCCTGGGTCAGCATGATGGTCGGCAGCGGTATCGGCAGGGTAAACGAGCGCAGTTTCAGGCCCAGGCGCCGGATGCTCAGCAGCGCCTCCTTGGGCACAGGCAGGATCAAATCGGAATCCGGCAACGCAAACATCGCCGCATGGAAACTCGGCGCAATCACCGCCACCCGCCGCTCCAACCCCAGCGCATTGAGCGCCGTATCGATCGGCCCGCGGGCAATACCACGGCGCGACATGCTGATATGGGAAAACCCCGCATATCGCTCGGCAGTGATCTCTTCATCGAACAACGGGTGATCCTCACGAACCAGGCCAACGAAGTGCGTAGCAAACAGATTTTGTACTTTAACCTCAGGCATCAGCGGGCGATTGTTGCTCACGCTCAGATCGATCCGCCCCTCGCGCAAGGCCTCGTCATCCCCATCCCCCTCGGGAACAAAGCGCAGCTCACAATGCGGGGCCTGGCGCTCCATGGTGTCGAACAGCTTGCCGCCGTAAACGCCCACAAAGAAATCATTGGCGCGAATGCTGAAACGTCGGCGCAAACTGCTCAGATCCACGTCATCCGCCGAGCGAAATAGCAACGAGGCCTGCTCCACCACATCCCGCACCTGCTCACGCAACTCCAGCGCCTTGGGCGTCGGCACCAGGCCACGCCCAGCCCGCACCAGGATCGGATCGCCAATGGCTTCACGAATACGCGTCAGCGTCCGACTCATCGCTGCCGGGCTGAGATTCATACGCCGCGCAGCGCCCACCACGCTCCCCTCGTCGAGCAAGGCGTCGAGGGCGACTAAAAGATTCATGTCCGGAAGTTGCATACTGAGCACTCGTAAACGATCAGGATTGACTCAACCGCAATCCTAACAGCGAAGCCGTACCCTGTAGGAGCAAAGCTTGCTCCCACAGGTTAAGAGAGGTGAAGGCTTACCGCTGCATCCCCCACCGCTTCACTGTCACTCTTTCCAACGTATCAAACACCAGGTTCTCCACGAGCAGCCCAATCAGAATCACCACCGCCAACCCGGCAAACACCTTATCGGTGTACAGCTCATTGCGATTCTGAAAAATGTACCAGCCCAACCCACCCTTGCCGCTGGTAGCTCCGAACACCAGTTCAGCGGCAATCAGCGTACGCCAGGCGAAGGCCCAGCCTATTTTCAAACCCGCGAGGATTGAGGGCAGCGCGGCGGGGATGAGGATGAACAGGACAAATCTCATCCCCTTGAGCCCGTAATTACGCCCGGCCATGCGCAGGGTTTCCGAGACCCCGAGAAAGCCGGCGTAGGTGTTCAGCGCCAATGCCCACAACACCGAATGCACCAGCACGAAAATCAGGCTGTTCTGCCCCAGCCCGAACCACAGCAGTGCCAATGGCAGCAGTGCAATGGCCGGTAGCGGGTTGAACATCGAGGTCAGGGTGCTGAGCAGATCGCGGCCGAACTGGGTCGACACCGCCAAGGTGGTCAAGCCGAATGCCAGGACGATGCCGATCAGGTAGCCCTTGAGCAGCACTACCAGAGAGATCCACACCTTGCCCAGCAATTCGCCACTGAGCAGCCCTCCATACAGGGCGTTGGCGGTTTGCATGAAGCTGGGCAGCAGCAGGTCGTTGTTCTGGATTCGCGCAATCACTTCCCACAGCACCGCGAGCATTATCAGGATCAGACTTTTGCGCAGCCAGCCTTGCTGCCAAAGGCGCTGGCGCAACGGCAACTCACGCTCCACCGGAACACTCAACAGCGGCTGCAGGTCAGTTTCAAACTCTTTACGCGGGGATGATAAAAGGCTCATCGGGCACTCCTCTCAATGGCTCAATAAGCGATGCGGATGTCGGAAAAATCCAGCTCACGCTCGATTTCCGGCGACTGGCCTTCATCGAACAGCAACCGGTGAATCCGTCGCGCCGACGCTTGAAATTGCGATCCACCGAGGCTGTGCAAATCGTATTGATGGCTATGGACTTCCGCCCGCACTCGTCCTGGATGGGGCGATAGCAGGAGGATGCGATTGCCCACCACCAACGCTTCTTCGATGGAGTGAGTGACGAACAGCAAGGTAAAGCGCACCTCTTCCCAAAGCAGCAGTAGTTCTTCCTGCATCTTGCGTCGGGTGAGGGCGTCGAGGGCGGCGAAGGGTTCGTCCATGAGCAGGATTTTGGGTTGCATGGCCAAGGCGCGAGCGATGGCGACACGCGCCTTCATGCCACCGGACAAGGTATGCGGATAGGCATCGGCGAACGCCGCCAGACCGACCTTGTCGAGGTAGTGCAGCGCGCGCTGCTCAGCTTCTTTGCGCTTGAGGGTTTTAGAGGCCAGCAGCGGAAACATGACGTTCTGCTTTACGGTTTTCCAGGGCGGGAGTTGGTCGAATTCCTGAAACACCACGATGCGGTCCGGGCCTGGTGCATGGACCGTCTGCCCCTGCAGGCGGATCTCGCCTTCGCAGGGCTCAATGAACCCGGCGACAGCCTTGAGCAGGGTGGATTTTCCGCACCCTGAAGGGCCAAGGAGTACGAAGCGGTCGGCCGGATCGATCTCGAAACTGACCTGGTGGGTCGCTCGAACCACGCGCTGGGGCGTGCGGTATTCGAGGCTGACTTTATCGACCGACAGCAACGCCTGGGTTGCTGCGCTCGGTTTGCTGACCGTGTGGCCTTGCAAGGGGGCGTTCATCTTGATCAGCTCCCCTGCAGCGGTTTGGCATCCTGGAAGAAGTAATCTTTCCAGGAATCCGGTTTGTTTTTAATCGCGCCGACGCGGTACAGGAACTCGGCCAGCGGATAAGTATTTTTCGGCGTGACGCTGAATTCGTACTGCGGGTTATCGATGATTTTCAGCAGCGCGGCACGGTCGATTTTCGCCTTGGTCACACGGATGTAGGTATCAGCCGCAGCGCCTTTGTCGTTCTGGGCGAACTGCGCCGCTTCGGTCAACGCATCGACGAAGGCCTTGTAGGTCTTGGGGTTCTCGTCGCGGAATTTCTCGGTGGCAAACAGTACCGTCGGCGAGTTTGGACCGAGCAGGTCGTAGGTGTTGAGCACCACGTGCACGTTGGGATTTTCCAGGGCCTGATCCTGGAACGGCGGATTGGAGAAATGCCCGCTCAGCTCGGTACCACCGGCGATCAGCGCAGCCGTGGCGTCCGGATGGGGCAGCGCGATGGTGTACTTGTCGAGTCGATTGAATTCCTTGTCGCCCCACTCCTTGGCAGCGGCGTATTGCAGGAAGCGCGACTGCACGGACACCCCGACCGCCGGCACCGCGATGCGGTCCTTTTCAGTAAAATCGGCGATGGTCTTGACCTTGGGATTGTTGCTCACCAGGTAGTACGGAAAGTTGCCCAGGGAAGCGACGGCCTTGACGTTCTGCTTGCCGTGGGTGCGGTCCCAGATGGTCAGCAACGGTCCTACGCCTGCGCCGGCGATGTCTATGGAACCCGAGAGCAAGGCGTCGTTGACTGCCGCGCCTCCCGACAACTGGGTCCAGTCGACCTTGATATCGATGCCCTGCTCTTTGCCGTGTTTCTCTATGAGATTCTGATCGCGCACCACGTTGAGGAGCAGGTAAACGATGCCGAACTGTTCAGCGATACGGATTTCACCCTCGGCGTGGGCTGCGGCGGGTGCGACCAGGCTGCCGGCGATCAGGCTCAAACCCAGGCCTATAGCGGCCGCCAGGGGTGCAAATGGAAGACGTCTGGACATGGTGTTTCTCCGGCAAATCAGAAAGGCGCATCGCCCTGGATGGTGGTGCGATACAGCTTGCGGCGCAGATGACTTGGGCATCCAGCGGCGAGGTGGATCAGCGAGCGGTTGTCCCAGAACACCAGGTCATGGGGCTGCCATTGATGGCGATAGATGTTTTGCTCGAGCACACTGTGGGCGTACAGCTCGGCCAACAGTGGCCGGCTCTCGTCTTCGGGCAGGCCGACGATGCGCGTGGTGAAGCCTTCACTGACGAACAACGCCTGGCGCCCGTTTTCCGGGTGGGTACGAACGATGGGGTGCACGACTTCGACGACTTGGGCGAGTTGCTCCGGTGTCAGGGTGGGACGCCAGTTGCCTTCGAACTTGGTCTCGCTGTAGCGCGCCGTGTACGAATGCGCAGCCGAGCGGCCTTCGACGGCTTTGCGTAGCGCGTCCGGCAGGTTGTCCCAGGCTTTGTGCATGTCGGCGAACAGCGTATCGCCGCCTTCGGACGGCAGCTCCTGGGCATGCAGCATCGAGCCCAGGCTTGGAAGTTCTTTATAGGAAAGGTCGGAGTGCCAGAACTTGCCAGCGTCACCGAGGCCGATGGATTGGCCGTTTTCGATGATGTTGGAAACGATGAGGATTTCCGGGTGGCCGGTGAGCAGAAACTGCTTGAGGACATGGATTTGCAGCACGCCAAACCGGCGGCTGAAATCAATCTGTTGTTCGGGGGTGATGCGCTGGTCGCGAAATACCACCACGTGATGGTCAAGGTGCGCTCGGTGAATGCGGGCGAAATCCTGATCATTGATCGGGCGGGACAGGTCAAGGCCGATGATTTCGGCACCGACAGCGCCAGTGAACGGGCGAATGTCGAAAGTTTGTGGCGCGATGCTGCTGGAGGCGGATACGGCGGACATAAAAATCACTCCCACGCACGGCACGCTCAAAGGCGCGCGCGTCGATCAAGAAACTCACGGAGGTCCCGTGTTGGTTCGTGTCGTGCGGCGCGCCGATTGGTCGGCAGGTACGCAGGGAAGTGACTTTATAGATATAAGAATTAGAATTTAAATACCGTTATTGAATAACGATATGGCTTTTGTAATGTGAGGCTTGCGCACACTGTAGGAGCGAGCTCGCTCGCGATGGTCGCCAACGATAACGCTGGCGACCCGACACCCGAGGCGCTCTCGGTTTTTTCGCGAGCAAGCTCGCTCCTACAGGGGACTGGTGCATCGCGGATGAAATCTACCGCTCGTGCAAGGCCTCAGCCCGAGCGCGAATGATCGGCTTGAGCAGATAGCTCAGCACCGTTTTCTTGCCCGTGATGATATCCACCGAAGCCACCATCCCGGGGATAATCAGCAGCGGCTTCTCATCTGTGCCCAGGTGGCTCTTATCGGTGCGCAGCTTGATGATGTAGTAAGTGGTTTTCTTGTCTTCATCGGTGATGGTGTCCGCACCAATCTGCTCAAGCTTGGCTTTCAGACCGCCATAAATGGTGTAGTCGTAGGCGGTGAATTTCACCGTCGCTTCCTGCCCCGGATGCAGGAACGCGATGTCCTGCGGGCGAATCTTGGCTTCCACCAGCAAGGTGTCGTCCAGCGGCACGATCTCGATAAGATCACTGCCCGGCTGGATCACCCCACCAATGGTGTTCACCAGCAGCTTGTTGACGATGCCGCGCACGGGCGATGTCACCAGGGTCCGGCTGACACGGTCTTCCAGCGCCTTGCCGGTAGCCTGGGCCTTGTTCAGGTCAGTGCGGGCTTCGTTGAGCTGGGTCAGCGCTTCACTGCGGAATTTGCCCCGGGTCTCGTCAATCTTGCGCGCCACTTCCTTGATGGCAGACTCGGCCCGCGGAATAGCCAGCGTCATCGCATCCAATTGGCCGCGGGTTTCAACCTCGGCGCGCTTGAGTCGCAGCACCTCTACCGGCGACACCGCACCCTGGGCCACGAGCGGCTCGGACATGTTGATTTCCTGACGCTGCAAGGCCAGTCCATTGCGGTACTGGGACTGCTTGGAGGTGAACTCGCGCAGCTCCTGCTGGCGCTGGATCAACTGCTCTTGCAGGCCGCCGATCTCATCGTGCAGCTGCTGGCGACGACTGATGTACAGCGACTCCTCACTGGCGGCCTGACCCGGAACGGCCTTCAGCACGTCGGCTGGAAACTTCAGTGGACGGTCATCGACTTCGGCACTCAGGCGCTCTACACGCAGCAGCATCGCCAGGCGATCAGCTTCGGTTTCGCCAACGTTGGAGGCGAAACGCGTGTCGTCCAGGCGGATCAAAGGGGCACCGGCCTCGACGATCTGCCCTTCCGAGACAAACAGCTCGGCAACGATACCGCCCTCAAGGTTCTGGATTTTCTGGATCTTCGACGAAGGAATCGCCTTGCCGTCGCCCTTGGTGACCTCATCGATCACGGCAAAATTGGCCCAGATCAGGAGGAACAGGAAAAAGCCGATGATGCCCCAAATGGTCAGGCGCACCACGCGCGGAGCATCTTCGATGAGGGCCTTGTTAACCTCCGGAAGCGGCTGCCCATGCAGTGAATCGGTGCCTTTGAAATAGCGGCGGATGGAACCTTTGATCCCGGACTTAAGCAACACTGATTTGCCCCTTTTTCAACGCTTCCATCACCACGGCTTTCGGCCCATCGGCGAGTATCTGCCCACGGTCGATGACGATCAGGCGATCGACCAGCGACAACAGCGAGGCACGGTGCGTCACCAGCACCACGGTCTTGTTTTCAATCACCGCTGCGAGGCGTTGCTTGAGGCGTTCTTCACCGGTGTTGTCCATGGCGCTGGTCGGCTCATCGAGCAACAGTATCGGCGGATTGAGCAGCAGCGCTCGGGCCAGGGCCACGTTCTGCCGCTGACCGCCAGACAGGTTTTGCCCCCGCTCACCCACCTGCAACTCATACCCCTGCGGGTGCAGGCGGGCGAACTCGTGCACGCCTGCCAGCTCGGCGGCTTGCAGGACCATTTCGTCTTCCACGTAACGTGCGCCGGAGACCAGGTTGTCGCGCAGTGTGCCGGACAGCAGCTGGATATCCTGGGCCACGTAGCCAATGCTGTGGCGTAACTCGCTGACGTCGATCTGGCGAATGTCGACACCGTCCACCAGCAACGCACCGTCATCCGGTTGATACAGGCCCACTATCAGCTTGGCCAGCGAGCTCTTGCCCGAGCCGCTGCGACCGATAATGCCGATTTTCTCGCCCGGCTTGATGACGAGGTTGATGTTTTTCAGCGCCGGGTTCTGTTGTTGCGGGTAGGTGAAGTTCAACTGACGGCATTCGATGCCACCCTGCAGTACCTTGCGGCTCAGCGGACGCTCTTCGAAATTTCGCTCCTGGGGCAATTCCATCATCTGGTCGACCGAGGTCATGGTGACCCGCGCCTGTTGATAGCGGGTCAGCAGGCCGGACAGCGACGCCAGCGGGCTGAGCGCGCGACCACTGAGCATGTAGCAGGCGATGAGGCCGCCCATGCTCAAATTGCCAGCGATGATCTGGTACACGCCGAACACAATCATGATCACCCCGGCCAGTTGCTGGATCAGCAGGGTGATGTTCATGGCCAGGCCGGAGAGCATTTTCACCCGCAGCTCAAGGCGGCTGAGGGTGCCGATGGTTTGTTCCCACTGGTACTGGCGTTCGCTTTCGGCGTTGTTGACCTTCACTGCATCCAGGCCGGCCAGGGTTTCGATCAGGCTCGACTGGCGCTCTGCGCCGAGCGCCATGGTGCGTTCCATGGTCGCGACCAGTGGCTTCTGCAGCGCATAACCGATCAGCAAGGCAATCGGGAAGGCCAGCACCGGAATCCACACCAGGTGCCCGCCGAGGATCGCGATAACCATGAAGATCAGCAGCGTGAACGGCAGGTCGATCAGACTGGTGAGGGTCAGCGACGCGAGGAAGTCGCGCAGGCTCTGAAACTCGTGGATGTTTTGCGCGAAGCTGCCGACCCGGGCTGGCCGAAACTTCATCGACATACCCACAATTCGCTCGAACAGCGTTGCGGAGATGATCAGGTCGGTTTTCTTGCCGGCAAGATCCAGGCACAGGCTGCGCAGGCTCTTGAGAATCAGGTCGAACATGTAGGCGCCGCAGATACCGATGGCCAGCACCCAGAGGGTGGACTCGGCCTGGTTCGGCACTACGCGGTCGTACACGTTCATGACGAACAAGGGCGCCGCCATGGCGATGATGTTGATCAGGAAACTGGCGGCGATCGCATCGGCATACAACCAGCGGGAACGCTTGAGGGTGTCGCGAAACCACGACCGCGCGCGGGGAATGAGCGTGCCGTGATTGACGTCGAATTTATGTTGGGGTTGGGCGAAGAACACTTTGCCGATGTAGTCGTCGGCCAGCAGTTCTCGAGCAACGAGACTCTCACCGCCGTCGCTTTCGCTCAACAGCAGGCGAGCCTGGTCTTCGCCATGCCAGCCGAGAAGTACGGCGCTTCGACCGTCCTTGAGCAGCAGCAGCGCGGGCATTGCGATCTCTGGTATCTGCTCCAGCTTGCGCACCAGCACTCGCCCTTGCAGGCCAGCACGGGCCGCAGCGCGCGGCAGCAACTCAACACTCAGCCGCTGCTTGGGCAATGGCAGGCCAGTGGTCAACATCGCGGCGCTGGCGGGTTTCTGATGCAACGTGCAAAGGGCTAGCAGACCGTCCAGTAACGGATCGTCATGCAACGCGCGTGGATCATGGATGAGATGAACTCGACTGACTTCTGATTCCACGCTCGGCACTCTTGGCTAACAATTGAACGATTAAGGTTCTGCTCAATCCGTACCGGGCAGTTGGACCTTGGCTTTACGCTGTTTTGCACAACGGATGCCAACGGTGCGACCACTCCCTGGCTCTTGAGCAACTTGCCCATGGTCGCCTTGATTCGGTACTGAGTAAATAACTGAATGTTTCTGATCCACGCAGAGCACGGATTGTTGACGCGTTGCTGAGAAGCACGCCGCAAATCCGGCAATAGCAACTTGCGACACCCCTGAACTTCATGAGGTGCGATTTAATTCCTGCGAATACCCCCGAGACCCAGTCGCAGGAAAAATGATGCAAAACGAGCAATCAGGAGAAATTGTCGGACCGGTTCGTTGGTCAATGGCTAGTCTGGATAATTGATAATTCGTTGTCCTGAATCACTGCAAAACGTGCACTTACGGGGGATTCTGAGCAGACAGCATACCGTTTGTCGGAAAGTCCAAAATGGGTACTGGATCACACGGTTTGGCACCGCTCGACACCCGAATATCAATGTGACATTACCGGGGCGATTGTTTAGGATGGCAACCATAAGGTCAATAGTTTGGCATATGGTTTATAGCCGAAAATTATTGACAGAATATTGACGCAAGAAAGCGTCAAAGTTGTAACTATTATTGCAGGAAAGAGCGTCCAGACTGATTAGGCAACAGTGCCGTCAGGTCCATGGAAGTCTACTGAACGTGACACCCGGAGAGTCTTCAATGAGCAGTGTTGTTGCCATCGTCAAAAGCATTGTTGGTCAAGTTTTCGTGGTGTCCCCAGAGGGCATCCGGCGCGTGCTTGTTGAAGGCGACCGCCTGTTCGTCGGTGATCAGGTCGACACCGGCCTGGCCGGCTCCGTCACCCTCGAGCTGGCCGACGGCCGCACACTGGACCTGGGTCGCGAGACGCAATGGAGCGGCAGCGCTCCGGACTCCATCACCGACCTGGCCGAGGCCACCGCGCAAGCCGCGCCATCGGTTGAAGAACTGCAACAAGCCATCGTAGCCGGCGCCGACCCGACCAAAGATCTGGAAGCCACTGCGGCAGGCCCTACGGCTACCGGCACGGGCGGCGCGGCAGGAGGTGGTCATAGCTTCGTGATGCTTGATGCAACCGCCGGCCGGGTTGACCCGACCGTTGGTTTTCCAACTGCAGGTTTTGGCGCGGTGCCGCTGACCACGCTGGAAACCGTTGATACCCAGAACACCAACAACAACGCCGTTGCCGACGCGCCTCTCACCTCGACGCTGAGCCTGAGCGCAACCCCGACTATCACCGAGGCCGGCGGCGTACTGGTCTACACCGCGAACTTGAGCCAGGCGCCTCTGAGTGACCTGACCATCACCCTATCCAATGGCGCGGTCATCGTAGTTGCCGCGGGCCAGACCACCGGCACCGTCAATGTGCCTCTCGCGCCGAACGACACTGTCTATAACGACCCGAGCCAGATCGAAGTAACCGTCACCGGCACTACAGGCGGCGGGATCACAGTGGCGCCTCCGACCACTCCGGCCGTTACCCAAGTCACTGACACCGTGGACACCACCAACGTCACGCTGACTGCGGGGTCGACCGTTGTTGAAGGTGGCCCGATCACCTACACCGCGACCTTGACCAACCCGGCGCAGACGCCTGTCACCGTAACCTTGAGCAATGGTTCGGTCATTACCATTGGCGCAGGTCAGACCACCGGCACCGTCGTGGTCCAGACTCCGGCGAATGACGTCTATATAAACGGCAGCACTGTCAGCACCACGATCACTGGCGCTACTGGCGGCAACTTTGAAAACCTGGTGCCGAGCACTACGCCGGCTGTTACCACCATTACCGATTCGATCGATGCCACCGCTGTCACCCTGACTGCTGGCTCGACTGTTGTTGAAGGCGGCGCGATTACCTACACCGCGACTTTGACCAACCCTGCTGGTACTCCGGTTACCGTGACCTTGAGCAATGGCTCGGTCATCACCATCGGCGCGGGTCAGACCACTGGCACCGTCGTGGTCCAGACTCCGGCCAATGACGTCTATATAAACGGCAGCACTGTCAGCACCACGATCACTGGCGCTACTGGCGGCAACTTTGAAAACCTGGTGCCGAGCACTACGCCGGCTGTTACCACCATTACCGATTCGATCGATGCCACCGCCGTCACCCTGACTGCTGGCTCGACTGTTGTTGAAGGCGGCGCGATTACCTACACCGCGACCCTGACCAATCCTGCCGGCACTCCGGTGACTGTGACTTTGAGCAATGGCTCGGTCATCACCATCGGCGCGGGTCAGACCACTGGCACCGTCGTGGTCCAGACTCCGGCCAATGACGTTTATGTCAACGGCAGCACCGTCAGCACCACGATCACTGGCGCTACTGGCGGTAACTTCGAAAACCTGGTGCCAAGTACTACGCCGGCTGTTACCACTATCACCGACTCGATCGATGCCACCGCTGTCACCTTGACTGCTGGTTCTACTGTTGTTGAAGGCGGCGCGATCACCTACACCGCCACCTTGACCAACCCTGCCGGCACTCCGGTGACTGTGACCTTGAGCAATGGCTCGGTCATCACCATTGGTGCAGGTCAGACTACCGGCACCGTCGTGGTCGAAACTCCGGCGAATGACGTCTATGTAAACGGCAGCACTGTCAGCACCACGATTACTGGCGCTACTGGCGGCAACTTTGAAAACCTGGTGCCGAGCACTACGCCGGCTGTTACCACCATTACCGATTCGATCGATGCCACCGCCGT
>NZ_JBEOPV010000040.1:0-21338 GCF_040310425.1 Pseudomonas sp. 65/3-MNA-CIBAN-0223
GCGTGATCTCCCTCCGACCAATGCTGAGATTTTGCCGGAGGTCAGCCAGAGGAGCTACTTTTTCAACAGAATCGGCCAGAAGCGCACCCTCCAAACCCCTCGTTCTCCCCTCGAAATTGAAGTCTCTCCTTCCCGCAAGGGCGCGCAGATAACCCCTCCGTCCGCCGAACCTTGCATAGGTATAGGGGGTATGCCTATCATGCACAATGCATAGGTAGGGGGGGTATCCCATGGGTCATATTGCGGTAAACAAAGACGATCTTCTCAAACGCGTAAAACGCATCGCCGGACAAATCCAAGCCGTTGAGCGGGCATTGGAGTCGGACCTCGATTGCGCCAAAACACTGCACCTTGTTGCCGCTACTCGCGGAGCCATCAATGGCTTGATGGAGGAAATCATCGAGGAACACGCGCGGGAGCATGTCGCAAACCCTGCTCTCAGCGAAGAAGAGCGTAACAAAGGCGTCGAAGAGCTTCTTGAAGCCATTCGCCGTTACTCCAAGTGAACGCATCCAGGAACACGCTCATGAACAGCACGAACATCAACTACACACACGACCATGTGTTCCTTGGCTCAGCACACGACGAAAATGCCAAGCGTACGCTTTGGGTTGTGGCGCTGACCGTTGTGATGATGGTTGGCGAGATCACCGCTGGCTATATCACGGGCTCGATGGCGTTACTGGCTGATGGCTTTCACATGGCAACTCATGCCGGCGCATTGGGCATCGCGGCGGCCGCTTATGGATACGCAAAACGCCACGCTTCCAGCCAGCTCTACAGTTTCGGTACCGGTAAGGTTGGAGACTTGGGCGGATTCGCCTCGGCGCTGATTCTCGGTATGGTCTCCCTGGGAATTGGCGTTGAGTCTGTCATGCGCCTCTTGCAGCCAACGGAAGTTCAGTTCGGCACCGCTACGCTCATCGCGATTGCCGGTTTGATCGTCAACATTGTCAGTGCCCTGCTGCTGGGCCACGGGCACAGTCATGGGCACGATCACGATAACGATCACGGCCATGCCCACGCCCATCACGGGAACGACAACAACCTGAAATCGGCCTACGTCCACGTCATTGCAGACGCGCTGACTTCCGTTCTGGCCATTGCTGCATTGCTCGCCGGCCGGTATCTCGGCTGGGTGTGGCTGGACCCGGTCATGGGCATTGTCGGCGCAGTTGTTATTGCGCGCTGGGCATGGACCTTGATGGGAGCCACCGCAGGAGTACTGCTGGATCAGACAGATGCACACGTTGCTGAGGAAATCCGCGAACTGGTTGAGAAACCGGGGGATGCCACTATCACGGACTTGCACGTCTGGCGGGTTGGACCGCAAGCCCATGCGGCCATCGTCAGCGTCCTTGGTGAGGCCACTGCGAACGCCGATAGCATTCGTGAACGTCTCAAGCCGGTTCACGAAGTCAGCCATCTGACGGTCGAGTTTCGACCTGTCTATTAAGCGCCTCCCCACCATTGTCTCCAAAGGAACCCGCAATGCCTCTAGGGAAACGTGAACTGGCACGAATCGAACGTCGGTTGATAACCACGCCTACCGAAGCATGCGACCAATCACGTGTGCCCAAAGGTGGCTGACAATGGCTAAAGAAATCGAGAATCCCTGCATCTCAGTTTGCCAGCTCAGTGGTGATCTGTGTGTGAGCTGCGGGCGAAGCAAGGAAGACATCAGAAAGTGGAAACGCATGAAGCGGCCCGAAAAAATGGCCGCAGTGCAAAGGGCGAATGTGCGCTTGAAAGGGCTGAAGAAATCACAAGGATAGTCACTTGTTCTGGATGACCGCTATGGGTCGATTCTGTTGAAAAAGTAGCTCTCCTGTCTGGCCTGCGGCAAAATCTCTGCATTGGCCAGCAGGGAAGCACGCAGCATGATGGGACAGTTATCGAGTGGGCAGGAGCGGCTGTTTTACTCGTTCAACCTTGAAGATCACATTCCAGCCAATCACCTTCTGCGCAGCATTGATCAATGTCTCGATCTGAGCGACCTGCGCCATTGAAAAGCCACTTAACAGTGGTGAATAGGTTCTTTGATGAGGCCGAGCTCAGCGTCACGCGTCTTGAAAAATCGACTTTTTCAACACAATCGGCCAATAGCGGTCATTCGTGTTTTCACGCATGGCCAGCGTGAGCTTTGTATTCAACGGTTCTTTTCCCATTGGTCATTACTCATCGCCAAGCGAAAGCCGAGATGCGACATGGAGTTCATAGGATCGGCGCCCTGCCTGGCACTGGTTCGAAAACTCGTGCAATAGCTGTCGCTACAAAGAAAAGATCCGCCTCGAATTACACGCTGCGGCGCATGGGCCGTCACCCCGAGTTCGGGGTCATAGCTGTCGGGAGGACCCGCCGGGTTTACCGCTGCTTCGCTCGCCGGTTGATGTTTGAGACCAACTCCAAACGCGTCGGCTCGATACCAATCAGCGACCCATTGCCAAACATTCCCGGACATATCGTAGAGCCCGTAGGCGTTAGGTCGGTAACTGCCCACCGGCTTGGTGCCAATTTTGAATTTGTTACTGGCCCCGGTCACTGGAAACGGCTGTATCTCATCCCAGGTATTCGCCATCTTTTCTCCTCCGGGCGAGAAGTCATTCCCCCACGCATAATTCGCTTGTTCCAGCCCGCCTCTCGCGGCGTATTCCCATTCAGCCTCGGTGAGTAGGCGCTTGTGCGCCCATGCTGCGTACGCCTGTACATCTTCACTTGAGACCTGAACAACAGGATGGGTTTCCTTGCCCTCGATTGTGCTGTCTGGTCCCAACGGGTGACGCCAGTCAGCCCCCGGTACGAATGCCCACCACTGGCTGAAATCATTGAGCGGGATGGGTCTGTCTGAGCCGACAAAAACCATTGCGCCAGGCACCAGGTCGCTGTCATCTGGCTCGGGAGTACCCGGCGGTAGTTGTACCTCCAAATCTTCCCATCGGGGTTTGCGTTCGGCGGTGGTGACGTAATGTGTTTCAGCAATGAAACGGGCGAAATCAGCATTGGTGACGTCATTGCGGTCAATCCAATACCCGTCCAGTCGCACCTTGTGCGCCGGGCGCTCGTTTGGACGTGCCTGCTTGTGATCGCTCCCCATCAAAAACTCGCCACCAGGAAGCCAGACCATATCCAGGGGGCCATTCTTTCCATCACCCAGCGCTAACGGCACGGGGCCACGAATGTGCTGATACGGCACAAACGCCACGCAAGCCAACACGATCCCGGCGCAGGCGATGGCGATACCAACTCGCCGTTTCCTGATAAGCATGTGCGCTCCTCCTCATACCAGTCTGCAGCCCCTACTGAACCTGCTGAGTATCAAGATCAGGTATAGACACCACACCTCCAAAGTCAACGGCCACCTGCGCTGCTGATGAGATGAACTGGCAAGCGACGAAAACGGTTCTACACTCGGAACTTGGGGTTTCGGGGGGTTACAGGAGCTGGCCATGGCCATTGCATACTGGACTCAATCAAATCGGCTGCATAACAGGCTTGGTGTTGGACTGGCCTTTGCCATGCTTACGCTCTCTTGTGCCTATGCAGCGCCACAGGAAGTCAACGGCACGCCCGGTTCACCCAGTGCGACCACGACCATCGACGGCAGATATCTACCCAACCCTCCTCCGGCGTTTGGTGGCGTCATCAACCTCGACGCTACGACCTCGACGCCCTACTGGTCCCCGACCATCGTACCTCCAAAAGACGCGCCGAATGTCTTGCTGATCATCACTGACGACGTCGGCTTCGGTGCGCCCAGTACGTTCGGCGGTCTCATCCCGACGCCGAGCATGGATCGCGTTGCGGCAGCCGGTTTGCGCTTCACACAATTCAATTCGACGGCACTGTGCTCTCCCACACGTGCCGCCTTGATTACCGGGCGCAACCACCATTCCGTCGGTTTCGGCGTCATCACGGAAATTTCGACGGGGTATCCCGGTTACAACAGTGTCATCACCAAGGACAAGGTGACCATTGGCAAAATCCTCAAGGACAACGGCTATGCCACCTCGTGGTTCGGCAAAAACCACAACACCCCGTCCTTCCAGATCAGCCAGGCCGGCCCGTTTGATCAATGGCCCATCGGTATGGGCTTTGATTATTTCTTCGGGTTCATGGGCGGCGAAACCAGCCAGTGGCAACCGGGCAATCTGATGCGCAATACCACGCCAATTCATCCTTACGTTGGCAAGCCGGGATGGAACCTGATCACCGCGATGGCGGATGACGCCGTTGGCTATGTCTCTGAATTGAATGCCCTCGATCCTAAGAAGCCGTTCTTTCTTTACTACGCGCCCGGCGGCACCCACGCGCCACATCACCCGACGCCCGAATGGGTCGACAAGTTCAAGGGCAAGTTCGACATGGGCTGGAACGCCGCGCGCGACCAGATCTTCGCCAATCAGAAGCGTCTCGGCGTCATCCCGCCGGAAGCCAAGCTCACACCTTGGCCGGATTCACTGAAAAAATGGGACGAACTTTCGGCGGACGAGAAAAAACTGTATGCCCACCAGATGGAAGTCTATGCGGCCTATCTGGCGTACACCGATCATGAAATCGGTCGTGTGATCCAAGCGATTGATGACATGGGCAAACTCGACAACACGCTGATTTTCTATATCAGCGGTGACAACGGCGGCAGCGCCGAAGGCACCCCGAACGGCACACCAAACGAGATGACCACGTTCAACGGAATCGATGTGCCGGTCGCTGAGCAAATGAAGTATCTGGATGCTTGGGGATCGGACCAAACCTATCCGCACATGGCCGTGGGCTGGACCTGGGCCATGGACACTCCCTTCAAGTGGACCAAGCAAATCGCATCGCATTTTGGTGGCACCCGCCAAGGCATGGCCATCTCCTGGCCGAACCGGATCAAGGATGCTGGCGGCATCCGTAACCAGTTCCACCATGTCATTGACATAGAGCCGACGATTCTTGAAGCCACCGGCATTGACGCACCGCTTCAGGTAGACGGCATTGCGCAAAAGCCCATCGAAGGTTCGAGCATGGCTTACCTCTTCGACAAGCAGAATGCCGAAAAGCCCTCTACACGCACCACGCAGTATTTCGAGATGTTTGGAATGCGCGCGCTCTATCATGAGGGCTGGATGGCATCGACGACGCCCTACCGCGCACCTTGGGACATTACTTCTCAGCCACCCAAGGACATCGTCAATGGCGTCAAATGGGAGCTCTATGACCTCACAAAGGACTGGACGCAGAATGACGATATCGCCGCCGCCAACCCTGCGAAACTCAAGGAACTACAGGATCTGTTCTGGGTGGAAGCGAACAAATATCAAGTGTTGCCGCTCGACGCTTCCGCATTTACGCGCGTCGTTGCACAGAGGCCGAGCATCGTGGCCGGACGCACCGAGTTCGAATATCTGTCTCCGATTACCGGCATACTTCCAGGCAACGAACCCAACGTGTTGAACAAGTCCTACGTCATTACGGCGAACATCACTGTTCCTGAAAACGGCGGCGACGGTGTATTGGTGACCGACGGCGGCCGCTTCGGGGGTTACGCGCTCTACCTCCTGAAGGGTAAGCCGGTTTTCAACTATAACCTTGAAGGCGTTGCGCGATTCCGCTGGGAAGGAACCGAGGCGCTCACTTCCGGAAAACACAGCATCAGCTTTGATTTCAAATATGCCGGGCCGGGATTCGGTAAGGGCGGCACCGGCGTGCTGTCGGTGGATGGCAAGCAACTGGCTAGTCAAACAATCCCACACAGCGTTCCATTCGTCTTCGGCGTGGATGAAAGTTTCGATATCGGTTCCGACACCGGCACCCCCGTCGATGACAAGGATTACCAGGTACCGTTTGCATTCACCGGTTCACTGCACAAACTTTCCGTCAAGCTTGAACCAACTCAGTTGAATGTCGAGGGCAAGGAGGCAGTTCAGAACAAGGTTGGCAGCAAAGACTAGGCAAAAGCACGCGGGTCAACTCGCACGAGATGATCCGCGATTTACCTGCGGCAGCCTCCTTTGTAACCATCGGATCGAGTTCGCCTGTTGCAACTTTTCCTGAAGGTCCGCTATGGGGCGATTGCAACCAGTCAAGGGTAGCAATCGGCGAGAAGCGATCACTCTATTTTGGTAACGCTCTACACTGTTCAGTAAGCCGCCGATCAGTCGATAATTGAACCACCCCTTAGTTACCGGCAAGCCCTAATGGATCAGGTTCTCTCTTTTCTCTCCGATACCCTTCCGACAGCCCGGACCCTGGAGCAACTGACGCGTCCCCTGCTGACCCTGCTCAACCAGGTCACCGGTATGGAGTCGACCTACCTGACGACCATTGACACCGACAAGGGTGTCCAGCGTGTCGAATTTGCACGCAACGTCGGTGACATGGTCATTCCCGAAGGGTTGGTCGTGCCTTGGGCGGACACCTTGTGCAAGCGGGCGCTGGACGAAAATCGCATGTACTCGGATAACGTTGCCGAAATTTGGGGCGACTCGGAGGCCGCCGCAGCCTTGGGCATCAGGACTTACGTGAGCGCGCCCATCCGATCCCAGAATGGGCAGGTGCTGGGGACGGTATGCGCCGCCAGCTCGGATCAGGTGGCTCGCTCCCCTGAAGTGGAACCCTTGCTGATGCTGCTGGCAGCGTTGCTTGGATATGCCCTTGAACGTGGGCTGCTGGTTGAGCAACTCCAGGCCGCCAACGCCGAGCTGACCAAGCTGGCCCTGACAGACCCACTCACCGGTCTGGCCAACCGGCGTGCCGTTCTGAACGATGCCGCGCGCCTGTTCGCCCTCGCCCAGCGGGAGAACAAGTACATCCTCATAAGTGTCATCGATCTGGATGGCTTCAAGCTCATCAACGACACCCGCGGCCACTTGGCGGGAGACCGGCTACTGTGCGGCGTCGCCGCCCAACTGCAGCATGGCCTCAGGAGCAGCGACATCATCGGGCGTACTGGCGGCGATGAGTTCATCGTGATTGCCCTGGGCACACCTTCCGGCCACTCGGACCAGGAAAAAGACATGCGACATGCCGCCGAACTGCTTCAGGCTCGCCTGGCCAAAGCGACGATCGGGCGATATGAACTGGGCCACGGTCTTGGTGGAATTGAATATACCGGCGCGAGTGTTGGCGTAGTGACCGTGATACCGGGCGACATCACTGTAGACGAGGCCACAAAGCTGGCAGACCGCGAGATGTATAAGGTGAAACAGCAGCGAAACGGCCAACGGTTGTAGAAAAGCCTAAGGTTAGCTTCAGGCCCTAAGGCCTGTCGCGAGGCGCGGAAAACGGCCAGAAGCGTCCCCTTCATTCACTGTCACTTTCTCGCCCATGCTCCAAATATCATGTCTCCAATGTAAATCGCCTGAGATTGGGAGCGCTCATTGTCCAGGCGTTCTTGCAAAGTCTCTATCGCCACTTCGTCTGCTGTTGCGACTCCGTGTGCAAGGATTCGAGGCAGACAGGCTCGCACGATATGGCCCAGGCCGTAGGCACAGTTCGGCGTTTGTATCAGGCCCTCACCACGTACCTCTTCCACGGCTAAACCGGCCTGGGTGAAGATGCGATGAAGGTTGAAGCCGATGTGTAGATCGGCGCCTTCACGCGCGATCATTTGCTGTAGCCAGCCTTGGGCCCGCTTGTGTAGAGGAAAACCATCAAGGCTTGCCGGAACCATAGTGGTGTCGTGCTCCTGAAATACGACAATGCCGTCGGGCTTCACGTGTTTCGCTATCGCACGTACCGCTGCTACGGTATCCGCCTGGTACATCAGCACTCGCCGGCCAACGATTGCGTCAAACTGACCCAGCGATTCGGGAAGGCTGAGCAGATCGCTTTCGATAAACGTCGGGTTGTCGTGCTGTTGCGGCGCGATTCTCTGGCGTGCGATGGAGAGTGTGCTCACGTCGTGATCCGCACCTACGACAACCCCCGTATTTCCGACCAAGCGCGCCAGCAAGTACGTGACGTCACCCGTTCCGCAGCCGACGTCCAGAACGCGCATCCCTTCGCAAATTCCGGCATCAATGAGCAGGCGCTCGGTGAAGTCCTGTTGGGTGTTTGCCATGGCTAAGCTCCGCAGTTTTGCTGCCCGTTTGAATGGAGGGCGGGTAGACGGCCGTGTAGCGAGAGGCTCTAAGCGTTGAGCAGGACGCCGCCAAATGCGGCGGGCAAGGCAGTCTCCCAAGCGTCGTCTTTGCGGCGCGATTGTTGTAATTGGCGTTTAACCTGCAGCATCCAGCACTGCCTGATCCTTCGCTACTGCACTCTGATAGGCGTCGCGGCGGGTCAACTTTTCTGCGTAGGCGAGAAAGGCGGCTCGGGGAGGCAACGTCTGCATGCCCAGCCCCCAGCCGATGTGGGAGCCGACATAAACGTCGGCAGCAGTGAAGCGGTCACCGGCGATAAAGGGATGAGCCAGTACCGCGCGCTCGAGTTGGTCCACGGTGCGCTCGTAGCTTCCATAGCCAAAGAAAAACTCCTGCTCTGGCGCGGGAATGAAGCCCGCACGGTGGTTGGTTACGGCCTGTTCCACTGGGCCTGCCGCGAAAAACAGCCAACGGTAGTAGGCCGCTCGCTCCGCCGCCGCAGGAGCCAGGCCCGCCTCAGGAAACGCGTCCGCCAGGTAGGCACAGATGGCGGCAGTTTCTGTTATGGTCTGCCCGTTATGCACCAGCGCAGGGACCTTTGCCATCGGGTTCACGTCGCGAAAAAAACCAGCGCGTGGATCATCAAGGCGGGCCTGCGCGGGCACTGCCAGCGCCGCACCACCCCAGCGGTCAACTTCGCTAGTGGCCTGGTAATCGAGAATGACCGACTCATACGTGCAGCCAATTTCTTCAAGCATCCAGCGCACCATGCGGCCGCGAGAATTGGGGTTAGTATAGAATTGCATGGTCATCGTGAGCTCCTGTTAGCCCGGTTCTTTGCCGAGCATGGTAAGCGCGACGCAGCTTTCTGCTGTGGGCGGTTTGCGCCAGAACACTTGCGAAACGCGCCATTGATGGGCGCTGCATTACGCACTGCCGCTCACGTGCGGTTCGGAGCCTCAAAATGTCCAACCTTCAGACCCGCTCCGAGCGATGCAAGCTGCCCCGTGCCTTCTGGCAGTCCATAGAGCAACTGGGCCTGAGCCCGTCGATGGTTCAACGGCACGCACAACTGCCAACCGACCTGCACCTCAACGACGCAGCCATTGTCAGTACACATCAGCTCTTTGCCGTTTGGAATGCCATCGAGGCGTTGTCGGCAGACCCGGCGTTCGCCATAAAAATGGTGCGCGACACGCCCAGCGCGAAACACAAACTGGCGTTCCTCGCCGCCTTGTATGCAGCTGATTTTCGCGAAGGGTTAGCGAGGTATTCCCGCTTTATGCGCCTATGCAGTCCCGACCAGATTTGCGTCGAGGAGCATGAGGGCAAAGTGTCGTTCACCATTGTGTGGCCGCCTGGCAGCGGCTCGGAACCGTATCTCTCGGTGGAGGCGTGTTTTGCTTTTGTGCTGGAGCTGGGTCGGCGAGGCACGGGTGAACACCTGGTGCCTCTGGCAGTGAGCCTGCGACGGCCAGACCAAAACCTGGAAACCCATGCGAGTTTTTTCGGCTGCCCCATTCACTATGGTGCAGCTCGTGACCAACTCACAATGAGCGCCACCGCCCTGGACTTGCCGTTTCGTGAGCATAATCCGGAAGTACTGCACTTCATGACACCCGGCATGACCGCCGCTGTGCAGGAGCTTGAAGCGCCCGTTGGATTCCGCGAGCAAGTAATTGACGTGTTGAAACGAACCCTGGCGAACGGACGGCCCACGCTCCAACACCTCGCCCGAGAACTGCTGCAAAGCGAGCGGACGTTGCAACGACGTTTAGCGGCAGAGGGCACAACGTTCAGCGAATTACTCAACGAGGCCCGGCGCCAGGTAGGACTGCGCCTTCTTGCCGATACAACTCTCGAACTGAAAGAAGTGGCGTATCTGCTCGGCTACGAAGATACCAACTCGTATTTCCGGGCTTTTCGACAGTGGGAGAACGTTTCACCCAGTGAGTGGCGACGCGTTAATGGGCAGGCAATCACGGCCGAAGAATCCGGGGGGCGCGGACCGCTTCTGGCGCGGTTACAGCCCCTCGCGACAGCCTGAAATCGGCCAGAAGCGGTCACTCGTAGACACTTCGGGGTAATGTGCCGACTTATCAAATGAATAATGGCTAGCCCGTCGTCGACCCGAACCAGGAGATGGCGCTCTGCGCGAATCAAGCGAAGAAACGGGCATGGAGATCCGCCGGCTGGTTTTTCAGCTTATGTGCGGGACTCGGAAGGAACAAGGGCGACCAGATCAGTATCGCCTACGTCAACACCACTTTGTGAAAGCAAAGTCGTTACTTGCCCTCGGTGATGAGTCTGGTGGTTGAAAAAATGCATGACCAAGCCATAAAAGTTCCTGTCAGCGGGGGCTCCCTTCATGCTTGTGTAACTGAGGGGATAATCTAGATCCGACTCTTTGATGGAGCGAGACCACGCGATAATTACCTGATCGAGCCAAACGCGATGTGTCGAAAGTTCGCGGATGTCCGAGAATAGTAACTGGTCGAGGTTTTGGGGGGCCGGGAGCTGTTGAATCGGCTTCAGAGCCAGGTAGTTTGCTGGGTGCCTGGCAAATCTCTGCAGCCAGACCGTGTCCCCCGCCACCAGGTGGTTCAACGTCCCGAGAATAGAGCCGAAGAATGCTTGCCTATCCACTGACAGCTCTTCATCTGTCAAACTTCTGGCCGCCTCATAAACCTTCGCGTTCATCCAATCGTTGTAGATCGCCATCAGACAGATATGGTTGGTGCGGTCCATAGTGTTCATCCTTTTAAGTTATCCATCACTAAGGCTACTCGTTCCAAGCCAGCCGGGCTGCTGACACTTCAAATGGCGCACGCACGATTGGTAGAATAGATAACATGGCCTGCACTCAATGACTGAAAATAACTTCTGGATATATCCGCAAACAGACTTGAAAGCGAGCCTTTGGATTTATCATGATAGGCCAGCGAAATATCCAAATTACCTATTAACGGAAACCCGTCAGATTCTCCCAGCACACGTAACTCGTCATGAACGGTGCTAAGCAATACAGCTGACACATAACAGCCAGAGGACAAGGCCGCGAGAATGCCCGCATGACTCGTACTATGGTAACTTATCTTGTAAGCTTTCTTGACTCGATTTAGAGCGTTTAATATTAATCCCCTGTCGCCACAACCTTTAGTGAAAAGCGCTAGAGGGATCGGGGTTTTTTCCACAATTTTGCTCTCGTGAGCGCAAACCCACTTCAGAGGTTCTGAGTGCAGGAGCTCCGACGGAATAGTTGATGGGCATCCCTGAGTCAGCACAACATCAAGTTCACCAGCTTCATAGCTCTGCCAAATTTGACTGCTGTATCCGCAATGCACCTCGATCTCAATATCAGGAAATCGATCTGCACAACACTTTATAATCTCAGAGAAATAGTTAGATGCATAAGTATCAGACGTACCAACTCTAACTACTCCCTTGTGAGACTTATCAGTCAACTGCGCTACTGCCTGATCGTTAACCTCCAGAATTTTAACTGCATAAGAAAGCATACTGTCGCCGTGAGTAGTCAGCTCCAGCGTTCGCTTACCCCTGACAAAGAGTTCCGAGCCCAAATGGCCTTCAAGTTTTTGTATTTGCTGGCTAATCGCGGACTGGACACGGCATAGCTTCTGAGATGCCTTGGAAAAGTTTCTAAGCTCGGCAACAGTGACAAATGCACGCAATTGATTCATGTCCAAATTCATTTTCGATAATCCGTCATCACAATCCGAGATATGGCATATCATAATTATTAACGCCCACCCAGTCAATCATTGACTTACCATTGAACTCTTATTAGTAGGAGTCAAATGATGGCATCAAGAATTATCGAAAAAATCAACATCAGCGGTTACTACATGGCAACTGACGTTGAATATCTGAACTCGGTTACTAAGCAGCCTAAAGCAGAAGCTCCACTATGAACACTTTAGAAAAATATTCACCATTACTATTTCTCTTAATGTGGAGTAGCGGAGCCATATTCGTCAAGCTAGGTCTACAGGACGCATCTGTTTCGGTATTCCTCACCATACGCTCTATTGGGGCAGCCCTGGCGTTGATTATCGTTTGTGCATTAATTGCAAAAAAAAGAGGTTTAAAGGAGGCATTACTACTGCCGAAACGCTTACTGCTACGAGTAATTATAATTGGCATATTGTTGCAGGTCGGTTATCAAACGGCTTATTTTTTGGCCCTCAACTACCAATTAACACCCGGCGTCCTGGCAATTATTTTAGGCCTCCAACCAATTCTGACACCTATATTCGCAAATGAAAAAATTGGCAAAACAGGATATTTCTACCTGTTTCTTGGATTGACAGGATTGATAATTGCCATTTTTGGGGCTCGCGACCTCGGTGCCGTAACGATCCTTGGTCTATTTTTCGGGTTGATTTCGGTAGTCGCAATAAGTGCAGGATCAGTCATGCAGAAAAAATCCATAATCGATCCCGTTACCGCAGCGTTCTACCAAGCGCTCACCGCATCATGTATTTTTCTACTAGTTCTCCCTTTTACCGAGACAAGACTCAATTTAACCCCGACTTTTATAATTTCAGCCTCGTGGATGACAATTGTAGTCTCAACGTTAGCCGTATTACTGTTGTTCCGTATGCTTGCAAAAAATTCAGCGAGCAAGGTCGGTGTGCTTTTCTACATGGTTCCAGTAATCACAATGCTTTTGGACTACTTTACATTCGGAAATAAAGTCACTTGGATTACTATCATGGGAGCTTTATTAGTGATCGTAGCAGTAAAGGGCTTTGGAAAGGTCCAGCTCTCGCCGGTCGCTCTCACATCAAAAGCGTAGAGCTGCATATGGCCACGATCACTGGTGTACACCGGATTGCTGCATAGTAAGAAAACGCTCGCACTGATCTGCTCTTCGTTGACGCACTAACACTCAAAACCATGGCTGATCAATCTAGCCAGCACCTCCCCCGCCTCACTTAATTCCCCAGGGGCCAGCATCAGGCGCAATTCGTGCACCGGCAGCTCAGGGAAGCCGTCGCCAACCGTCAGCACGCGCATGCCTTGGCTCACCCGGGCCCGGTCAACGATGCCAACGGCCAATCCGGCCTCGATGGCGGCTTCCAAAGCGATCACCCCGGCGCTGATGATCACTGTTCGCCAACGGCGACCCTGCTGGCTCAGCGCGTCGACAGCCACGCTTCTGTAGGGGCAACCCTTGCCATGCAACGCAAGGGGCACCGGTTTGGCGAGGTCCTGCAGGTAGCCGTGTGCGGCTACCCACACAGGTTGGGTGATGCCGAAGGTCTTGATGCAGCGCGCCTGCGGCACAGCAACATCAGCCGGGGCCACTAACAGCGCCATGTCCAGTTGCCCACGCTGCAGGCGCGTGTTCAAGCGGCCACTGGAACCCGTTTCAACCTCCAGCTCGACGCAGGGAAAATCCGCCGTCAGGTGCGGCAGCGTACAAGCCAGTACCGCGCCGGCGTACTCCTCAGAAATGCCCAGCCTGACTCGCCCACTGGCGACCGGCGCGATAAAGCTGGCTAGCAACCCGTCGTGCAGCCGCAGCAGTTCGGCGCTTTGCAGCGCAAAGCGACGGCCCAGCGGAGTCAGGCTGACTGTCTGGTTATCGCGCTCCAGCAAACGTCCCCCGGCCACGGTTTCCAGGCGGCGAACGTGCAGGCTGACCGCCGATGGGCTTTTGTTCAAAAAGCTGGCCGCCGCCAGGAATTGCCCAAAGCGCAAGACGGCGTGAAACGTTCGCAGCAGTTCGATATCAAGCGCTTCGGCCATGGTTCAGTAATCCTGCATCAGTGGTGCTGATCGTATCGTTTGATTGCATCAGCCAATCATTCATACCATCGAACTCAGCCCCCTGTCAGGTGCCATTCGATGAACGTCATACGCTCACCTATTGTGATCAGCACCGTGCTGCTGTCGGCCATGGTCGTCAGCTGGAGCTCTGGTTTCATCGGTTACCGCTATGTCGCCGACCAGGGAAGCGTCTACCTCGCCTCTTTATGGCGTTTTATCCTGGCGGCGGCCGTGCTACTGCCTTTTGCCAGGGCGGGTTTGCGGACATTGCACGGCCGTGATGTGGCCCATCAAGCCCTGCTGGGGTTGTTTGCGATTGGTGGCTACATAGGCCCCATCGCCGCATCGATTCAACTGGGTGTCGCGCCGGGCACCGCCTCACTCCTGGCCAATTTGCTGCCACTGACCATTGTGGTGCTGGCAGTCAACGTGCCCGGGCAACGCACCCGTGGCTGGCAGTGGGTCGGCCTCGGGCTGTGTCTGACCGGCATGCTGATAGCCAGCGGCGCCAACGTGGAATGGGACGCCGCAGACCTCTGGGTCTACAGCCTGCCACTGCTGGCAGTCCTCTCCCTGGCGGCGGCCACGCTGTACCAGAAAGCCTCACCCGGCGCATCGATGCCCGCCTCCACCGCGCTGTTCATTCAGGTATGCGCCGTGATCCCGGTGTTTGCCGTGCTGGCGTGCCTCGAAGGGGAAATATGGCCGCCAACCAGCGCCGGGTTTGCCGGGGGCGTGGTGTGGCTGGTGGTCTTCTCGACTCTGGGCGGTTATGGATTTTATTGGCTGTGCCTGCAGCGTTTCAGCATCCAACGCATCAGCAGTGCGCTGTTTCTGACGCCCCCGGTGACCCTGCTGTGGGCATGGCTGCAGTTCGGCGATCCGCTGACCGTGAGTGCGCTGGTGGGCGTCGGGTTGACCCTGCTGGGACTGCCATTGCTTGGGATGAGCACAGTGAGGGAGCAGGAGATAATCGACCAACAGGCGTCGCTTAAGACTTCCTGCAGAAATGAATAATTCAAAACTGCACGCTTAAACCAACCCAACCATGAAAACCCACGTACAAACCCACACCGATGATCAACATGCTCGACAGGTACGGCGCTCGACGCGCAACGGTACCCTGCCATGACCAGCGATTGGACGCCTGTGTAGCATCCATAGCCGCAGCAGCAACTGCAGCGACTTAGTCCACGCATTGACATATCGGTAAATTTCGATATCCTGAAGCGATGGACTTACTTGAAATTTTCAAAGCACTGTCAAACCGCACCCGGCTTGAAATCCTCAAAGGATTGAAGGACCCGGTGAACAGCTTCCCTGCGCAGGACGAGGGAGATGTGCTCACCGTTGGCGTTTGCGTCAGCAGTATTCAAGAAGGCGTCGGACTGTCTCAGTCGACGGTGTCTGACTATCTTGCAACGCTGCAACGAGCCGGGCTGGTCGAAGTCAGGCGCATTGGTCAGTGGACCTACTACAAGCGAAACGAAGCAACCATCCGTGCACTCGCCGAGATCATAGGTACAGAGCTGTAATTTTTTACCGCATGATATCGATATTTCCCGATATCCCTTTTAATCGAAATAATACACTGTGAGGGGCTCGGAACACACGCAGTGATTTTCTATGCCGATACACATCGATATTTCCCGATATCCCTTTTTCAAGAAGTGAGGTTTCAAAATGAAAGCGATGATAATCAAATCCTTCGGTGGCCCGGAATCGTTCGAACTTTGTGACGTGACCAAGCCAGTGCCGGGCACGGGACAAGTCCTGGTACGGGTACACGCTACTTCCATCAATCCATTGGATTACCAGGTTCGCCGCGGCGATTATCCCGACCTGGTGCCACTTCCGGCGATTAGCGGGCACGACGTATCTGGCGTTGTCGAGGAAGTCGGGCCGGGCGTCACGGCTTTCGCTCCCGGCGATGAAGTCTGGTACACCCCGCAAATATTTGACGGTTCGGGCAGTTACGCCGAGTACCACGTTGCGGACCAAAGCATTGTCGGGAAGAAGCCTGCTTCCCTGAGCCATCTAGAGGCCGCAAGCCTGAGCCTGGTCGGCGGAACGGCGTGGGAAGCACTGACCGTGCGAGCGGCGCTCAAAGTGGGCGAGAGCATTCTGATCCACGGTGGCGCGGGAGGCGTCGGTCATGTAGCGATCCAGTTGGCAAAAGCCATTGGCGCGCGGGTCTTCACGACCGTGCGCGAGGCAAACTTTGAGTTCGCTCGAAGCATGGGTGCCGATGTGATGATCGACTACGAAAAGGAGGATTACGTCGACGCCATCAATCGGGAAACGGAGGGCCGCGGAGTCGACGTGGTATTTGACACCATCGGCGGCAACACATTAGCGCGCAGCGCGGACGCCCTCGCCCAACTCGGCCGGGTTGTCTCCATCGTGGACATTGCCCAGCCACAGAATCTCGTTCAGGCCTGGGGCAAGAACGCGAGTTATCACTTCGTTTTCACCCGGCAAAACCGCGGCAAGCTGGATGAGTTGAGCGCATTGATTGAGCGCGGTCAGCTGCGCCCGCACGTTGGCGCCGTCTTTTCACTTGCCGACCTTGCCCTCGCCCATGCGCGGCTGGAAAGCCCCAACAATGGTATTCAAGGGAAAATCGCGATTGCCGTCGTGCCGTCGCTTCTCACCAGCGCTGAACTCACTCCAGGGGAATCCCATGATTTATGAAATCGCTCTGCTGCCCGTTCACAAAGACCAGATTGAAAGCTTTCGGCATGCATTTGCACAGGTTGCTCCTTTGCTCTGCCGCGCAAAGGGTTACGGCGGGCACATGCTGGCCCAAGGGATCGAAACACCGCAGCAATTCAACCTGATCGTCCGCTGGCAATCACTCGAGGACCACGTCCCGGGCTTTGAAGCGAGTGAAGACCATCGGGTGTTCATGACGGGCCTGCAGCCATACTTATCGGCAGAACCGCAGGTCTATCACATTGAGGGAGCGGCGTTTGCTGCAGGTGATCCTGCTTTTTGAAGCTCGCAAATTATGAGGACTGTTCGGGCCAACTGACGCTTGCGCTGACTGGCCCGATACCCGCTGGTAAAGATGACTGCCAGCCATGCACTGCGCTTGCTACGACTAGTAAAATACAGAACTTCGCGGCCGTCACCTTGCGCGGCAGAACGCCTCGGATTGGCCCGGCGGCACAATTAGAGATAGTCTCTGCTCATCCCCATACGAATCGCCAAATCATGACCAGCCCAGAGTTTTCCTCGGATGTAGAGGCCATACGCAGCATAGACGCCGTTCCGGTCATCTTGAGTATGGTCAAACACATCACCGGGATGCGATTTGCTGCGGTGGCGAGAGTGACCGAGCAGAAGTGGATTGCCTGCGCGGTGGATGACTCCATCAACTTCGGGCTCCAGCCCGGTGGAGAGCTGGTACTGGAATCGACTATCTGCCACGAAATACGCCAGCACAGAAAGCTGGTCATTTTCGGCCACGCGAGCCAACACTCGGTTTTTTCGCTGCATCACACGCCCAGGATCTACGGCCTGGAAAGCTACATTTCCATCCCCATCATCAAAGCCAATGGCGACTTTTTTGGCACCTTGTGTGCCATCGACTCCGTTACTGCGAAGCTGGACGATCCTGCTATCGAGAAAACGCTTACGCTGTTCGCTCAATTGATCGCCATGAACCTCGATACCCAGCGCGACCTGCTAGCTGCGCAAGCCTCGCTGGTGGATGCCAATGAAAGTGCCCGGCTGCGAGAGCAGTTCATTGCCGTGCTCGGACACGATTTGCGTACGCCGCTGAGCGCCATTCGCATGAGTGCTGAACTGCTGCAAACTCAATCGGCCGACAAACGTTCGCTGGGTCTGGTTGCAGCCATCCGCCAAAGCTCCGTACGCATGGGAACCCTGATCGAAAACGTGCTGGATTTTGCCCGGGGCCGAATGGGCGGCGGGATACCGAGCAAACGACAGGTGGTAGATGACCTGGAACGCACGCTGCGCCTGACCGTTGATGAAATTCAATCATCCAACCCCGCCGCACGCTTGAGCAGTTCGATAGCCATACCTGCGGGGGTGTATTGCGATCCGCTGCGCATCAGTCAATTGCTTTCCAACCTGTTGGGCAACGCAGTCACCCATGGCTCTACGACTGCCCCCATCAGCGTACAAGCCTATGCCGACGACGATGACGTCGTCATATCCGTGACCAATCAGGGCGAACCCATCCCTGCCAACCTGGTGCCGCTATTGTTCGAACCCTTCACGCGATCGGAATCAGGTCAACGTGGCGAGGGCCTCGGATTGGGTTTGTACATCGCATCGCAGATCGCGACCGCGCACGGCGGAAGTTTGAAAGTCACTTCGACGCCTGAGTCAGGGACGAACTTCACGGCTCGATTTCCCGGGAAGCAGAAGTGGCTTTGATTTGAGGAGGCAACCTGTTCGACCGTACCTACTACAGCAGCGTGGCCAATGGTGCCTATAGCCCCTATGACATCTACGGCGACCCACGTAATGTGAAACTGACTGCCCGGTACAGCTTCTAAATAGCTGTTCGCCGGCTAAGGTCAGGGAAGGACATGAGCGTTTTGCGTGAGGGGAGCGTTTGCACCTCACGCTGGCGCGGCCACCGTGGAACGCCGAGGTTTGCACAGGCTATCGAGTCGCGAGCCGCTGTAGTGGGATTCGCGGAATAAACGCCAGCGCCCGAACAAACCGTAGACATGCATGATCCGCCCCTGCTCGCGATACCCCATGCGAATGTGCGCTTTAAGGGCTGGAATGTTGTGCGCCTCACAGACGTCCACCACTTTGTTACAGCCTTGGGCTTGCATCGCCTGCCACAGGCAGATTTGGCCATCGACTGAAAGTGCCGTACCAAAGTAACGTCGCGTCATCTCGCCCCCGAACGCGAAGAACTCGCCGTCCTTGACCGGGAACCAGCAACCGTAATAGTGGCGATCATGGTAGTTGCGTTTGCTGCCCCAAATGAAAGCTACCGCATCACCCTTGTCGTCCAGGTACATATGTCCGGTATGCCCTTCGGCGGCCAGTTCGCGCATGACTTCCACTCGGTCGCCAAAGTGCCTGGCGAACGCATCCGCGTTCTGTGTATCGATGTCGACCAAGCGTAATCCTGAGTATGGCCTGAGCTTTTGAGCCGGAACCGACGTGACCAGGTCACGCTCCATCCACAGTAGCTCCCAGTGGAAAAACACATAGCGCTTCCACAGAGTATTGACGGTGCGACGCAGGCCTTTTCGTTTGACTCGCACTCGTAGCTGCTGCCATGCACTCATGAAACCTCCCGGTGGAGTTAGGGGCGTTGTTCTAACGTGTTTGGTGAGTGAATGCGCGATGGGCGAGCAGCTAATGGGTTCCAACCAATACGACTGTTGCCATGAAGAGCCAACACGTCCATGCGCTTGAAGTGGGTATAGAACAGCGCTGCAAGTGCATATAAAAAAGGCACGAATAGTTTTGTAACAAATTATTCAGCAGGCGCTAAATGTATCCAAGTCATTGCAGATGATTCTTAGCCACTCTGCACTTCGCGACAGGCAACCATCGGCCCTACTTTTATCGGCCTGCCCACCGAGGCTTCTAAAATGAGCCACTGCTTCGGGTCGGATGCAGCCCTGCCCTATCGGCCAAAAGGAAACGCTTGGCCGTACGCCGGTTTCAGGTCAGACGTAGCGTTTAAGCGTCCACCCGTTCTTTTCGGACGCATGACCTGCCCTTTTAGAGTTACTCATTAACCTTTCTCATATTGCAGCCGATGTCCATGACTTAGGGCATAGGAGCAATACAGATGAGAAACAACCAACCGGTTACGCAGCGCGAGGTTGCCCTTGGGCCTCAACAAAAACTCATCTCGGCAACGGACGCACGGGGCGTCATCACGTACTGCAATGACGCCTTCGTCGAGGTCAGCGGTTTTAACAAATCCGACCTGATCGGCGCGCCTCAAAACATCGTTCGCCACCCCGACGTGCCTTCCGCCGTCTTTGCTCATATGTGGAGTGCGCTCAAGCTTGGCAAGCCGTGGATGGGCATCGTCAAGAATCGCTCGAAAAATGGCGACCACTACTGGGTCAACGCCTACGTCACGCCGATTTTCGAGGGGCAAGAGGTTGTGGGCTATGAGTCGGTAAGGGTCAAGCCGACGGCCGAGCAGATCCATCGTGCCGAAGCCCTCTATAAACGCCTCAGCCAGGGCAAGTCGGCCGTCCCGGTCAGTGATCAATGGCAACCCGCCCTGCTCGCCTGGCTGCCGGTTTTGACCATGGGCCTGGTGGGTGCATTGGGCGGCGTGTTCCTCGGTATGTCGGAGGCGATCATTCTGGCTGTCGGGGTATCGGTGCCGCTCGGGCTCTGGGTCTCGAGTCGACAGAACCGCGGCGCGCTGCGTCTGCTGAAAATGGCTGAAGCCTCAACCTGCGACGCGTTGCTGGCAAAAATGTACAGCGACGAACGTGGCCCCCAGGCAAGCCTTGAAACGGCGTTTGTCAGCCAGGCCTCCCGGCTCAAGACGTGCCTCACCCGGTTGCAGGATACGGCTGAACAACTGACCGGGCTGGCCGGCAGATCCGATGGCCTCGCCACCGAAAGTTCCCGTGGGCTTGACCGACAACGGGTCGAGACCGAGCAGGTGTCGGCCGCAGTCAATCAAATGGCCGCCACCACACAGGAAGTCGCCAGCCACGTCCAACGCACCGCCGACGCTACCCAGGAAGCCAATGTGTTGACCGGGCGTGGACGCGAAGTGGCCCGGGACACCCGGGAAGCCATTCAGCGCCTTTCGGTGGTGGTGGGTGAAACCGGGGTGACCGTCGCGCAACTGGCCAGGGACAGCAACGAAATCGGCACGGTAGTCGATGTGATCAAGGGCATTGCCGACCAGACCAACCTGCTGGCGCTGAACGCCGCCATCGAAGCTGCGCGAGCGGGCGACATGGGTCGAGGCTTTGCGGTAGTCGCCGATGAAGTGCGCCAGTTGGCGCAGCGCACGACGGAGTCCACGACGCAAATCCATGGGCTGATTTCCAAGCTGCAGGTCTCGTCCAACAATGCGGTGAAAACCATGGAAAGCGGTCATCGCCAGGCCGAAGAAGGCGTGGCGTGGGTGCTTGAAGCAGATAAAGCATTAGTCGGGATCAGTGAAGCGGTGGCAAACATCACGGACATGACTACCCAGATTGCCGCAGCGACCGAAGAGCAGACCGCCGTAGCCGAGGAAATCAGTCGCAACATCACGACCATTGCCAATCTGGCAGACCAGACGTCTGAACAGGCCAGGCATTCGGCAGAGCTGAGCAAGGAACTGACCCAGACCGCTAAAATTCAGTATTCATTGGTCGAGCGATTCAACCGATAACCCGTCGATTGCTGCCCGTCCCGACGGGCAGCAATCGGCCGATTCTGTTGAAAAAGTAGCTCCTCTGGCTGACCTCCGGCAAAATCTCAGCATTGGTCGGAGGGAGATCACGC
>NZ_JBEOPV010000041.1:0-15803 GCF_040310425.1 Pseudomonas sp. 65/3-MNA-CIBAN-0223
ACGATAACGCGGGGCATCAGGCGCCCCGCAGCGTCCTCAGGTTTTTCGCGAGCAAGCTCGCTCCTACAAACCAATGGCACAACTCAATAAAAACGTTATAGGATAACATTACCTACCAATCACTGCCTGCGATTTCCTCATGACAATCCCTGTCCACATCCCTCCCGCCACACGCCTGAACCAGCGCCTGCTATCCATCGATGCCCTCAGGGGATTAGTCATCCTGTTCATGCTGCTCGACCACGTGCGCGAAACGTTTTTCCTGCACCGCCAGGTAGCCGACCCCATGGGCATCGACACCACTGAACCGGCCCTGTTCTTCAGCCGCACCCTCGCCCACCTGTGTGCCCCGGTATTTGTCCTGTTAACCGGTTTGTCCGCCTACCTCTACGGCGAAAAGCATCAGGGCAAAAGCGACGTCTGCACCTTCCTGTTCAAGCGCGGCCTGTTCCTGGTGGTGCTGGAATTCACCCTGGTGAATTTCGCCTGGACCTTCCAGCTCCCACCTAGCGTGATCTACATGCAAGTGATCTGGGCCATCGGCGTCAGCATGATTGCGCTTGCCATCCTGGTGTGGCTGCCTAGGCCCGTCCTGTTCGTTGTGGCCGCGATCATCGTCGCCGGGCACAACCTGCTCGACGGCCTGCACTTCCCGGTCGGCTCAAGCCTGCACGTACCTTGGGCGATCCTGCATGATCGCGGCTGGATCGAGGTATCCGAGCAGCTGAGGTTGCGCACGTCCTATCCGGTCCTGCCTTGGATAGGTGTGATCGCTCTCGGGTACTGCATCGGCCCCTGGTTTGGCGGCTCAGCAAGCGTCAACTCACGCCAACGCAAACTGCTGGTGGCAGGTTCAGGGGTGTTGCTGGGGTTCTTTGCATTGCGCCTTGTCAATGGATACGGCGAAGCGCAATGGCTCGCCTATGAAGGCACCACTCAAACGTTGACGAGCTTCTTCAACATCACCAAGTACCCGCCTTCCCTGCTATTCCTTGCCCTGACAATCGGGGCGGGCCTGCTGTTGCTACTGGGCTTCGAGCGGGCCCAGCAACGCAAGTGGATCAGTACCCTGGCGGTGTTTGGTGCCGCGCCGATGTTCTTCTACTTGCTGCACCTTTATGTGCTCAAGGTGCTGTACCTGATCAGCGTTGCGGTGTTTGGCTTGAACCAGGGCAACTACTTCGGTTTCGACAGCATTTGGGCGGTGTGGTTGACGGCGCTAATACTGGCCGCATCGCTATATTTGCCAGTGCGCTGGTTTGCGGCATTAAAGGCGCGGCGTCGGGATATTGGCTGGCTGAAGTATTTCTGAGTGGCGGCGATTCAGGTCGGCTTGCCGACCTGAATCACGCGTGGTTGAACCGGTCACCCTGATGGCCCAACTGGGCCACTAAACAATCGCAGGATAAACATCACTGCTGTCCGGCCAAACCGACAACACTTCAAAGCCATCGTCAGTCACCGCCACCATGTGCTCCCACTGTGCCGAAAGGGACTCATCCTTGGTCACAACGGTCCAGCCATCCGCCAGGGTCTTCACGTGCCGCTTACCGGCATTGAGCATCGGCTCAATGGTGAAAATCATCCCGGCTTTCAACTTCAGGCCCTGCCCCGGATAGCCGTAATGCAGGATCTGCGGCTCATCGTGATAGACCTTGCCGATGCCGTGCCCGCAGTATTCGCGCACCACACTGAAGCCTTCGCGCTCGGCGACGGTTTGAATGGCATAACCAATGTCGCCCAGGGTCGCACCCGGCCGTACAGCCCGAATGCCGGCGCACATGGCGTCATAGGTGGTCTTGACCAGGCGTCGCGCCTCGGGGGCCGGCTCGCCGACAAAGTACATGCGGCTGGTGTCGCCGTACCAGCCGTCCTTGATCACGGCGATGTCGATATTGAGGATGTCGCCGTCTTTCAAAGGCTCATCCGTTGGAATGCCATGGCAGACCACTTGGTTGACGGAAGTGCACACGGTTTTCGGAAAGCCGTGATAGCCGATATTACCAGCTATGGCTTTCTGCACGTTGACGATGTGGTCGTGGCAGAGTCGATCAAGTTCGTTGGTGGAGACCCCCGCTTTCACATGGGGGGTAATCATGGCCAGCACTTCGGCCGCCAGTTGTGCAGCTGTGCGCGACTGGGCTATTTGCGCCGCCGTGTTGATCGGAACGATGGCCTTCATTTGCCGGCTCCGCTGCCTGCTGCAAGCTGCAGGCCTTGGGCGTTTTGCGCCAGATCACACAGTTGATTCAGGTCCAGGCCTCCCGCCAGTTCGGCACGCACCAGCAAGCGGCAGATGTCGCTGTGGTCCAGGTTCGGGTGCAGCTCGGCGAGCATGCCAATGCGCATCCAGTGCTCGGCCTGCGCGTTGATCGAGCGACTCAGCGCGTCGCTGGCGACGCGCAGGTTTTCGTGCATGCCTTCGGAGATCTTCACAATACCCATGACTTCAACCATACGAAATATATATGAATCATATATTAACCGTTTTGCGAATGAAGTCAAAGGTCCGGGGCCCGGCCCCGGCGTCAGTCAGTCCACACCCAGTTCAACCATGCCACTGTTCAAGCGCACAGGCCAAACCCGCAACCGCTGCTGCGCCGACTCCAGGCAGTGGCCATCTTCCAGGCGAAAATGCTGCTTGTAGATAGGCGACGCAACCACCATGTCCCCCTTGATGTTGCCGATCAAACCGCGACCGATCACATTCGCCCCGGATTGCGGGTCGTGATTGTCGATCGCGTAAAGCGACCGGCCCTGGGCCTCAGGCAGGTAGAACAACGCCACTTGCGCGCCCTCGAACCAGACGACGACCCCGGAGTTGCTGACCAGGTCTTGTTCACTGCAAACCGCTTTCCAGGCTGCAAGGTTTCGCTGAGTGTTGGACTGGCTCATCAGGCAATCTCCTCGATGACAGGAATGAGGTTGAGTTCGGTGACGATGATCGGACGGCGCTGACCGCGCTCCTGGACGAAATGGATATCCGGATCCGGGCGCTTGTCGTTGACGAAGGTGCGGAAGCGCTTGAGCTTTTCCGGGTCCTTGAGGGCGTTGGCCCACTCACACTCGTAGCGATCGACCACCAGCTGCATCTGCGATTCGAGTTCGGCGCCCAGGCCCAGGCTGTCGTGGATGATCACATCCTTGAGGTAATCCAGCCCGCCCTCCAGGCTTTCGCGCCAGACCGAGGTGCGCTGCAATTTGTCGGCGGTGCGGATGTAAAACATCAGGAAGCGGTCGATGTAGCGGATCAGGGTTTCATCGTCCAGGTCCGTGGCGAAGAGTTCAGCGTGGCGCGGCCGCATACCGCCGTTACCGGCGATGAACAGGTTCCAGCCGTTCTCGGTAGCGATCACGCCCACGTCTTTGCTTTGCGCCTCGGCACACTCCCGGGTGCATCCGGACACAGCGAACTTGAGCTTGTGCGGCGAACGCAGGCCCTTGTAGCGGTCCTCGATCGCCAGGGCCATTTTCACGCTGTCCTGCACGCCATAACGGCACCAGGTGCTGCCTACGCACGACTTCACGGTGCGCGTCGATTTGCCGTAGGCATGCCCGGTTTCAAAACCGGCCTCGATCAACTCGGCCCAGATGTCCGGCAATTCGTGCAACTGTGCGCCGAACAGGTCGATGCGCTGACCGCCAGTGATCTTGGTGTAGAGATCGTATTTCTTCGCCACCACGCCGATCGCGATCAGTTTGTCGGCGGTGATTTCGCCGCCCGGAATGCGCGGCACCACCGAGTAGGTACCGTTCTTCTGCATGTTGGCCATGAACGTGTCATTGGTGTCCTGCAACGGCACCAGGGAGGCGTCCATGATCGGCTGGTTCCAGCACGACGCGAGGATCGATCCCACGGCCGGTTTGCAGATACCGCACCCCGTGTGCCCACGGCCATGTTTGGCCAGCAGCTCTTCAAAAGTAGTCACGCATTCCACCCGCACCAGGGCATACAGTTCCTGGCGGGTGTAGGCGAAGTGTTCGCACAGGCTGGTGTCGACGCTGACGCCACGGGCGATCAACTCGTGCTCGAATACCTGCTTGAGCAAACCTGCACAGCCACCGCAACCCGTGCCCGCCTTGGTCTGCGATTTCAGCAGCCCGAGGTCGGTGCAGCCGCCTTCGATCGCCGAGCAGATGGAGCCCTTGGTGACGTTGTGGCACGAGCAAACAGTGGCAGCCGCAGGCAACGCGCCGGGGCCGAGCACCGGAGCGCCTGCAGACGACGGCAAGATCAGGCTGGCAGGTTCCTTCGGCAGCACGATGCTGTTCTGCATGTATTGCAGCAGGGTGTCGTAGTAGCTGTTGTCGCCCACCAGCACGGCACCCAACACGTGCTTGCCGGTCGCGTCCACCACCAGGCGCCGGTAGCTGGCCGTCGCCTCGTCGATGAACTGATAGCTGCGCGAACCCGGCGTGTGGGCATGGGCGTCGCCGATAGAACCAACGTCCACGCCGAGCAGTTTCAGCTTGGTCGACATGTCAGCCCCCATGAACGGCTCGGCGGCCTGCTCGCACAACAGGGCGGCAACGCTACGGGCCATTTGGTAACCCGGCGCAACCAGGCCGAACAGGCTGCCGTTCCAGGACGCGCACTCGCCGATCGCGTAGATGTTCGGGTCGATGCTCAGGCACTCGTCGTTGATCACCACGCCCCCACGTGGGCCAATCTCCAGGCCGGACTGGCGGGCCAATGCGTCCTGGGCGCGGATACCGGCGGAGAACACGATCAGGTCGGTCTCGAGGAATTCGTCATTGGCAAAATTCATCCGATAACGGTAGTCCTCGCCGGCGCTGATCGATTGAGTGGCACGGGACAAGTGCACGCCAACCCCCAGCCGTTCGATTTGCGTCTTGAGCGCCAGGCCACCCAGGTCGTCCAGTTGCACCGGCATCAAACGCGGGGCAAATTCCACCACGTGAGCTTCAAGGCCCAGGCTCTTCAGCGCGTTGGCGGCTTCAAGCCCCAGCAGGCCCCCACCCACCACCACGCCCCGGCGGGCGTTGACGGCAGCAGCCCGGATGGCGTCGAGGTCTTCAAGGGTGCGATACACAAGACGCGAGTCGCCTTCAGCGCCCTCGATAGGCGGCACAAACGGGTAAGACCCGGTGGCCAACACCAACTTGTCGTAGGCGATGCAACCTTGCGCGGTGACCACCTCACGACGGGCGCGGTCGATTTCAAATACCGGCACCCCGAGGTGCAGCGTGACACCTGGCGTTTGGTACAGCGAAGCATCGGACAGCGCCAGGGACTCGGCATCGCGGCCGGTGAAGTATTCGGAGAGGTGCACACGATCGTAGGCACGCATCGGCTCCTCGCTGAACACATGCAGCCGATAGTGCTCTAGGGCACCGCGTTCGATCAGTTGCTCGACACAATGATGTCCGACCATGCCATTACCGACCACGATCAGTGTTTTCAACTTGTTCAACGCGGCAACATTGGCATTCATATCAAGCACCCGACAAAGCTCATCACGGTTTAAAAAAGCAAAAAAAAACGCCTGAAACCTTACGGTTCCAGGCGTCTTTGCCTGTTCTTATGCGGAATCAACCGGGCGACTTCGCCTGATCCTCCGCTGTTGCCCATGACCTGTCAGGCCGATCGATCGTCGTTGATCGAGGGGGCAGCCTACCCGGATGGTTCCCGGGAGAGCTAATGGGGGACTTGCAGCCTTTGTGCCAGACATTCCTTGAGTGCCGCAATTTCATCTGGAGCAAGGCTCGTTGAGCTGCCGAGTAGACGTGCGAAGAGGCCTGCTGCAGGCCCAGGGGGCTTGAGCGATGCGGCATTTGCTAAATGACGAGGGCATCTGCCGCACAGCCAGCGAACAAACAGGAGCACTCGTTTTTCGCTTCCAACTGGTGCGCGCCACCCTGCAACCCGCTTTATAAAAGTGCATCCAACGGTGAATTTCAGCGCCTCTTTGCCCTCAACATCCACAGTGTTCGCTCCCGGCGGATACCTGTAATCTCACGGCTGATCGACGTTAAGCGGTCGATGCCTTTGGTAAAATGACCGCCTCGCAGCCACGACCGGCGCACTCCTCTCAGTTATCGACAAATCATGAGGTTTATCCGATGAGTAAAGCTCCCTACGTCCCGCCGCAGGTCTGGGTGAACAACGCCCCGTCCGGCGGACAGTTCGCCAGCATCAACCGCCCCATCGCCGGCCCGACTCACGAAAAAACCTTGCCGGTGGGCAAGCATCCGTTGCAGCTCTATTCGCTGGCGACGCCCAATGGCGTGAAAGTCACGATCCTGCTCGAGGAGTTGCTGGCGCTGGGACACAGCGACGCTGAGTACGATGCCTGGTTGATCCGTATCGGTGAGGGTGACCAGTTCTCCAGTGGCTTTGTCGAGATCAATCCAAACTCGAAGATTCCCGCGCTGCTGGATCGCAGTGTGCAGCCGCCGGTTCGTGTATTCGAGTCCGGCGCGATCCTGCTGTACCTGGCCGAGAAGTTCGGCGAGTTTCTGCCGACCGATTTGGCCGGACGTACCGAGACCCTGAACTGGCTGTTCTGGCAGATGGGCGCAGCGCCCTACCTGGGCGGCGGCTTCGGACACTTTTATGCGTATGCGCCGGAGAAGCTCGAGTACCCGATCAATCGCTTTACCATGGAAGCCAAGCGTCAGCTGGATGTGCTGGATCGCCGCCTGGCCGAAAGCCCGTACCTTGCTGGCGACCGCTACTCCATCGCGGATATCGCGGTGTGGCCCTGGTATGGCCAACTGGTGCGAAACAACGTGTACTCGGCCGCCGAGTTTCTGTCGGCCGACCAGTACACCCATCTGCAGCGCTGGGCAGAGGAAATCGCCAACCGGCCTGCGGTCATCCGTGGCCAGCGGGTCAACCGGACCTGGGGCGATGAGGCGAGCCAGGTTGCCGAACGGCATCAGGCTGAAGATCTGGGTTGAGCGGCTGATTGCCTGAGGGAATCCCGCCGATGTCGGCGGGATATCAGATCTAAAGCTATCGCCAGCAAGCCGGCGCCTACGAGTCCGCTGCGACGACTCTCACCCGGCGGCAATCCGAAGGCCCAAGCCTCTGCCCACTTGCCGAGCGAACCTCGATCGGCATCAAGGGCTCCCCGGATGCCTTGTCCAGCAACACGGACCGCGTCTCCCCCGCCTCGAACAAGAACCGCTCGCCCCACTGCCTCATGCTGACCACCAGCGGAAAAATCTCCCGGCCTTTGTCAGTCAACACGTACTCCTTGTACGCGCTGCCATCCGATGCCGGGCACACCTCGAATACCCCGACCTGAACCAGCGTCTTCAAGCGCGACGCGAGGATATTCTTCGCCACGCCCAGGCTCTTCTGAAACTCGCTGAACCGGCGAATATCGTCGAAGGCATCGCGGATGATCATCAGCGACCAGCGATCGCCGATGGCTTCCAGTGTCCTTGCGACCGGGCACTCGTTGCCTGTTGGTGAATTGTCATCGAACATCGTCCTGCCTCTGTGCAATGTGGTTGCAATTTAAAACCCGATAACGTAACAATTAAAACCAGTTTTTAATTGCAACCAGCTTAACGCCACGGAGGCGCACATGCCAGTCGATGCCGAATCAGTCACTCTATCCTCGGCCAAGGGAAGGCCATGCCAGTCTCAAGGTCTTTCTCCATCGCTCACCTTGCTGTTCTCCGTCACCTGCGCCCTTGCAGTGGCCAACGTCTACTTCGCGCAACCGTTGCTCGATTCGATGGCACAGAGCCTGGGTGTTGCTTCATCGATGATCGGCATCGTGGTCACCGCAACTCAGGTGGGGTATGCCCTGGGGCTGCTGTTTATCGTGCCTCTGGGGGACCTGGTCAACCGCAAGCGGCTGATACTGACTCAGGTGCTGTTGTCGGCACTTGCTCTGGCGGCAGTCGGCGCCGCACAGCAATGGCTGGCACTGTTGAGTGCGATGGTCGCGGTAGGTCTGCTGGCAGTGGTGGTGCAAATACTCGTGGCCTACGCCGCCGTGCTCGCCACACCGTCACAACGCGGGCAGGCCGTGGGCACGGTCACCAGCGGCATTGTGCTGGGCATCCTGCTGGCGCGCTTCACCTCGGGCCTGATTGCCGACATCGCGGGATGGCGCGCGGTCTACTTCATGTCTTCAGGATTGATGCTGAGCATCGCGCTGGTGCTGTGGAAAGTGGTGCCGGTCACCGCGTCGCCGGCGCATCGTGAGTCCTACCTGGGGCTTATCGGTTCGCTGTTCAAATTGTTTGTCACCGAGCCCACCCTTCGCGCCAGGGGCTTGCTCGCCTTGCTGATTTTCGCGGCTTTTTCAGCGCTGTGGACCTCCATGGTGTTGCCCCTGAGCGCCCCGCCACTCGCGCTTTCGCACACGGCTATCGGCCTGTTTGGCCTGGCCGGGGTTGCCGGCGCACTGGCTGCCAGGAGGGCTGGCCGTTGGGCGGATCGAGGCCTGGGACAACGGGTGACCGGCATTTCCCTGGGGCTGCTGACACTGTCCTGGCTGCCTATCAGCTTTGCCCAGACGTCCCTGGTGGCGCTGGTTTGCGGTGTGATCCTTTTGGATTTCGCCGTGCAAGCCGTACACGTCACTAATCAGAGCCTCATTTTCGCCGCACGACCCGACGCCCAGAGCCGCATGGTCGGCGCTTACATGTGCTTTTACTCGGTTGGCAGCGCACTGGGCGCTGCGGCGGCTACCCAGGTTTATGCCCTATGGGGCTGGCCGGCGGTTAGCCTGTTGGGCGCCTTGATCAGCGCGACGGCGTTGGCGGTGTGGTTGCTCACTGCTGTCTCACGGCCTCATTCAGGGCAGTCGCAAAAGACTCGGCACCTGCGGCCCGGTTCAGGGTCTACTCCAACAAATCGTGCGGAGTGAACCATGCCATTTGCCAAATTTGCCCCCTCTGAAGTGGCGCAGATGCGCCAGTTCAACAAGAAGCTCGCCTGGATGCCACGCTTCAAAATACGCAATCGCCTCACGCCGCGAGTGATTCAAGCACTGTTGCGCATGAGCCAGCTCGGCGGCGACAAGCAATTGGCCAGGCATGGGCTCACCGCCGAAAAACGCGTGATCAACGTGGATGGCGTAGCTGTGCCCCTGCGGATCATTCGACCCCAGGGGGAGATTCAGGGCCTCGTGCTGGACTTCCATGGCGGCGGTTGGGTCATCGGCAATGCGCAGATGGATGACGCCTTTAACCTGGCGATGGTCAAGGCGTGCAATGTCGCCACCGTCTCGGTCGATTACCGCCTGGCAGTGTCAACACCGATTGCAGCGCTGATGAATGATTGCCTGGGCGCCGCTCGCTGGTTGCTTGGCAATGAGTGTGAGGAATTTGCCGGGCTGCCCGTGATCTTGGTCGGCGAATCCGCAGGCGCGCATCTCGCTGCGGCGACCTTGTTGGCGCTCAAGGCCTGGCCGACAATGCTCCGGCGAGTGAGCGGCGCGGTGCTTTATTACGGAGTCTACGACCTGACGGGAACGCCAAGCGTGCGCACGGCGGGCCCGGAAACCTTGTTGCTCGACGGTCCGGGCATGGTCGATGCGCTGCGCAGGCTCACCCCGGGCTTGAGCGATGCACAACGCCGCCAGCCGCCCCTGTCTCCACTCTATGGCGACTTTAGCGGTCTTCCACCAGCGCTGATGTTCGTGGGCGAACTGGACCCTCTTCGGGACGACACCCGGGCTATCGCTGAGCGTTGGGGCGAAGTTGCGCAGGTTGAGGTGCACCATCTGCCGGAGTGCGCACACGGGTTCATCCATTTTCCGACGGCGCTGGCCGACAGGGTGCTGGCGTACAGTCGGGAGTGGATCAACGAGCGGATCCACCGGTTGCCGCGCTGAATGCCGCGATCGCACACGCTATCCGTCAACTATCTTTTTAGGAGTCAACATGCCTGCCAATAAGCGCGACAGCGCCCGTATCGAACGCCGCCTGGTCGCTACGCTGACCGAAGCCTGCGAAATGGCGAAAGCTGAAATCACCGGGTTTGACTGGCTGACTCACACGGTCGACTACGATGCTTTTCCACAAAGCCTCAGGGTGATCTGGGTGTTTGAGACCCGTGCGAGCAAGGAGCAAGCGCTTTCCTGTGGGCAGGACACACGCATGCGAGCACTCACGGCCATTGCGCTGGACGAAGCGGGTGTCGATTCAGTGCCAGTGGACCGCTGCGTGCGGTTCGACTCTGAAGAGGAGTGCCAAGTCCAGCATGGCGGGGATTGGCGTCGGCGCCTGTCCGGGCACTAAGGTGAGCGAGACGAGGTGATACCTCAACAGCCGCTTTACCAAATACCGGCATGATCCTGGCGTGCTCCGCTCGATACTGGATGATCACAACCCCGCGGGCGAGTGGCTCGGCGAGCGGCGGATAGGCGATCAAGGCCGGAACCGTCTCGGATTCCAGTGGAAGTATTTCCTGACTCACACGCCCGCGCTGCGCGGGATGAAACTTACCTCCATCGCCAACAGTCACTAGCGATGCGGAGGTTGAGTCCTTTCCCCAGACCTCGATTACTGAAGATATCGCCTTGGGCAGCCATCAAGATCGCCTTAACAATCTCTCGCTGGACAGTGTGAATTTCTTCCTCGCCGATGTCCGCGACGGTCTCGGCCCTTATCTGGCCATTTACCTGTTGGCTGTTCATCAATGGGAGCCGGCCAGTATTGGCCTGGTGATGACGCTGGCGGGTGTCGCCGCGCTCATGGCCCAGACTCCTGCCGGAGCGTTGATCGACCGGGCGCGTAGCAAACGGGCGATTATTGCGATTGCGGCCCTGGTGGTGACGGGCAGCTGCCTGCTGCTGCCATTTGTGACTTCGTTCAGCCTGGTGGCCCTGACTCAAGCGATCAGTGCAGTCGCCGCGTCGGTATTCGCCCCCGCGATCTGCGCCATTTCGCTGGGCATCACCGGCCCCCGGGCATTCACCCGGCGGACCGGGCGAAACGAGACGTTCAATCATGCGGGGAACGCTTGCTCGGCGCTGCTGGCAGGCGGCTTTGCATACCTGTTTGGCCCGGTGGCCGTGTTCTACCTGATGGCAGTCATGGCGCTGGGCAGTGTGGTGGCCGTCACGTTTATTTCAGCCGGGGCGATCGACCACGAGCTCGCACGAGGCTTCGATCCCGACGATGCAGCGCACGGGAAACAACCATCAGGATGGTCAGTGCTGCTCACCAACAAGCCATTGTTGGTGTTCGCCATCTGTTGTGCGCTGTTCCATCTGGCCAACGCCGCGATGCTGCCGCTGGTTAGCCAGAAACTGGCTCAGGTCAATTTACAGATGGCGACACCACTGACTTCGGCGTGCATTGTCGCGGCGCAGTTGGTCATGGTTCCGGTCGCCTGGCTGGTGGGTGCCAAGGCGGATGTGTGGGGACGCAAGCCGCTGCTGCTTGCCGGTTTCCTGATTCTGCCGTTGCGCGGCGCACTCTACACCGTGTCCAACGACCCCTATTGGCTGGTCGCCGTGCAGCTGCTCGACGGCGTCGGTGCGGGGATCTTCGGCGCGCTGTTTCCCGTGGTAGTCAAAGACCTCACCAAAGGCACCGGGCACTTCAACATCAGCCTCGGCGCGCTCACGACCGTTTTCGGCCTGGGGGCGGCGTTCAGCAACGGACTGGCGGGCATTGTCGTGCAAGAGGCGGGCTACAGCGCCGCGTTCCTGACGCTGGCTGGCGTGGCGACGGTGGCGCTGGTTTTGCTCATTGTGGGCATGCCGGAAACCTCGCCGACGGCGCGGGAGGAAGCGGTTTTGGCGCCTAATGGGTAACGTTTTGTGTGGCCTTACCCTCTGTTTTTTCGCCCTCCCAGCGCAATCTGGCGGTCTTTGGGATGGTATCTGGGAAAATCACAACCCAGCGTTGAGCTGAAGGTGATAGCGAGTCAGCGGTAGTGGCTCGCCGTTCTCCTCGAACGTGCGCTGGCTGGCCGCCTCTGCCTTGAAACCGAGTTTGCGGTAAAAGCGACTGGCGCGCTCGTTGCCGTCCAGCACCCAGGCGCTGACTCGCTGAAAACCCTCACCCCCCAGCACCTCGCGCGACACAACCCACAGCGCCGTGCCGATGCCCTGGCCCCAAGCCTGTGGGTCAAGGTAGATGGCCTTCAGTTCGCCATCGCCTGCGCCGGCATCCTCGTCACGGCTGGACCCGAATGAGCTCCAGCCGACCAGGTTGCCCTCCAGTTCTGCCACCCGAATTGCCTGGCTACCATCCTCGATGGCTTTGGCCAGAAAGGCCACGCGCCGATCTACGCTGGCGTCCAGCGCACTCAGGTATCCATCCGACAGCAGCCCCCGATAGGTCGCCTGCCAGCTGCGGATGTGCAGCGTGGCGATCGCGCGCGCGTCGGCGGGGATCGGCTGGCGGATGAGCAGCCCTGGAAGATCGCAGGCGGTTTTGTCCATATGTGGATCTGGCTCAATTTGTAAGCTGATATCATTGATGAACTTACAAGTTGGGCAGAGAAAAATGAACCGGCAGAAAAAAATAAAGCAGTTGTTGAAGGCTCACGCGAAAAAGGCCAGCGCCAAATTGGCACCGGCCAAGGCGAAATACATCAGCAAGGCTGACCGCTTGAAAATGGAAGCTGAGGCGGGTCAGGAGCCAAGCACTGCTGCTGAAAGCTGAAAAGTGCAGACACTCCATTTCATGCCTACCGCGCGTGCACAGTCCAGGCCACAAGCCTGGCAACCATTGGCCTTACAACCATTACGCACACAAAAGCAGATGGCATTGCCGCCACGCCTACTCGGCTAAGCCGCATGAGTTTCTGACTTGCTTAATACATATGGTTATCCGTATATTCGATCATCCATATGTAAAGAGCGCTTGCGATGATCACCCCCCTTGAAATCTTCAAGAGCCTGGCTGACGAGACCCGCCTGCGCGCCACCCTGCTGATTGCCGAGCAGGGCGAGTTATGCGTCTGCGAACTGATGTGCGCGCTCGACGATAGTCAACCGAAAATCAGCCGTCACCTTGCACAATTGCGTAGCAACGGCCTGCTGCTGGATCGGCGTCAGGGCCAGTGGGTGTATTACCGTCTTAACCCGCAGCTGCCGGAGTGGGTTCACGAAATCCTGCGAGTGACGGCAAAGGCTAATGCCGATTGGCTCATGGACAACTCCTCACGCCTGCAGAACATGAATGCACGGCCTGTGCGCGAAAGCGCCTGCTGCTGAACCCCCTTCGATCCGTCCTTTGATGTTCGCCCATAGCGGCTGGAGTACTCCATGCAAGTCCTCTTCATGTGCACGGCCAACAGCTGCCGCAGCATTCTGTCTGAAGCCATGTTCAATCATCTGGCGCCCGCCGGGTTCGCAGCGGTGAGTTCTGGCAGCTTTCCCAAGGGCCAGGTGTTGCCGCGCAGCCTGTCTACCTTGCAGCAGGCCGGTATCTCCACCGATGGTTTGTACAGTAAAGGCAACGATGCCTTCGCAGGCAACCCGCCGGACATCGTCATCAGCGTCTGCGACAAGGCCGCAGGTGAAGCTTGCCCCGTTTACTTCGGCCCTGCGCTGAAAGCCCACTGGGGGCTGGAAGATCCATCCGATGTCAGCGGTGACGAAGCGCTGATCGACGCCGCTTTCCGTGCCACGCTCGCGCGCATCGAACAACGCTGCCAGGCCTTCCTCGAACTGCCCTTCAACCGTCTAAGCCGCGATGAACTCAAACACGAGCTCGATCGCATCGGCACTCTCTGAGGAGAACTGTTCATGTCAGAACACCTGCCCAACCTCGACGCCACCCTGTTCGAAGGTCTGCAAACATCGACCCCGGGCGCCCCCAAACCGCGCATCCTGCTGCTGTACGGATCGACCCGCGAACGCTCTTTCAGCCGGCTGCTGGTAGAAGAAGCCGCCCGCCTGCTTGAGCACTTCGGCGCAGAGGTGCGCACCTTCAACCCGTCCGGCTTGCCGTTGCCTGACGATGCTCCGGTCGAACACCCCAAGGTGCAGGAACTGCGCGATCTGGTGGTGTGGTCGGAAGGTCAGGTCTGGTGTTCGCCGGAGCGCCATGGCGCGATGTCGGCGGTATTCAAGGCACAGATCGACTGGATCCCGCTCGAGCTCGGTGCAGTTCGTCCGACCCAGGGCAAGACCCTGGCAGTGATGCAGGTATGCGGCGGCTCCCAGTCGTTTAACGTGGTCAATCAACTGCGTGTGCTGGGACGGTGGATGCGCATGTTCACCATACCCAATCAGTCGTCAGTGCCGAAGGCTTACATGGAATTCGACGACGCCGGGCGAATGAAACCATCGCCGTTCTATGATCGGGTTGTCGATGTCATGGAGGAGCTGGTGAAATTCACCCTCCTGCTGCGCGACCGCCAGGATTTTCTCGTCGATCGCTACTCGGAGCGCAAGGAAAGTGCCGAGCAACTGATGGCGCGTGTCAATCAGCGTTCAATTTGATGAAGAAGCAACGCCACCCCAGCCTTGGTAAGGCTCGACATGAATCGGCGTCGCAGACCGAACCTTTCCCCCGAAAACACCGTCCGAGGTAAGGCGTTAATGCTTACCGCTCACCACGAGGTTTCCGTTTGAAAGCTGCCGTCATCAAAAAATACCGACTGATCATCAAGACCATGGGTTACGTGGGCTGGGCGTTGTTCTGGCTGTTGCTCTGGGACATCGCGGTCACCGTGGACTTCATGCTGTTTCTCAACGCCAAGATCAACCTGCCGCTGATGCCCCTGACATTGCTCGGTTCGGCATTGGTGGTGCTGATCAGCTTTCGCAACAGCAGTGCCTATAACCGTTGGTGGGAAGCGCGGACGTTGTGGGGGTCGATGATAAATAACTCTCGCAGCTTCGCCCGTCAGGTGCTGACGTTGCTGGATGACGCTGGCCCTGAGTTCAATCCGGTCAAGTCGACCCTGCTGCGCCGCCACGTGGCGTATGTGAATTGCCTGGCGGCGCATTTACAGGGCCATGCTTGTCCGGAGGAAGTCCGCGCGTTTATTCCCGCTGAGGAATTTGCTCGCAGTGGCACCACCAACAACTTTGCCAACGACATCCTCACCGGCTCAGCGGCGTTGCTGGCCCGGGAGTACAAGGCCGGGCGGCTGGACAGCATTCGCCTGGCCAGGCTTGAGTCAACCCTGGTGGACCTGTCCAACAGCCAGGGAGGCATGGAGCGGATCGCCAATACCCCGCTGCCCTACCCTTACGTGTATTTTCCGCGGCTGTTTATTTCGCTGTTTTGCCTGATCGTGCCGGTGGGCCTGGTGGAATCCCTCGGCTGGTTCACGCCACTGGCTTCGACCGTCGTGGGCTTCATGCTATTGGCCATCGAACGCATCGGCACCGACTTGCAAAGCCCGTTCCGCCACAGCGAACACCAGATACAGATGGAAGACCTCTGCGAAACCATCGAGAAAAACCTGCAGTCGATGCAGCGTGATTCTTTGGGCGATGTGCGCAGGCTGGAAGAGCCTGCTAATGCGCTATGAGCATGGCAGTCAGGAACCGTAACGCTCGACTGAAAACCGGATGACAGTCGGCAAACGGAAAATCGTCAAGCGCAGATGTACAGACTGAGCGTCCCAAAGCCGCTACTGAAAAATATCATCAAGACGCTGATGGGCGAGCAGCGCCGAAACATCCGCTTGAGCCATTTATTGCTAAAGCCCGGGAATACAGGCCAGTTTTGCCTGTCGCCACCCTTGTCTATTGGCCGATTTCTGTCTGTTTTAACCGTAAGCCATGAGTCGATTACATGCCTCGATCACAGGCAGTTATCGGCCGATTCTGTTGAAAAAGTCGAATTTTCAAATGGCCTGAACTCAGGCACGACCACCACTGGAGAACCTACTCACC
>NZ_JBEOPV010000042.1:0-14098 GCF_040310425.1 Pseudomonas sp. 65/3-MNA-CIBAN-0223
TTGAACCGCCGTATACGGATCCGTACGTACGGTGGTGTGAGAGGACGGCGGATGTAAATCCGCCTCCTACTCGATCGGTTAAAACACGAGCATATAAAAAACGCCCGACCCCTCTAACTGTTGAGGTTAATTGAGCGTTATGAATCCCTCTGACAGCAGCATAGCTGCTAGCCACCTCGTTGGCGACACTCTCCAGCCACAGTGTACCTAATTGTATTTAGCTGCCCTTTTGAATCTTCATAGGTCATTGCGGCGGGCACCACTGCGCAGACTTTTGCAGGCCGCACCACACTGATCACCTTTACAACATCCACCTTCATCCCGTACTCGTATTCTTTCGCCACAGGGGCGCTTTTCCCCTGGCTAATTGCATACTGCTCCATGGCTTTAGCATTAGCCGCCATCATTTTTTCAAAGGCTTTGTCTCCTCCCCCTTCCGCCAATACGAGAGAGGATAACGTCAGAGCTCCAGCGAAAGTAACAATGTTCATGCACTTCATATCTAGTACCTCATATATTAACTGTTACAAGGATATCAATTCGAACATTGCGATGGCATAGCGCCTAGGTTACGAATGTGTAATAAAGCCGTAAAAAACCGCCACCGGAAACCGGAAGCGGTTTTTTTATACGCAGTACCACTACATTTCACCTGTCTCATCTTTAGCATCACTTGACACCACGGGCTCACTCTTTCCTTCTTTAGCTGCGTACTTCTCCATTGCCACGTCCTTGGCGGCCATCATTTTTTCGAAGGTTCTGTCCCCGCCGCCTTCGGCCAAAGCAACTGAAGAAAGGATTAAAGCACCCGCAAGAGCGCAGATTTGAGCAATTTTCATACTGACACCTCATATAGTTAACGCTAGTAGGGTATCAATTCGAACCTATCAACACGGTGGCGCCAAGATTACAGATTCGTTATGTAGCTCACATAAAAAAGCCCACTATCGAATCTCGATAGTGGGCTTTTAAAACTAAAGAATTATACGGCTTCTATTTTATCGTCTTCGGCTTCTTCCTCGTCTCGGCGGTGCGCCCATTGATAAAGCGCAGGCAATATCAGCAGGGTCAACGCAGTTGAGGATAGGATGCCCCCGATCACTACGGTAGCCAGGGGTCTCTGGACCTCTGCCCCCGTTCCGGTGGCCAGCGCCATCGGAATAAAGCCAAGAGAGGCCACCAGAGCTGTCATCAACACTGGGCGCAACCGGGTAAGAGCCCCTTCATTGATTGCGGAACTCAACGAATGTCCCTCTTCTCGAAGGTTGCGGATGAAAGCAATCATCACTAGACCGTTCAGCACCGCTACGCCCGACAATGCGATAAAACCCACACCCGCCGAGATCGACAGTGGAATGTCACGTAACCACAACGCCATGACTCCGCCCGTCAACGCGAATGGAATACCGGTGAACACCAATAGGCCATCCTTGAGGTTGTTGAACATCATGAACAAGAGTGCGAACACCATGAGCAGGGCCACCGGGACGACAATCTGTAGTCGCTTGGCAGCGGATTGGAGCTGCTCGAACTGCCCACCCCAGTTGGTCCAATAACCGGCCGGGATCTGCACCTCTTTATCAATGGCGCTGCTGGCCTCCTGTACAAATGAGCCGATATCCCGCCCACGCACGTTGGCGCTGACGATCACCAGACGCTTACCATTTTCCCGACTGACCTGGTTAGGTCCCAGCACCAGATCGAGGCTCGCCACTTCTGAAAGGGCAATAAACCCGATCTGATCGGCATTGCTGTTAAGCAGCGCCGGTACCGGGATTAGCAGTGTGGACAATCCCTCGAGATCCTTACGCATGGCGTCGGATAAACGCACTACCATATCGAATCGGCGGTCTCCCTCATACATCGTACCGGCTTGACGACCACCAACCGCCACCGCAATGGTGTCTTGTACGTCGCCAACGTTCAGTCCGTAACGCGCGGCTTTGTCGCGGTCGATGTTGATGGTCAGCACCGGCAGCCCCGATGTTTGCTCGACTTTGACCTCGGAGGCACCATTGATCTTCTGCATGGACGCAGCAATTTTTGCAGCGGTGCTGTTAAGGACCGCCATGTCATCACCGAAGACCTTCACTGCCACATCACTGCGCACACCTGAAATCAGCTCGTTAAAACGCAATTGAATAGGCTGAGAAAGCTCATAGTTGCTTCCGGGCATTCCAGCTGTAGCTTTTTGGATATCGGCTATCAACGCCTCCCTGGATTTATTCGGATCAGGCCATTGATTCTTCGGCTTGAGCATCACATAGCTGTCAGAGATGTTGGGTGGCATTGGATCGGAGGCAATTTCTGCTGTACCAGTACGAGCAAACATACGCTTGACCTCAGGTACCTTTGCCAACACAAGGTTTTCAAGACGTTGCTGCATTTCTACCGATTGCGTCAGGCTGGTACCTGGTACACGCAATGCTTGCAACGCGAAATCCCCTTCACTGAGACTCGGCACAAACTCGCTGCCCATTCGACTGGCGACCACACCGCACACTGCAATCACGCCTAGTGCTATGGCGAATGCCAATGATCGATGGCCCATGACCCATTCCAGCGCCGGGGCATACACCCGACGAGCGCCACGCATGATGATGTTCTCTTCTTCCTTCACCTTACCGGTGACGAACATCGCAATCGCCGCCGGGACAAAGGTCACCGACAACAGCATCGCGCCGAGCAAGGCGATCACCACAGTAAACGCCATGGGGTGAAACATTTTTCCTTCGACGCCGGTGAGGGCAAAAATCGGCAGGTACACGACCATGATGATCAACTGGCCGAAAATCAGCGGTCGGCGTGCTTCCTTGGCCGCCGCGAACACTTCGTGAAAGCGTTCGGAGCGGGTGAGGATGCGTCCGTGGTGTTGCTGTGCATGGGCCAGACGACGGATGGCGTTTTCGACAATGACCACCGCGCCATCAACGATGATGCCGAAGTCCAACGCTCCGAGGCTCATCAGGTTGGCGCTGACCTTGTTGGTAAACATGCCAGTGAATGTGAATAGCATCGCGAGCGGGATCACCATGGCAGTGATCAGAGCCGCGCGAATGTTGCCAAGGAACAGGAACAGAATCGCGATTACCAGGATCGCACCTTCAATCAAGTTCTTCTTAACGGTGGCAATTGCCTTGTCCACCAAATTGGTACGGTCATAGACGGTGACTGCCACCACCCCTTTTGGCAGTGAGCGGTTGATTTGCTCAAGCTTGCTGGCAACGGCTTGGGCCACGGTGCGGCTGTTCTCACCGATCAGCATGAACACTGTGCCGAGCACCACTTCACGACCGTTTTCGGTCGCGGCCCCCGTACGCAATTCACGGCCGATGTCCACGGTTGCGACGTTCTTGACGCGGATAGGCGTGCCATCGACGTTGGCCATGACGATATTGGCGATATCGTCGGTGGTCGCTACTTGGCCAGGTGCGCGAATCAGTAACTGTTCGCCACTGTGCTCGATGTAACCGGCACCGACGTTGGCGTTGTTGCGCTCCAGCGCTGTTACAAGGTCAGTCAGAGTCAGCTTGTAAGCCGCCAAGCGTTTTGGATCGGGCGCAATCTGGTACTCCTTGGCGAACCCGCCAATGGTATTAATTTCGGCGACCCCGGGAACATTGCGCAGCTGAGGCTTGATGATCCAGTCTTGGATCACCCTCAGGTCGGTCGGTGTATAGGGACTGCCGTCCTCCTTGACGGCACCTTCTTCAGCCTCGACCGTCCACAGGAAAATTTCACCCAGACCGGTTGAGATCGGCCCCATGACGGCTTCCACACCCTCGGGCAGTTGCTCCTTGGCCACCTGCAACCGTTCGTTGACCAATTGCCGGGCGAAGAACAGGTCAGTGCCTTCCTTGAAGATCACTGTGACTTGCGACAAACCCGAGCGTGACAGCGAGCGAGTTTGTTCTAAAGCCGGCAAACCAGCCATTGCAGTTTCGATGGGAAACGTGATGCGCTGCTCGGTTTCCAGTGGTGAAAAACCTGCTGCGCCCGTGTTGATTTGCACCTGGACGTTGGTGATATCGGGAACGGCGTCGATCGGCAGCTTCTGGTAGCTGGCTATACCGAGGCCGGCCATGAGGAGAACCGCAAGCAGCACGATGATGCGCTGCTCGATGGCAAATTGGATCAGGCGTTCGAACATGAGAACCTTCTCGTGGAAGTGGCGGATCAGTGGGCGTGTGTAGCCGAGGCTTTACCCAGTTCTGATTTCAGAATGAAACTGCCGGCAGCGGCGACTTGAACACCGGGCTCCAGGCCCTCCGTGATCTCGACCAAACCTGCTGAACGGCCGCCTGTCTCCACTGGCTGAGCCTTAAACCCGTCGTCCGTTCGAACGAAAACAGTTGGCTTGTCCTCGACCGTCTGGATAGCCGCTTCTGGTACTGCGACCTTTGTTTGCCGAGTATCAGTGTCAACCTGCACGGTCACGAATAGCCCGGGACGCCATGCACCTTGTGGATTGGCCAAGGTCACGCGGACCGTGGCTGTACGAGTTTGCTCGCCCAACAAACTGCCTACATAGGCCACGGTTCCAGTGACTTCGGCATTCAGTTCCGGCGCACTGACCGTGACCGACTTGCCCACCAGTACCTTGTTTAAATCCTTTGGCGAGACACCAAAGGTCACCCACACACGCGACAAGTCGGAGAGGGTGAAGGCATTAGTGGTTTCGCTGACAACCTCACCGAGGCCCAAGTGTTTCTCAACGACAACCCCGTCAAACGGCGCACGCAATTCATATCGGTTACCCCCGCTGGTGACCGAGCTGCCACTGAGTACGCTGATTTTTTGTCGAGCATTGCTGAGGGCGATTTCGGCTTCTTGCAAAGCCTGGCGGGCTTGCAGGAAATCCTGTTCGGCAGAGATTTTGTCCTGCCATAACTGTCGCTCTCGCTCGTAGGTAGTACGGGCCAACTCAAGACGACGTTGCGCCGCGGCTTGTTCACTACGCTGATCAGAAATTTGTTGGCTGGCGATCACGGCCAGCAACTGGCCTTTTTTCACCGGTTGACCAAGATTGACATGGACCGACTCGACGACACCGGGTACGCGGGGCACCACATGCGCAGTGCGGTCTTCATCAAAACGGATTTCTCCAGGAAAGGGCAATGAAAGGCTAATACTCTGCGCCTTGGCTTCGACCAACTGGATGCCGGCTGAGCTGATCTGCTCTTCGCTCAGAGTCAAGTGACCTTCTTCCGCTTCGCCTTCGACGTGTTCGCCCTCGGCCGATTTCTTGCCAGTAGTTTCATCGCCGTGATCGTCATGGCCTTTGCCCTCCTGAGCCTGAGCCTGAGCCTCGGCTGAGAGCACCGATGGGCTGCCCATCCACAACGAGCCGATGCCTATACCCACCGTCAAGGTCAGTGCAGTGACGAGAATTAGTTTTTTATCCATGGAAACTCCCTGCGCAGCCCAGTCGGCAGTCACGGATTACCGTGGTATTGCGATGCTGAGCAGCGGTAAAAAAAGCGTTATATGAAATTCACGGAGTGCGAGTGAGAAGGGCGACATCTCCGAAAATTCGCTCGATGCGCACCCAGGCGTCTGTCGCCTCGGCGATAGCCTGGATGTATTGCGTGCGGGCGCTAATCAAGGTGCGCTGAGCATCGAGTACGTCGAGGAAGTTAAACTTGCCCATTTCGAAACCTCGGGTAGCGGTGTCGACGGCACTTTGCGCGGCAGGCAGGATGGTTTGATTGAACGACGCGACTTCAGTGTTAGCCGTCACCCACTGATCCAGGGTGGTCTGGATTTCTGTGCGCAGGCGTAACTCACTGGCATTGCGAAGGTCGCGGGCCTGATCAGTTCGGCGGGCAGCTGCCAGTACATTGCCCTGGTTACGATTGAATAACGGGATGGGCATAGACAGCCCCACGACATTCACCCGCTCGCGCTCGCGCTCGTCGTATTGGCTCCCGATACTCACGGTGAGGTCGGGAATTCGCTGAGCCTTCTCCAGGCCAAGGGAGGCTTCCCGCTGATCTATTTGCAGTTTTGCCAATCGTAGTTCCGCGGTTTCACCTATGCGATTAAGCAGCAGTGACGAATCCGGTACGGTTGGTATCGACCGGCCTGGATCACCCACAGACACGAATGCAGGCAAAGGCGCGCCCATGACCTGAGCGAGTCGCTGGTAGGCACTGGCCTCATCCCGCTCAGCCCGCCTCAGCTCCAGACGCACTTCTGATAGCTGAACCTCTGCGCGAGTACCTTCAACGGGTGAGGATTTACCACTCTTGATGCGACCTTGCGCTACACGCAAACCGCGCTCGGCGAGCTCAATTGATTGACGTGATAACAGCAGCCTTTGCTGAGCCGTCGAGGAGCTGTAAAACGCCTGAATGACATCGGCACGCAGAACATTGCGTTTGCGTTCCAATTCAATCCCGGCCGCGTCTTGAGCTCGACTGGCCACTTCGATCCTAGCCCCGCGCTTACCGCCAAGCTCGATCGGCTGGTTGATCATTACCGTCGTAGTGCGCGAGTTTCGCCGAGTATCTTCAGCCTCCCAGGAAACCTCAGGGTTAGGGATCAACCCTGCCTGCTGTCGCTCTCCCTGAGCAATACCAGTCTCCCACTGCGCTGCAGCCAGATCAGGATTGTTGGCAAAAGCAGTTTCAAGCGCCTGATCCATTGTGAGCATTTGAGCGGTCGCCGCAAACAAAGGACTAGTCAAAAGCGCAAGGATCGAAATGAGACCTGCTCTTAGCATGGTCTTGTGCGTGATTGGGTGAGCAATAAGCTTTCTACACCGAAGTAATTCCATCATTCCTTAAAACCTTTAAAACTAAAACGGCGGTTGCAGGAGCTGAGTGCAACACGGTTATTGAATTGAAGCAGGAGCCTCATGTTGCAAGCCCATCAGCTGAGTGAATACCTCGATCGGACACAGCCAGTTAAATCGCTTGCGTGGTCGGATGTTCAGCAAATACGCAAACTTGTCCAACTCCTCTTGGGTGTACCTGGACAGGTCAGTTCCCTTGGGCAAAAACTGGCGGACAAGGCCGTTGGTGTTCTCGTTGGTTCCACGTTGCCATGGGCTGTGTGGGTCAGCAAAGTAAACAGCAATACCCGTCTTCTGAGTGAGTTCGGCGTGCCTGGCCATTTCCTTGCCCTGGTCATACGTCATGCTTTTACGAGCGGCCAGCGGCATGCCATTGAGCGCCGCGCTGAACCCTTCGACTGCCGATGTCGCCGTAGCGTCATTCATTTTCACCAGCATCAAATAGCCGCTGGAGCGCTCAACGAGTGTCCCGACCGCCGAGGCGTTGTTCTTCCCCTTGATCAAGTCGCCCTCCCAGTGCCCTGGCATCAAACGGTCTTCAACCTCCGGCGGGCGCAGGTGAATACTGACCATATCCGGAATCTGGCCGCGACGATCAACGCCCCCAGCGCGCGGTCTACGTGTGCTCTTGCCTTGTCGCAGACACTGCACCAGCTCCTTGCGCAACTCCCCGACGGGCATCGCATAGATCGCTTTGTAGATGGTTTCCCGGCAAACGTAGGCTTCTTCGAAATTGATTTTCATGACACGCAGCTTGCCCGCGATTTGCTCTGGGGAAAAGCGTTCTCGAAGCAAATGAAGCACCAGCTCGAAGCGTTCATTGCCCAGAACCAATTTTCTGGCAGGGCGGCAAACTTTACGGCGCTCGCGAGTGTGAGCCTGTGCAACGTGGGCAACGTATCTCCCATTGAGGGATCGATTGCGACGCAACTCGCGGCTGATCGTAGAGGGGCTTCGGCCAAGCATTCGAGCTATCTCGCGCTGACTAAGACCTTGATATTGCCCGACCTGGATCGTGGCGCGTTCTTCGACGCTGAGTTCTGTATAGGACATGGCGGCACCTTACCGGAGGGTGAGGTGTTGCACTCAGTTTTTGCGGCCGCCCAGATGAATAAAATTTTTAAATCAGGTTCTGCGAACATAAAACATTTCGAAACACTTAATAGAGGGTGAATTCCTATGCGTATCCTTGTGATAGAGGACGAGCCAAAGACTGCTGAGTACTTACATCAAGGTCTGACTGAAAGTGGCTATATTGTAGACTGCGCATCGACAGGGGCTGATGGTCTCCATCTGGCACGTCAGCAAAATTATGATCTGGTATTACTTGACGTAAATCTCCCTCAGATGCACGGATGGGACGTTCTTGAAAATATTCGGCAGACTAGTAGTACCAGGGTAATGATGCTGACTGCACGAGGACGCCTGGAAGATAAAATCAAAGGATTGGATCTGGGGGCCGATGACTATCTGGTCAAGCCATTTGAATTCCCAGAGTTGCTTGCAAGAGTACGCACGTTAATGCGCCGCAGCGAACATATTCCAGTTCCAGAGGTATTAAAAGTTGCTGATCTTGAACTCGATCAAGGCAGGCATCGCGCATTCCGCGGAAAACAACGCATAGATCTGACGACAAAAGAATTCGCGCTGCTCCATCTGTTGATGCGTCAATCTGGAGAGGTGTTATCTCGCACTCAAATCATCTCTTTAGTTTGGGACATGAATTTTGATTGCGACACCAACGTAGTCGAAGTTTCGATACGAAGATTAAGAGCTAAAATAGATGATCCATTTGAAACTAAATTAATCCATACCCTCCGCGGCGTAGGCTATGTACTGGAGGCGAGAAAATGAAGCAGGTCAGCCTGTCGATGCGGCTGGGGTTGGCAGTTAGCATTATGGGAGCAGTACTAGTAGTGTTTTTAGCGATACTGGCTTTTTTAGCGCTTACCCACGAACTTGATTCACGCGCAAAAAATAGCTTAGAAAAGAAGATGAGTCAGATTGAGCACAGTTTACTGATGGATATCAGTGCCCGTGACATGAGTTTAAAACCTCATGTGCTATTAGATCAAGTGCTGGGGCACGACAATCTTAACCTGACCATCTTTGATGATGACAATATGAGTAAACCTCTCCTGAGTTTTGGAGCAGATATACCTGAAGTATCTACGAATGAAACCGGAATAGCCGTCAGCAATAAGTTGTCGTACTATTCCCCAGCCGAGGAGACCGGAGGCCACATCCTCACAGCCTCTAAACTCATGAAATTAAAAGATGGTGAGTTCGTATCGGTCTTGCTTTCTATTGATCGCTCGAATGATGAAACGCTATTGAGCTCCTATTTGAGTTCAACCATTGTAGCGGTTCCACTGTTGTTGATTCTGATTGGTATCAGCGCTTGGGCTATTGTGCAACGTGGCTTATCCCCTCTCCGGGAATTCCGTAAAGTTGCAGCAATGGTATCGGCCCAGGATTTAAGTCATCGGCTCTCCGTTGTCAATATGCCCCAAGAGCTCAGTGAGCTTGCTCATGGCATAAACTTCATGCTGAACCGTCTTGATAGCGGAGTTCAACAACTATCGCAATTTTCTGATGACTTGGCGCACGAGTTGCGGTCACCGATTACGAACCTTATGGGGAAAGCACAGGTAACTCTTTCTCGAGAACGCCCGGCAACAGAGTACAAGGCTGTTTTAGAGTCATGCACCGAGGAACTAGGGCGAGTCACTAGAATTGTTTCAGACATGCTTTTCTTGGCCCAAGTAAGTCATCCGGCCGCACTCGTGCCGTTTGAAAGCATTTTACTAGAGGATGAAGCGCTAAAAGTCATTGACCTTTTCTCTCTATCGGCTGAGGAAAAGAGTGTTGGTATAACTGTCAGCGGTTGGGGAAAAGTTCTAGGTGACCGACTCATGATTCAGCGGGCTATTTCCAATCTTTTATCAAATGCCATTCGTCACTGCCCAGCAGGGCAGTCCATTGCTATAGCGATTGAAGCGCAATCTGAAAAAGTCTCCCTATCAATAAGTAATCCTGGGGTAGGAATTGAGCACCAGCATTTGTTCCATATTTTCGATCGTTTCTATCGTGTGGATAACAGTCGCTCACGAGCTGAAGGTGGTACTGGATTAGGGTTGGCCATTGTCCGATCCATCATGAGCCTCCATCAGGGAACGGCAGATGTCCATAGTATGCCGGGCCATCTGACAGTTTTTCGACTTGCATTTCCAAAATATAATGCACAAAGCAACTTAAAAGCCCAAAAACCAAGGGAGTGATTTTAGTAAAGCCGTAACTAAAATCACGACAAACAATAGTCTAAGAACGCGACTCCGAAAATCCATAGAGCATAGATAGCGCGGGGTACTTACAAATCGCAAAGCGAGATCAACTCCCTTTGGTACATCCTGCCAGTCTCCCCCAAAAAATGCGTGCAGCATTAAATTGACTATCTGCGCTGTAACACTTCGAAACGATTCCTCATAGATATCAGCCGAGCGGAGCTTGGCTTCTGGCTGAAATAAATGTACGGGAGTCGCGCATTAACATGCCTGCGACATATAGTCGCAAATACTTTTATCGTAAAATGTCCTCCTCCTGTTGACCCTGTAGCAGCTTCAGGCTTGATACTGACCACTTGAGCAATGCGCGGTTTTGAGATTTTTATGATCGAATAGTTCTACATCATTTCTTAGTCGGGCACTTAAATAAACTTCGAAATTTTATTATTCAATTCATATTACATAGGGCGGCACTACCATGCGAATGCTTGTAGTTGAGGATGAGCTTAAAACTGCCGAATACCTGCATCAGGGTTTGACTGAAAGCGGCTATATAGTAGACCGGGCGGCGAATGGTACGGATGGACTTCACCTTGCGCGTCAACAAACCTACGACTTGGTAATACTTGACGTCGATCTACCACAACTTGATGGCTGGGGTGTGCTCGAGCGACTGCGCCAAAGCAGTAACACCCGGGTCATGATGCTAACCGCTCGCGGGCGCCTGGCGGACAAGATCCGCGGCCTGGACCTGGGTGCCGATGACTATCTGGTCAAGCCATTCGAATTTCCGGAACTGTTGGCCCGGGTACGAACTTTAATGCGTCGCAGCGAACAAGTTTCCATCCCTGAGGTCTTGAAAGTCGCCGATCTGGAACTCGACCAGGGCCGCCATAGGGCCTTCCGGGGCGAGCAGCGCATCGACCTGACGACCAAGGAGTTTGCTTTGCTGCACCTTTTGATGCGCCAGTCGGGTGAGGTGCTTTCCCGTACCCAGATCATTTCATTGGTCTGGGACATGAACTTCGACTGCGACACCAATGTGGTCGAGGTTTCAATCCGCCGCCTGAGGGCCAAGATTGATGATCCTTTTGACAAGAAGCTAATCCATACCCTGCGCGGCGTTGGCTATGTACTGGAGGCCCGGGAATGAAGTCGGCAAGCCTGTCGATGCGGCTGGGTTTGGCGGTGAGCATTATGGGCGCATTGTTGGTGTTATTTCTGGCGGTTCTTGCGTTCCTCGCGCTAACGCATGAGTTAGATAAACTGTCAAAAGACAACTTGAGCGAGAAAATGCGGCAAATCGAGCACAGTCTTTCGCTGTATGAAAAACCTGTCGACATCAACATTAAACCGCACGTTTTGCTGGATCAGGTGATGGGGCATGACCACCTCAACCTTACAATTTATGACCTGATAAATATGAGGACGCCGCTCTTGAAGTCAGGCTTTGGCTTGACGGACCCCAGGGTGGAGTTGAAGGCGGCAGGGGCTGCCGCCGACAAGGTGTCGTACTCCCGAAGCACCGATGATCAGGGCCGGCACTTCCTGACTGCATCCAGACTGATCCGCTTGCCGAACGGTACGAATGTCGCCGTATTGCTGTCGCTTGATTGCGCCAACGATGAAGCGCTGCTCAGCACATATCTAAGCTCGACGATCATGGCCTTGCCGTTGCTGCTGCTACTTATCGGCCTCAGTGCCTGGGCAGTGGTAAAACGGGGGCTCGCGCCGCTGCGGGAGTTTCGCAAGGTGGCCGCCATGATCTCTGCTCAGGACCTCAGCCATCGACTCTCGGTGGTCAAGATGCCGCAGGAGCTCAGCGAACTGGCCCATGGCATCAACTTCATGCTGCACCGACTAGACAGCGATGTTCAGCAGTTGTCGCAGTTCTCCGATGACTTGGCCCACGAACTACGAGCACCCATTTCCAACCTGATGGGCAAAGCCCAGGTGACGTTGTCCCGGGAGAGGTCGGCCGAGGAGTACAAAGCGGTTTTGGAGTCCTCCACCCAAGAGCTTGGGCGCGTAGCCCGGATTGTCTCGGACATGCTTTTCCTAGCGCAGGTCAGTAATCCCGCTGCGCTGGTCCCGTTTGAGACCATTGCGCTGGAGGATGAAGCCTCGAAGGTCATCGATCTGTTTTCCCTGTCGGCGGAAGAGAAACATGTCAGCTTGAGCGTTACGGGCAGTGGGTCGACCATTGGTGATCGGCTGATGATTCAGCGGGCCATTTCCAACCTGATGTCCAACGCAATACGCCATTGTCCAGCAGGCCAAGCCATCTCAATCACCATCGAAGTCCATGCCACAGAAGTCTCGCTACATGTAGCCAACCCAGGCGCAGGTATTGAACCTCAACACCTACCGCACTTATTCGATCGCTTTTATCGAGTTGACACTCATCATTCGCGCGCTAAAGGAAGTACCGGGCTTGGTTTAGCCATTGTGAAATCAATCATGAGTTTGCATCAGGGAGTCGCAGAAGTTAATAGCTGCCCGGGCAAGATCACGACCTTCAAGCTGGGTTTTCCAAACATCCATGGACACACCAACTGGTGACACCAACCATAGAAAAAAAAGCCCTTATTCACGTCATCCGTTCATTCGTGCGTGTTACGACACACACCCATAATTTAGTATTCAATAGTGTGAAACTTTCCAGCTGAGTCCTCATAGGTCATTCGAAAAGGTACAATGTTGCAAAAGCGAATTGGTGGGGTCGTACTCACCACTTTACCACTTTTGCGATATCAAGCTTCATTCTATAGCAGTATTTCTGAACTTCCGGAGCGGTCCAGCCTTTTTTGCGCGGCGTAGGCGGCCATTGCTTTCTGATTTGTTTCCATGGCGTTGCCAACGTTGCGATCACCACGACTTTCAGCAAAAATTATTGAAGGCAATGACAGCGTCAGCGCACAGTATGTTTAACAGGCTCATAGCAGAGTCTTAGAAGTATCAGAATCAGCCATGAGCAGTACCGCCGCACCCCGGAGACGATTAGGAATCTAATAGAACTGAATTTTAGAGTAAATATTTGTGCATTCTGAATTTAAATTCAATGCCGATTATAGCGCACAACTTAAAAAATTAATAGAACTCAATGATCGCGCGTTTCGAGAACATATCCAACACCGCGCAAGGTATGGATCAGCTTGTTGTTGAAAGGATCATCAATCTTGGCCCGAAGCCTTCTCATTGCTACCTCAACAACATTGGTGTCGCAATCAGCATTCAGCCCCCAGACAGAGGACATGATTTGCGTGCGCGACAGCGTCGTACCAGTCTGGCGCATCAAGAGATCTAGCAAGGCGAACTCCTTATTGGTCAGTTCAATCCGCTGTCTGGCGCGAAAGACCCGGTGTCTACCCAGATCGAGTTCCAGGTCGCCGACACATAGTACGTCGGGCAATGCCGACAATTCAGTGCGACGCATCAGAGTACGTACTCGGGCCAACAGTTCTGGAAACTCAATTGGTTTGACCATGTAATCGTCGGCGCCTAGATCGAATCCTTTGATTTTGTCCTCCAGACTACCGTTAACGGTAAGTATCATGATGGGCGCAATAATGACCTTGCGAATACTTACAAGCAGACCCCAGCCGCCCCGTTGCGGTAAGTTTGCATCGAGCACTACAAGATCATACGCCTGTTGGGAGACTAAGCGTAAGCCATCGATTCCGCTGGCGACGCAATCAACGACAAATCCACTTTCGGTCAGCCCCTGGTGTAAATAATGGGCGGTTTTCAGCTCGTCTTCTATTATCAAAATACGCATTTTTTATAAAATCTCGACACTAAATATAAAATATCCTTATACTCGCATAGATAACTTCACTCGTACATTTTAGGCTTTAGTCAGTAAGAAGTTATCACGTATTTTTCGAGCCTCCTCTACGCAATCGAGGTAAAACATACAAGCTTCCACACTAAATAGATCTTAGGGAAACTCTGAAAAAGACTTCCCGATCTGGTGAAATACGCACCTCACACGAACAGAACGGTTGAGCCCCGATGA
>NZ_JBEOPV010000043.1:0-9470 GCF_040310425.1 Pseudomonas sp. 65/3-MNA-CIBAN-0223
GAACTCAGCAGTGAAACGATGCATCGCCGATGGTAGTGTGGGGTTTCCCCATGTGAGAGTAGGTCATCGTCAAGATTGAATTCCAAAACCCCTGTCTGCTAACGCAGACAGGGGTTTTGTCGTTTAGCGCCCTATGAATGCCACTTGCCCATCACCGATGACTCAGGCTTTGCCTTGCAGGGTGACCCACCAGCGTGTTCGGTAGTGCAACTGGACGGGAAGGGCGTGCGTCAGGGTAACGAGGAGCTGGTCAGTGTCGTCCAGACGGAATGCACCGGTGAGGCGTAGGTCAGCAATATCTGTGGCGCAGCTCAGGTGGCCATGCCGATGGCGGCCCAGCTCATCCAGGAAGTCTGCGAGACGCATATTTCGCGTAACCATCAGGCCGTCCACCCACGTACCTGGCTCCAGGTCAGGCGGTGACGCCATTGACGCTTGTTGGCGATCGACCAGGTAACTTTGCCCGGGACGCACCTCAATGGGCACGCCAGCGGCGGACACTGGTGAATGAATGATCACCTTGCCGGCCGTTACGCTGAGCCGGGTGCGGTTCGGTTCCTGAAGAAGGACATACCGGGCATCCACTCCCTCGAACAATCCATGAACACTTTGCACTCTTAACGGACGATCAAACGAGGCGGCTTGATCGATCCCGCCACAGGTCACGAGTATCTCGCCTCGGGTCAGTTTGATCAGTCGCTGATGAGGGGTGTAATCCAGGTCTGCCGAACTGGCGGTATTGAGCTCGAGGCGGGTGCCGTCAGGCAGCTGGAAACCACGCCGTTCGCCAGTGGTGGTGGCGAAGTCGCAGGTCCATTGTTGCCAGTGGTATGCGTCCTTGGCCAACCAGGCTGTCGAACCCAGCAGCACCAAGCCGGAGAGCATCTGCAGGGCTTGCCGGCGGCCTACGCCCAAGGCACTGGCTGGCGAGGTATTCAAGTGATCCGGGGCGCCTGCTATGGCGCGCGGATCGCTGCTCAGCTCGGCCTGCAGGGATTTGACACGCTGCCAGGCCAGCTCGTGTTCCTGGCGCTCCGCGCGCCATACATCGCATTGCAGGCGCAGCCGGGGATTGCCAGCGTTGTTGCGCAAGCGCAGGAGCCAGTGGATAGCCTGTCTCACCACATGTTGATCAGGCACCTGTGCTGCCAACGGTGATGAAGACATGATGCGGCTGCCCGGATGTCACAATGATAATTAGTCGCATTGTCTTTCACCGGTAGCCAATTGCGCAACTGATCGCCACGCGTCTGTCGAATGACATCGGTCAAGCCTTCTTGGAACGGCTATTGCTCGGGGCTATTGAGATAACGCGTAATCACTTCCACCGCACGATTGAGGTGCTGTTCAAGCAAGCGCACTGCGCCCTCGACATCACGGTCCCCCACTGCGCGCAACAGCGCCCGGTGGTCCTCCTGGGACAATTCACCCAGGTTCATCGCCTCCAGATTGAAGCGCAGGAAGCGTTCCTCTTCATTCAGCCCGTCCTCCACCAGCCGCAACAGCCTGCGGTTGGGTGCTTTACTGTAGAGCGCCATGTGGAAGAGGCGGTTTAGACGACCGATCTCGGTAAAGTCGCGCTCTGTCTCGAGATCATGGATATGGCGCGCTGCCTGTTCAATGTCCTCCGCGGTAAGCAGAGGGATCGACAGACGCAGCGCTTGCGACTCCAGCAGAATGCGCAGTGCATAGGTTTCCACCGCATCGCCTTGGACAAGCGGCGCAACAACGGCGCCTTTGTGTGCGATGACGCTTAGCAGCGACTGCGCCTCAAGCTGACGCAGTGCTTCGCGAACCGGCATGCGACTGACCCCGAAGAAATCCGCCAGGTCTTGTTGACGCAATGCTGTGCCACACGGGATTCGGCCGTCGAGAATCGCCGAGCGCAAGGTCTCTTCAATCACTGCGCGGGCCATGTGTGCAGGGATTGGCGCGTTGATCTTGATACTGCCTAGAGGGTTGGGCTTTTGTGTCACAACGCACCCTGAATAAGTTTTAATGTGATTGGATCCAAATTGACACTAGAGACTGCCAGACAAGATGTCAAACCGGCGGCCGCGCTGAAAGTTTAGCGCGCTATCAGTGATCTCATCGTGCCATTGTCTTTTGTCGGGCTAACCTGCACCATCAACCGAATTCCATCTGCCTGATCTGGATGCCTCGCATTGGCGGTACGTTTCGCAATCCCTCGGACTTTGCGCTGGCTCTCATTCGCCCTGCTGCTGGCTGGCGTCATGCTGGGCGGCCTGCATGCCGATTGGGATTTCTCGCTGATCAGTCGCCGTGCCCAGGCATTGTACGGCCCCTTGGGCGAAGGGCAGCAACGCATTGACGCCTGGCAGCATTTATTGGCTACACAAAAGCAGGTCGGTGAACTCGAGCAGCTCAATCTGGTTAATCAGTTCTTCAACCGCAAAGTGCGTTATGTGGAGGATATCGACCTGTGGAACGAGGTTGATTATTGGGAGACGCCGGTCGAAGCGTTGTGGAAAGGCGCAGGAGATTGCGAAGACTATGCCATCGCCAAGTATTTCAGCCTGCGCCATCTTGGTGTTTCCAGTGACAAACTGCGCATCACCTACGTCAAGGCCCTGCGCCAGAATCGCGCGCATATGGTATTGACCTACTATTCGAGTCCCGAGGCAATGCCGCTGGTGCTCGACAGCTTGATCGATGCAATCAAGCCCGCCAATCAACGAACCGACCTGTTGCCGGTCTACTCTTTCAACGCAGAAGGGTTGTACCTTCCGGGCGCCAAGGGCAACAAGAAAGTCAGCGACACCAAACGCCTGTCCCGCTGGCAGGATGTGTTAAAGAAAATGCAGGCCGAAGGTTTTCCGGTCGAGACGACTAACTAGGAGCACGCGCTCAGATGTCTTTGTTCAAACAGCTTTTGATCGCTATCTGTCTGTTCCTGGTAGTCGCTTTCACTGGCAGCTTCATGGTCAGCCTGGAAAGCTCGCGGACCCAATACGTCAATCAACTGCGTTCCCACGCCCAGGATGCGGCAACGGCCCTGGCGTTGTCCCTGACGCCTAATATTGATGACCCGGCGATGGTCGAGCTGCTGGTCAGCTCGATTTTCGACAGTGGTTACTACGCCAGCATTCGGGTGATAGACGTCAGCAACGACAACGTCATCGTGGAACGCAGCGGCATTCCAGCGGTGACCAACGTGCCCGACTGGTTCGTCAAGCTGATCGGGCTGGAGCCCGCCGGTGGTGATGCCATCGTCAGCCGTGGCTGGGAGCAGGCGGCGCGGGTCGAGGTCGTCAGTCACCCGATGTTTGCATTGGCCAAGTTGTGGCAGAGCGCACTGGGCAGCCTGGGCTGGCTCCTGCTCTGTGGCGCCGTCAGTGCGGTGCTGGGTGCGCTGCTGCTGCGTCGGCAATTGAAGCCCCTGGACTACATGGTCAAGCAATCCCACGCGATTGCCCGACGTGAGTTTCTCAGCCTGCCGGACCTGCCGCGCACCCCCGAATTGCGACGCGTTGTCCAGGCCATGAACCAGATGGTCGAGAAGCTCAAGGCGCTGTTCCAGGAGCAGGCCGAGCGCAGTGAAAAGCTGCGCGTCGAATCGTATCAGGACACCCTCACGGGTTTGGCCAATCGGCGGTATTTCGAGATGCAATTGAACGCCCGGGTGAGCAACCCGGAGCAGGCCAGCTCGGGTTATCTGCTGTTGCTACGGGTGAAGGATCTGGCCGGTTTGAACCAGCGTCTCGGCGGTCAGCGCACCGACGAGTTGCTGATTGCGGTCGGCGAGCAGCTATCGCGTGAGTGCGCCAAGTATCCCGAGACTCTCAACCTGGTCACACGTATTCGCGGCGGCGAGTTTGCCGTGCTGGCCCCTGGGCTGGTCCGTGAAGAAGCGCTGCAACTGGCGCGTAACCTCGACAGCGCCCTGGCGAGCCTGCATGCCACCGGAGCCACCGATGTGGCCTCGGTTGCCTCCCTGGGCCTGGCACCGTTTGTCCATGGTGACTCACCGCAGGCGGTCATCGGGTTAGCCGACCAGGCACTGGCGCAGGCGGAAACACAGGGTGAGCCGAGCTGGGCCTGCCTGGATCACAGCGCTTCGTCCCGCGTCGCAGATGACCACCATGCCTGGCACAATCTGCTGGATCAGGCACTGACAAATCGAGGCCTGCAACTGTACTTCCAGCCGGTAGTCGCCAGTCAGGACCCGCAGCTGGTGCTGCACTACAAGGTGCTGTCGCGGCTGATTGACGATCAGGGCCAGACCATCCCTGCGGGGCGTTTCCTGCCCTGGCTGGAGCGCTTTGGCTGGACCGCGCGCCTGGACCGGCTGATGCTGGAATTGGTGCTGGAGCAAATGGCCGGTCATGACGAGTCACTGGCGCTGAACCTGTCTTCGGCCACGCTGGCGGATCCGCAGATGCTGAACAAGGTGTTCGAGATCTTGCGCGCACATTCGAACATGGGGCCGCGCCTGACCCTGGAAATCGGCGAGGAGCAGATTCCCGAGCAAGCCGTGCTCGAGCAATTGACCAAGCGTTTGCGTGAACTGGGCTTCTCCCTGAGCCTGCAACGTTTTGGCGGACGCTTCAGCATGATAGGTAACCTTGCACGCCTGGGCCTGGCCTACCTCAAGATCGACGGCAGCTACATCCGTGCGATTGATCAGGAGGGCGACAAGCGCCTGTTCATCGAGGCGATCCAGCGCGCAGCGCACAGCATTGATCTGCCGCTGATAGCTGAGCGGGTCGAGACTGAAGGGGAGTTGTCGGTGATCCGCGAGATGGGGCTTTATGGGGTGCAAGGGCAGTTGTTTGGTGAGCCCAAGCCCTGGCAGTAAACACTTCAGAAGCACAAAAGATCGTTCGAAGGCTCGGGCCGCGATCGGACGATCTTTTGCTTTGGCAACGGTCCTAAATCAACCCCGTCTCTTCATCATCAATCAAGTGACTCAATCCACCCAACGCCTCACGCGCCTGGTTCCGGTCCATCAGCTTGGCCTGCGCCGCCGCCGGCAAGTCCGTCACCCGAATCACGCCTTTGCTGGTCAGCACCTGAATCAAGTCGTCGAGTACCCGGATCATTTCCAGGTCGCTCTGCTTGAGCTGTTTGAGGCTGACTTCCATCACTTCGTTGGCGTACCACGCCTGGATCTCATGATGATCCGCGGGCAGCGTCTCGGTGGCCTCGGCGTAAGCCGCCGCCTCCACGCGCACTAATTGGCCTTGCGCATCGCGTTGCACGTAAAACATTGAGCATCCCTCAGAAATGGACCAGCTTCATGCTGTCAGCAGCATAGGACAACTGCGCACGAGTATGCGGTGCGACGACGAAATCGTCACCGGGGTGATTGTCGCAAACGTGACGGCCGCCCGGTTTGGGCGGCCATCCGCTGGCTATCAGCTGTTGTTGTGATCAACCTTGATGGTCGGATCGCTACCGGCAATCAGGTTGTGCAGGTTGGCGGTCGACCAGTTGTTGCCTTCGAGTTTGATCGTCACATCGGCCTTGGCAGCTGCTGCGTCATTACTGTTGAACTTGCCGGCAGAGTTCACTTCCAGGGACGACACGCCGTCCGTCGTGGTGATCTTCAGGAAGTTGTCGATGGTGCTTCCGGTCTCGTTCTGCAACAAATCACGCAGGTCGATACGGTCACCTTCGGCGGCCTTGAAGTCCTTGATCACGTCGGCACCGGTGTCGCCTGCTTTCCAGACGAAGGTGTCGCCACCCAGACCGCCGATCAGGGTGTCGTTGCCTTTGCCACCGATAAGGATGTCATTGCCGTCGCCACCGTCGAGCAGGTCGTTGCCGGTTCCGCCAAGCAGGATGTCGTTGCCATTGCCGCCGTACAGTTTGTCGTCGCCACCCTGGCCGAAGATGATGTCGTTGCCGGCACCGCCCAGCAGCGTGTCGTTGCCGTCATGAGCACCGGACACGTCGAACACTTTGTAGTTCTCGGTCACGAACTGGTGCACGTTGCTTGGGGTGACCTTGTTGGTTTCGACATCCGTTTCCAGGCCGACGAACGCTTGCAGCGCGGTGTAGCCCTCACCCGTGACCCCGTTGAAACTCACCAGGTCGCCGAAGATGATGTCGTTGCCATCGCCGCCGTTGATGTTGTCGCTTCCTGGCAGTGTTGCCTCATTGTGGCCCAGGATCGCGTTAGCCAGGTCATCAGGGTTGATGTTGGCCAGCGGTTTTCCTTTGGTCGTGTTATAGGGCGCCAGGTCACTTTCGGTGACTGCGTTGTTCAAGCCAATGGCCTGTACGGTGGAGTTGGCCGCAGCAAACAGGGCGAGTGCCAGCCCTGCATTACGGGCGCTGTCGCGATCGAACTTGCCTGCGCCGTCGTTGTAAGACAGTTCGTAAGTCCCATCACCCTGCGCGTGAATCTTCAAGTTGCTGTAGGCCTTCGGAGACCAGTCGCCATTTGAGTCCTGGGTCCATTTGTTCACGTTGCCGCTGGCATCAACCAACGTCCGGAGTTTGTCACCTATCATTGCGGTGAACGCGGTACCAGGCTTGTAATCACCGGCCTTCATCAGGCTGTCGAGGTAGATGTCGCTTGTGTTGTTTGACGAGTAGTCAACGACTTTTGGATTGTCCTGCTCGGACGACGTGTAGGCAGTTGGCTTACCATCGGTGATGAAGTAAGTCAGGTTAATCGCATTCGGGTTGCTCTTAGCGTCGGCGCTGTAGAACCAGTTGGCCGTGGTCTTGAACACGTCCTCGTAGTTAGTCCAGCCACCCTTGGTCATGCTACCGAGCACGGTCTTCAAGCTGTCCAGCGCGCCCTTGCTCGACAAGTCGACCGAGATCGATTTGTTCGCCTGCGTATCGAAGTCCACCAGGAATACCTTAACGGTACCCGGGTTCTCGCCTTGCGATGTGGCGCTGGCGATCAGCGAGGTAAATACCGCTATCAGGGAGTTCTTGGCCGACGTTATGGAGGCAGTGCTCATGCTATCCGAACTGTCGACCATGAAGGCGATGTTGTAGTTCTGCCCCGGGATCGGTGTAAGCCCCGCCACGTCAGCTACGATGATGTCATTGCCAAAGGTGCCGTCCTGAACGTCGTTGCCCGCAGTCAGCGTGATCGGGTTGTACGTCGCCGGGTAAATGGTGACCGGAATCGTCGCCGTACTCGACGCCGAACCATCCAGTTGCTCCGTAGAAGTCGAGGTCACGGTCAGGTCGAACTTGCCGTTGTAATAAGCCGGTGGCGTCAGGGTCAGGTTGGCCAGGGTCCAGCCAGTCACTACCGCCTTGCCATCGGTGCCCACCGTCCAGCTGTGGCCGGCGTCGTCGCTCAGCACCATGCCTTTCGGGAAGCCGCTGATGGTCACACTGAGGCTTTCCGAGCCGTCGGTATCGGTCAGCGCGGTGGTGATTTTGGACAGGTGTACGCTGCCGTTCTCCGCGCCTTCGTTGAGCTTGTAGCCCTCGTAGTAACCTTCACCGTTAGCGCCGTGCAGCTCGGACACCGTCACGCCGGATGCGGCCAGGTTGGCCACGCCGGTGTACAGCGGAATACCGGAACTGCTCAGGTCGACAGCGGCGGCGCCGTTGATCGACAGGTTGACGTCATAGCTGCCCGGGCCACTCTGATTGTGGTGGTAGATGTCGATGGTGTAGTAGCCGCTGGTAGTCGGCTTGAAGCCAGCACCCGAGATGGCGCCACCTTTACCCCACAGCGCGCTGGCTACATCTTTGCCGCCAATAGTCACCAGCAGACTGTCGTCAGCGCTGCCGCTGAAGGTGTAAGTCTTGCCGGCTTCCAGGTAGATCAGGCCAGACGTTTTCGATGCGGTACCCACAGCGACATCGCCACTGGATTGCACGTTGGTCGAGGTGCTGGTGCTGTTCGGATTCTTCGCCGCATCAATCACCGACTTCAGGGTGGCCGTTGCCGCACCGCTGCCTACGCTGCCGTCATAACCTGCGCTCAAGCCGGACAGGTTGGTCCAGACTTCCTTGAGCAGGCCGGTCGAGGTGACTGCGTTGCTGTCCACAGTCAGCGTCGGTCTGTCAGCTACCGGGGTAATGTCGACTTTGAGTGTCGCTTCATTGCCCTGGTTGAAACCGTCGGTAGGCTTGAACTTGATCTGCGCGTAGTCAGCGGCCTTGTTGCCAATGCCAGTGCCGCCATAACCGTCAGCACCGGACTCGTTCGCGGTCGGTACGAATTTCAGCTTGCCGGCCGTGATATCCGCTTGGCTGATGACCTGGCCGACGGCAACTTTTATCCAGCCGGTAGCGCTGTTGAACATCAAGTCACCATTACTCAAGTCACCATTAGGTGCGACGCCCGTAATGGTGATGCTCAGAGGGCTGTCGTTATCGACATCGGTGGTTTGGAAGTTGGCCCACGTCAGCACCAGATCAGTGTCTTCGACACCGGTAACACCGCCGCTTACAGCAACCGGTGCATGGTCGTTGTCGACGATGGTAGTGGTGACACTGGTTTTCGTAGGATCGATTACGAGGTTCTCGAAATTACCGCCAGCGACGCTGTCGATGGTGATCACGAAGTTCTCGGAACCTTCCACCAGCTTGTCGTTGATGGTCGAGATGTCGAAACCGACGCCATTGCTGTTGGCCGGGATCTTGACCGTGACGACGCCGTTGAAGTCAACGTTGTTAGTCGCTGTGCCGCTGTATTTCAGGGTGACAGTGACTTCGCCGTGGGCAGTGTTGCTCAGGTTCAGCGTGTAATGCGCTGTCTGGCCTTCAACGACTGAAGCATCGCCAGTGATGCCGACGGTGACTTTATTGCCGTCGCCGTTCGGTTCGTCGGTGATGGTGACGCTGGTCTTGTCGTTACCCAACACCAGGTTTTCGTAGTTGTTGGTACCCGTCACTTCGGTCAGCTGATTCTCAACGACAACTGGCTGATCAACGTAGAGGTTGTCCGGGATCAGGACCTCTTTGCTGCCACTGATTTGATTAGCCTTAACCGTAACGGTGGTTTTGTCAGTCAAGGTAAAGGTCAGGTCGGAGGCGTTGGTAACCGGCAAGCCATCGGCGTTGGTCAAGGTCACGGTGTAGATGACTTTGCCGCCTTCGGTGACGTTGGTGGTATCCACGGTCAGCTTGGCCACGACATCGTTGATGGTGTCGGTGGTTTTCACGGTGACTGGTGTGTTGTCGATCACCAGGTTTTCGAGGGACTTGCCCGCGACTTCAGCGCCAGTGACTTTAACGGTCAAGGACGATGGGTCTTTGTAGACGTCTTCTGCGTTGGCATCGGCGGTATAGATCGCAGTCTTGGTACCCGCGAGGATGGTGACGCTTTTATCGTTGCTCAGGTTTACAACCAGGTTGTCAGCCAGGACGCGGTTGATGCTCACGGTGAAGGTTGGTGCTTGGCCTTCCTCTACGTCGCCGTTGGCAACGATGCCGACGGTGACTTTATTGCCGTCGCCGTTCGGTTCGTCGGTGATGGTGACGCTGGTCTTGTCGTTACCCAACACCAGGTTTTCGTAGTTGTT
>NZ_JBEOPV010000044.1:0-5584 GCF_040310425.1 Pseudomonas sp. 65/3-MNA-CIBAN-0223
CAGCACCAACGAGCTTAGACCTCTCTCGCTGGGTGCTGGGTCAACATACAAGGAGCTGCCGAAGGCTGCGATCTTTTGATCTTCCCGATATATAGTGCCGCGCGGGTTTTGTTATGGAGACATCCCATTGCGTATCGTTTTTCTGGCCCTCGCCTGCCTTTTAAGCCTCGGCGCCACAGCGGCACCCGGCGAGGTGGCGACGCTCGACCGCAGCACCTGGCCCGAACAGCTCGGCAACCCGACCCTGTTCGACGTCGCGTCGCGCGCCGAAATCCTCATGTTCGCGCGGGTGCTGCTGGCCAGTGAGTCCATGGACGACGCCAGCCTGACCCAACGCCTGGGCCTGCGCACGATCAATTCGGACGCCGTCCATCAACTGCGCGAGCGCCTGTGGCAGCGCCTGCTGGCCAACTACAACTTCGCCCAGCAAAGCTGCGATCAGGACGCCTCGTTCTGCTTTCTGGTAGAGGACATGGCGACGCTGCGCGAACAGGCCGCCAAGTTCCAGGTCAGCGATGACAGCTACTACATCAAATGGGCCGAACCGAGTCGCCTGTTCCACGCTCAGTACCTCGACGAACTGTTGCGCAAGGCTGCGCTGTTCCCGCAAACCACCAGCGAAGTCGATCGTTTTGGCGACTATGAGCGCAACGGCGAGGGCATGCACGACCGGCTGTTTCTGCTGACCTTCGACAGCGCCGCCAACGCGGTGCCGGACAATACCGCCTGGGTGACCGAGTACCTGCGCAAGGCGAACATCAGCGCCACGTTCTTCGTGCTGGGCAAGGACATTCAGGCGCGACTCGCCGAGCGTTCGGTGTCCAGCCTGCAAGCGACTTACTCACAACAGTGCATCGGCGTGCAGGGTTGGGAGTTTCGCTCCCACAGCCACTGGCAGGACTGGCAGGACTCGGTAAGGCGCAGCGCCGACCTGGTCAAAAGCAAGCTGCCGGAAAACTACGTGCCGCTGTTTCGCCCGCCGGACGGCCAGCGTCGCGCGGACGCGGCAGCCTTCTTCAAGGCGCAGGGCCTGCAGGTGGCGCTGTGGGACATCGACGCCCAGGACGGCGCGGGCAAGCTCAAGGCCAATCAGGCCGCACAACGGGTGCTGACGCTGATGCTGCTGTGGCGCCACGGGGTGATCAATTTCAATGTGAAACAGGATGCAGTGAAAACTGCGCTGCCCTGGCTGATCACGCAAACGGCGGCCAGCGGGATCGGTTGGGACGACTGTCAGGACGGTTTTCGCTGAACAGGAAAAAAGCCCGTAAACATTGGGCGAGGGGCGAATTCTCGAGAGATTTCGATGCAGGCGGACTTCCGACTTTAACGGCACATTGCCTGCACGCCAAGGGCTTTTCGTCACTCTGAAAAATAAACTTCAAAAAAGCGTCAAAGTACTTTTTCCTGTCACCTGTTTTGGAGTATTACGAAGACAGACCGCCGAAACCTGCAACACAGGTGGCGTCTCCCAAGACCCAATTGTGTGTGCAGTTCACTTGATCCCTCGCAGGTGAATTCGGTGGCTACTTCGAGGCGCAGCACTGTCATGGTATTGCGTCGATTGGCTCCCACAAAGGTGACCGAGTATGGATGATCACGGACGTAGTTCTTCCTCCAACCAGCCTATCCTTTATGTACTCGATACCAACGTATTGATTCACGATCCAAACGCACTGCTCAACTTCGAAGAACACCACGTCGCCATTCCAATGACCGTGCTTGAGGAGCTGGACAAGCTCAAGAGCGGGCATCACAGCGTAGCCGCGGAATGTCGCCAGGCGATTCGCCTGATTGACAAGACACTGGGTGAAGCCAGCCCTGAAGACGTCGAACTGGGAGTACCGATCCAGCGGGGCAAAAGTGGGCCGAAGGGTCTGCTGTCAATTCTGATGAGCAAGCGGGCTGAGCCAAACATCATCCTGCCTGAACACCTGAACGACAACATCATCATCAACCAGCTGATCGACCTGCATGCGCGCGAGCCCAAGCTGCCAGTGGTGCTGGTCACCAAAGACATCAACATGCGCCTCAAGGCGAGAGCCTGTGGGATCGCATCCGAGGACTACAGCACTGACCAACTGGTCGACGATGTTTCGCTGCTGCCCAATGGTTACCACAACATGACCGGCTCCTTCTGGGATCTGGTGAAAAATGTCGAAACCCGCCAGGACCATGGCCGCACGTGGCATCAGGTGCGGATGATCGACAACTTGCCAGCGGTCCACATCAACGAGTTCATCATCGACGAGCAGGGCTTTGTAGGCTGGATCAAGGAGATCGACGAAGACAAGCTGCTGATTCTCGACCTGCACCAGGAACCCCTGTTGCACCAGGAAGCCTGGGGCCTGAAACCGCGTGACATCTACCAGAGCCTGGCGCTGTACGCCTTGCTCGATCCGGACATTCACCTGGTCAACCTGTCTGGCGCCGCTGGTTCCGGCAAGACCATTCTGGCGTTGGCCGCTGCGATCGAGCAGACCATGGTCAGCAAACGCTATCGCCGCATCATCGCCACCCGCAGTGTGCAGGGCCTGGACCAGGAGATCGGTTTCCTGCCTGGCACCGAAGCGGAAAAAATGGAACCGTGGCTCGGCGCAATCACCGACAACCTCGAAGCCTTGCACATGGATGACGAAAACACCCATGGCAGCGTCGACTACATCCTCAGCAAAGTGCCGTTGCAGTTCAAATCCCTCAACTACATCCGGGGTCGCAGCTTCCAGCAAAGCCTGATTCTGATCGACGAATGCCAGAACCTCACGCCGCACCAGATGAAGACCATCATCACCCGTGCCGGCGCGGGTTCCAAAGTGGTGTGCCTGGGCAACCTGGCACAGATCGACACCCCTTACCTTTCCGCGACCAGCTCCGGGCTGACGTACCTGACCGAACGCTTCAAAGACTTCCCCAATGGCGTGCACATCACCCTGCAAGGGGTGCCTCGTTCGATTCTGGCTGAATACGCAGAGACGCATTTGTAACCCCTCACCCAAACCGGGCGGCCCTAAGCCGCCCGTTTTGTTACCCGAATTTCGCGCCGAACGCCCCGTAGGAGCTGCCGAAGGCTGCGATCTTTTGATCTTGATTTTCAGATTGAAGATCAAAAGATCGCAGCCTTCGGCAGCTCCTACGGTGTTTGGCGGCAGCCTTGCAATCTTGCGTGCGAAAAATTGACCCGCAGGTTTACAATCGCCACTCCTGATCAGGAGTAACCCCGTGCTGACTCATCTCGATTCCCAAGGTCGCGCCAACATGGTCGACGTCACTGAAAAAGCCGTGACCTTCCGTGAAGCGACCGCCCAGGCGCTGGTGCGCATGCTGCCCGAAACCCTGCAAATGATCGTCAGCGGCGGTCACCCCAAGGGTGATGTGTTTGCCGTGGCGCGCATTGCCGGCATTCAGGCGGCGAAGAAAACCAGCGATCTGATCCCGCTGTGCCATCCGCTGATGCTCACCGGCGTCAAGGTGGAGCTCAGTGCCGAGGGCGACGACGCCGTGCGCATCGTCGCGCGCTGCAAGTTGTCCGGGCAGACCGGTGTCGAGATGGAGGCCCTGACGGCAGCCAGCGTCGCGGCACTGACGATCTATGACATGTGCAAGGCGGTTGACCGTGGCATGACCATCGAAAGCGTTCGGCTGCTGGAAAAAGTCGGCGGCAAGAGCGGACATTTCCAGGCGGAGCCGACATGAACATCACCGTGAAGTTTTTTGCCCGTTATCGTGAGGCGATGGGGGTCGATTCGCTGCAGGTCTCAGGGGATTTCGCCACTGTCGATGACGTGCGTGAATGTGTCGCCCGGCGCGACGGCGCGGTTGTGCTGACAGAGCAGAACCTGATGTGCGCCCGCAACGAAGACCTCTGCCAGCTTGATGAACCGCTGGTCGATGGCGATGAAGTGGCGTTCTTTCCGACTGTGACCGGAGGCTGAACCATGGCCATTCGCGTGCAGTGCGCGGCGTTCGATCCGGGTGCTGAAGTCAATGCCATGCAGGCTGCCAACGTGGGTGTGGGCGCAGTGGTGAGCTTTGTCGGCTACGTGCGCGACTTCAATGACGGGCTCGACGTGTCCGGGATGTTTCTTGAACACTACCCGGGCATGACCGAAAAGGCCTTGGGCAAGATTGCCCTGGAGGCTGAACAGCGCTGGCCACTGCTCAAGCTGGAAGTGCTGCACCGTATCGGCGCGCTGGAACCGGGGGAGCCGATCGTCTTCGTCGGGGCCGCCAGTGCCCATCGCCAGGCGGCGTTCGACGCCTGCGCCTTTGTCATGGACTACCTCAAGACCCGTGCACCGTTCTGGAAGAAGGAAAACACCAGCGACGGGCCGCGGTGGGTGGAAGGGCGGGACAGTGACCATGCGGCAGCGGATCGCTGGAAGCGGTAGATCCTCGTCGTCCTCAGATACGCCATCGCGGGCAAGCCCGCTCCCACAGGTCTTGTGTTGCTTGCACAATGTGTGAGCGACGTTCATCCCTGTGGGAGCGGGCTCGCCCGCGAAGAGGCCATCAGCTTCGCCAATGAATTCAGCTTGGCACTCCTCCCGACCACCGGCCGATCCCCCAATTGACGACCAGTACACAAAAGTCCAGTATGGAATTATAAGTACAAAAAAGTCGTCCCCCCAGTTCCAGCTTTTTCTTCTGTCTTGCCAAACCAACAACAACCCGCGAGAGAACGAATATGAAGCAATTCCCCCTCATCACCGGTCTGGCCCTGAGCCTGTTGGCGTGCAGCTCTGTGTTCGCCGCCGAGAAAACCCTGCGCATCGGCATTGAAGCCGCCTACCCTCCGTTTGCCTCCAAGACCGACAAGGGCGAGATCGTCGGTTTCGACTACGACATCGGCAATGCCCTGTGCGCGCAGATGAAGGCCAAGTGCGTTTGGGTCGAAGGTGAGTTCGATGGCCTGATTCCTTCGCTGAAAGTGAAGAAAATCGACATGGCCCTGTCGTCTATGACCATCAACGAAGATCGCAAGAAGTCGGTGGATTTCACCCACAAGTACTACTTCACCTCTTCGCGCCTGGTGATGAAGGATGGCGCAGTCGTGGATGATCAGTACGCCAGCCTCAAAGGCAAGAACGTCGGCGTGCAGCGCGCCACCACCACTGACCGTTACGCCACCGAGGTGTTTGAACCCAAGGGCGTCAACGTCAAGCGCTACAGCAACAACGAAGAGATCTACATGGACCTGGCAGCCGGTCGCCTCGATGCGATCTTTGCCGACACCATCCCGCTCAGTGACTTCCTCTCGATGCCTCGCGGCAAGGGGTATGCGTTCGTTGGGCCAGAACTCAAGGACCCGAAATATGTGGGCGAGGGCGCCGGGATTGCCGTGCGCAAGGGCAACACCGAACTGGTCAGCGAGCTGAACAGCGCCATCGACGGCATTCGCGCCAATGGCGAATACCTGAAGATTTCCGAGAAGTACTTCAAGTCGGATATTTACGGCGACTGAGCAAAAGCATCGCCAGCAGGCTGGCTCCCACAGTTTTGAATGCATTCCAGAGCGGTACAGCAGCCCGAGGCTCCCACAGTTGAGAGCATTTCAATGTGGGAGCCAGCAGGTTGGATCCCACAG
>NZ_JBEOPV010000045.1:0-4211 GCF_040310425.1 Pseudomonas sp. 65/3-MNA-CIBAN-0223
GCACTCGTAGCTCAGCTGGATAGAGTACTCGGCTACGAACCGAGCGGTCACAGGTTCGAATCCTGTCGAGTGCACCAAACACCAAAAAGCCCGCCTCTAAAGCGGGCTTTTTGCCGTCTGGGATTTGCCTTCTTCCTCAATGCCCCTTCTCTCATCCAATTGCACCACCGCGCTGCGGTGAAGTGTCGTGGCTGCTGCGCGGGCCTGGCAGGCAGAAAAATCCAGCCAGGAAAAATAATAGCCAAGCGATGGCATTAATCGTTCTCCATGACGGTCCTAGAGGAGGGTGGCCGCTACATTTTCCTCAAGCACTGTGTTTTCTCTTGGCCATGGGTCGTCGCACATTAAACGGTCAGGGCGGCACTCAGGTTTGTCTTGCAAGCGCTTGTTTCCAGCCGCGATTTTTTAACGTTTAAAACTCCCCGGCGGTGTATGATTGCGCCCGTCAGCCCCGCCGGGGCTTGTGGAATACCTTCATGGACTTACCCAGTAGTTACTTAAAGAGTCACTTGAAATCCCGATTGTCCAATCATGAATTGACTGATTGATCCTCCCGGCGTGCCCCGCTGCTGGGAGTGGAGTTCGCCTATGTCTGAAGTTGAAGTAAAGAAAACGCAAGAAAGCCTGCAAGACCGCCTCGCTCAAGTCGTTGAGCTGTTGCAGCGCCAACGTGTGGTCGAAGACCTGACGCACCGTCAGGAAGGGCCGCACCACGAACGGGTCGAAAACCTGGTTCACCGGCAGAACCTGGTCGAGCTGCAACGCAAGCTCGATGACCTGCACTCCGCCGACGTCGCCTACATCCTCGAAGCGCTGCCGCTTGATGACCGCCTGACGCTTTGGAAGCTGGTCAAGGCTGATCGCGACGGCGACATCCTGCTCGAAGTCTCTGATTCGGTCCGTGAGACCCTGATCGCCGACATGGACGATCACGAGCTCCTGGCAGCAGCCAAGGACATGGACGCCGACGAACTGGCTGACCTGGCCTCCGAACTGCCGCGCGACGTCGTGCACGAGCTGATGGAAACCCTCGATGGTCAGCAGCGTGAGCGCGTGCGCTCCGCGTTGTCCTATGACGAGGAGCAGGTTGGCGCGCTGATGGACTTCGAGATGGTGACGATCCGCGAGGATGTCAGCCTGGAAGTGGTCCTGCGCTACCTGCGGCGCTTGAAAGAGTTGCCGGGTCATACCGACAAGCTTTTTGTCGTCGATTACGACGGCGTGCTCAAGGGTGTCCTGCCGATCAAGCGTCTGCTGGTCAACGACCCCGACAAGCAGGTTGCGGAAGTGATGGCCAGCGATCCGGTGAGCTTTCACCCGGACGAAGATGCCTACGACGCGGCCCAGGCGTTTGAGCGTTATGACTTGATCTCCGCACCCGTGGTCGACAAGAACGGCAAGTTGATAGGTCGTCTGACGATCGATGAGATGGTCGACCTGATCCGTGAAGAGAGCGAAAACGAAGTGCTCAACATGGCGGGTCTGCGTGAAGAGGAAGACATCTTCGCGTCCGTCTGGAAGTCCCTGCGTAACCGTTGGGCCTGGCTGGCAGTGAACCTGGTCACCGCCTTCATCGCCTCGCGGGTCATCGGCCTGTTCGAAGGCTCGATCGAGAAGCTGGTAGCACTGGCGGCATTGATGCCGATTGTGGCGGGTATTGGTGGCAACTCGGGTAACCAGACCATCACGATGATTGTTCGGGCCATGGCCCTGGACCAAGTGAGCACCGGCAATACCTCGCGATTAATGCGCAAGGAGCTGGCGGTAGGCCTGATCAACGGGCTGGTCTGGGGTGGGGTTATCGGCATCGTTGCCTATCTGCTCTACGGCAGCTGGTCGTTGGGGGTGGTGATGACGGCCGCCATGACGCTCAACCTGTTGCTTGCGGCATTGATGGGGGTGCTGATCCCCATGACGCTGGCCCGGCTGGGACGAGACCCGGCAATGGGTGCCAGCGTAATGATCACTGCCATGACCGACAGCGGTGGTTTCTTCATCTTCCTGGGGCTGGCAACTATCTTCCTGCTCTGACCTGCAGAGCTAAAAAACCCGCCCTCATCAGGCGGGTTTTTTTAGGCCTGGATTTCAGGCAAAAAAAGCCAGCAATTAAGCTGGCTTGGGGAATTCGGCTGAATCAGGACGCGTCTGCAGCCATCTCGGCGTCATGGGCGATCAGTGAAACCAGCGCGTTTTGCTGGCGATGAGAAAGTTGGCGGAAGCGTTGCAACAGTTCGCGTTCGTGCAGTGACAGCTCCGGGCTGTCCAGGCGCATGCTCAGCTCTTCGCCCAGCGCACCTTCCTGAATAAGGCTTTGCTCAAGGCGTGCAATAATTTCGGAGTTCATGCTGCGATGATGATTGCGAGCCACTTCGGCAATGCGTTCACGCATTCCGTCTGGCAGACGTACGACAAACTTGTCAGCCGTACGGCTGGAATAAATTGCCTGTTTCAATGGGCGCATATATTTAACCGGTTAGTTCAGGGGAGCGGTTCTTGGGATTGGCCGCAGGATGTCTGATAGGACAAGCGTTCGGGCCAAATGTTCAACCTGAATTGATAGAAGCCCGCATGATGCCTCAAGATTGCCAGTTCGTTGGCGTCAATTCTGTGACAAATATTGAACCGGATAAAGGCTTTCTGCCAGCACCAATTATCAGAAATGCGGACTGGTTGGTAAGTTTGGCGGGCCCACGTCTCCGGTTGCCTGCTTCCCTGGCGGATGATGTCCGAAGACACCATAAGCTCGTGTCAAAGCGCGCCCTCATTGCGCCTTCTATTAGAGAGTAGTGGCAATTGGCCGATTTACTAGGGAGGACGTGTGGAGGAGGGGATATTCAGGATGGATGGCAGTCGAGTCTGCCTTGTCCGGCCGCTGGCCGACGATGAAGCTGCCTGGCGAAAAGCCAAGGGGCCCTTTGAGGCCCCTTGTTGCAGAGTGCAATTCGATCCGCAGGCGTTAGCGCAGTACGGGATCAAACTTGATTTTGCGACCGGCAATCAGCGCCAGCAGGAACAGGATGCCAGATACTGCGCACACAACCAGCGGCGCAGTCACAAGGGTATCCTCGATCAGGGCCACATGCAGCATGCCGCTCATTAGACATAAGGCGAGAAATCCTGTGGCCCATTTGGACATGCTGTGCTCCTGATGAAGAAATTCAAAATACCAGGCGATCCGAAGATGGCGTGATGGCGACCGCCATCGCCTGACTCGCGTCCTGTGCGGATGCGCGGGTTGGGTTGTTCATGACGGCAAGCTGAGGAGCCCTTTGCAGCTGAAGGTAGTGAGGCGTTCGCTGGTTGGCAGCGACCTCGTCATTCTCCGGCGCAAAATGAACACCCAGTACGATCGCCAGGGCGATTGCATTGGCTACTAATAGAGTGCTGTTCATGAGGCTGGCCTCCGCTTGTGTATGAAAGCAGTTAAAGCAGGCAGCATGCCAATGATTTATTGGCTTTTATCCCAATAAAATCAATAGGTTAGCGCTATTGGTAGGCATGCCTGCATTGCATTTTGCAAGAATGGGATTTTTGCCCTGGTGCAATCTGCACGATGGGCGTGAATTTCCTGACGAAAATGCCTACGCTTAAAAAGGGTGGGTACGACATGACAAACGGGGAACTGGCCGTTAACATGCAGGCCGTCCTTCGCAAGAGCGGTGGCGATCAGTGTCTCAGTAGCTCAATTGGATAGAGCATCCCCCTCCTAAGGGGAAGGTTGGCAGTTCGAACCTGCCCTGGGACACCAAATTATTCAGGCTCTTGAGCCCCTACTCTGATTAGCTGAAATATTGCTGCGAAAGCAGTATGGCGATGGGAGTAAAAAAGCCCCGCTTGCGTTGCGCAAGCGGGGCTTTTTTGTGGGTGGCATTCCTCGGTCGTTGTGGCGTGACTCGACCGTCACGATCCCAGGGGGGGCAGGGGCATCGGAAAATACTCAGCTATATAGTGTCAATCCTGAATGAGGGTCGCTTTAGCGAGGTCATCAAAGCTTCATAGGGGGGCTGTCTTGCCTCTCTCTATATAGAAGCGGTTGTCAGGAGGGGGCTTTGAATGGCGGTGTTGCTCTGTTTGAGCAGCAAATCAGCCCTTTTGATAGAAATCCAGAATCAGTGCTTGACGGCAGATCTCAGGTGTCTATAATTCGCCCCACTTCCGGCGCAGTCGAAACGGAAAACTCCTTGGTAAACAATGAGTTACGCAGTTTTGAC
>NZ_JBEOPV010000046.1:0-1901 GCF_040310425.1 Pseudomonas sp. 65/3-MNA-CIBAN-0223
GTCACGGTGTAGATGACTTTGCCGCCTTCGGTGACGTTGGTGGTATCCACGGTCAGCTTGGCCACGACATCGTTGATAGTGTCAGTGATAACGACCGAAGCCGGATTCCCCAGAACCACATTTTCCAGCGCCGTACCGTTGGAGGTTGCACCGGCAACACCCAGGTTCACAGTGCCGCCGTCTTTGTAGACGTCATCACCTTGCGGCGCGAGGGTGTGGACTTTTTCGGTTTCGCCTGCAGCAAAAACCACAGTCTGGCCGTTGCTCAGGGTCACGGTGACTGGCTGAGTCTGGGCTTTATCCAGCTTGATGGTGAAACTCGCATCCTGGTTTTCCAGGACCGGGCCGTTGCCAGTGATGCTGATGTTAACCGCGTCGCCTTGACCGGTAGGTTCATCAGTAACGGTGGTTTCCAGCGAGTTCTGACCCAGGGTCAGTTGCTCGAAGTTGTCTGCGCCGGTCACCGATTCCAGTTTGTTAACGATGGTCGGTTGACCGCCGACCAGGATGTCGTCCGGAACAACAATGGTCGCGCTGCCGACGTTACCGTTGGCTGGCACTTTGATCTGGGTGCCGTCAGTCAGGGTGAAGGTCAGTTCACCGTGGTTGTTGATCGGCAGGCCTGCTGCGTTGGTCAGGGTCACGGTGTAAGTAACCGAACCGCCTTCCGCCACAGTGGTTTTATCCGCGGTCAGAGTCGCAATGACTTCGCTGATGGTATCGGTGATAACGACCGAAGCCGGATTCCCCAGAACCACATTTTCCAGCGCCGTACCGTTGGAGGTTGCACCGGCAACACCCAGGTTCACAGTGCCGCCGTCTTTGTAGACGTCATCACCTTGCGGCGCGAGGGTGTGGACTTTTTCGGTTTCGCCTGCAGCAAAAACCACAGTCTGGCCGTTGCTCAGGGTCACGGTGACTGGCTGAGTCTGGGCTTTATCCAGCTTGATGGTGAAACTCGCATCCTGGTTTTCCAGGACCGGGCCGTTGCCAGTGATGCTGATGTTAACCGCATCGCCTTGACCGGTAGGTTCATCAGTAACGGCGGTTTCCAGCGAGTTCTGACCCAGGGTCAGTTGCTCGAAGTTGTCTGCGCCGGTCACCGATTCCAGCTTGTTGATGATGGTCGGCTGACCGCCAACCAGGATGTCGTCCGGAGCAACAATGGTCGCGCTGCCGACGTTACCGTTGGCTGGGACTTTGATCTGGGTGCCGTCAGTCAGGGTGAAGGTCAGTTCACCGTGGTTGTTGATCGGCAGGCCTGCTGCGTTGGTCAGGGTCACGGTGTAAGTAACCGAACCGCCTTCCGCCACAGTGGTTTTATCTGCGGTCAGGGTCGCAATGACTTCACTGGTGGTATCGCCAACAACAACTTGAGCCTCGGTACCGATGACCAGGTTCTCGAAGGTCTTACCTTCTACCACTGCACCAGTAATACCCAGCTTGATGGTCTCGCCATCTTTGTAAACGTCATCGCCCTGAGCGGGCAGGGTGTAGGTGGCTTCAGTTGCACCAGCCGCGATAGTCACGGTCTGGCCATTGCTCAGGGTCACGGTCAGGTCTTGATCCAGCTTCTGATCAACCTTGATTGTGAAGGTCGGTGCGGCGTTTTCCAGCACATCGCCGGCGCTTTCGATTGTCACAGTGACGGTATCGATGCGGTCGGTGATGGTGGTAACAGCCGGCGTAGTACTTGGCACCAGGTTTTCGAAGTTACCGCCAGTAGCGCCAGTGATCGTAGTGCTGACAGTGCTGCCGTTTACATAGACGTCATTCGCCGGAGTCTGGACCACGACGGTGCCGGTGGTCTGACCCGCACCAATTGTGATGACCGAGCCATTGCTCAAGGTCACAGTCACCGGAGTGCCGGCAGGATTGGTCAGGGTCGCGGTGTAGGTAAT
>NZ_JBEOPV010000047.1:0-1855 GCF_040310425.1 Pseudomonas sp. 65/3-MNA-CIBAN-0223
TGATGCGGTAGAGGAGCGTTCTGTAAGCCTGTGAAGGTGAGTTGAGAAGCTTGCTGGAGGTATCAGAAGTGCGAATGCTGACATGAGTAACGACAATGGGTGTGAAAAACACCCACGCCGAAAGACCAAGGTTTCCTGCGCAACGTTAATCGACGCAGGGTTAGTCGGTCCCTAAGGCGAGGCTGAAAAGCGTAGTCGATGGAAAACAGGTTAATATTCCTGTACTTCTGGTTATTGCGATGGAGGGACGGAGAAGGCTAGGCCAGCTTGGCGTTGGTTGTCCAAGTTTAAGGTGGTAGGCTGGAATCTTAGGTAAATCCGGGATTCTAAGGCCGAGAGCTGATGACGAGTGTTCTTTTAGAACACGAAGTGGTTGATGCCATGCTTCCAAGAAAAGCTTCTAAGCTTCAGGTAACCAGGAACCGTACCCCAAACCGACACAGGTGGTTGGGTAGAGAATACCAAGGCGCTTGAGAGAACTCGGGTGAAGGAACTAGGCAAAATGGCACCGTAACTTCGGGAGAAGGTGCGCCGGTGAGGGTGAAGGACTTGCTCCGTAAGCTCATGCCGGTCGAAGATACCAGGCCGCTGCGACTGTTTATTAAAAACACAGCACTCTGCAAACACGAAAGTGGACGTATAGGGTGTGACGCCTGCCCGGTGCCGGAAGGTTAATTGATGGGGTTAGCTAACGCGAAGCTCTTGATCGAAGCCCCGGTAAACGGCGGCCGTAACTATAACGGTCCTAAGGTAGCGAAATTCCTTGTCGGGTAAGTTCCGACCTGCACGAATGGCGTAACGATGGCGGCGCTGTCTCCACCCGAGACTCAGTGAAATTGAAATCGCTGTGAAGATGCAGTGTATCCGCGGCTAGACGGAAAGACCCCGTGAACCTTTACTATAGCTTTGCACTGGACTTTGAATTTGCTTGTGTAGGATAGGTGGGAGGCTTTGAAGCGTGGACGCCAGTTCGCGTGGAGCCAACCTTGAAATACCACCCTGGCAACTTTGAGGTTCTAACTCAGGTCCGTTATCCGGATCGAGGACAGTGTATGGTGGGTAGTTTGACTGGGGCGGTCTCCTCCTAAAGAGTAACGGAGGAGTACGAAGGTGCGCTCAGACCGGTCGGAAATCGGTCGTAGAGTATAAAGGCAAAAGCGCGCTTGACTGCGAGACAGACACGTCGAGCAGGTACGAAAGTAGGTCTTAGTGATCCGGTGGTTCTGTATGGAAGGGCCATCGCTCAACGGATAAAAGGTACTCCGGGGATAACAGGCTGATACCGCCCAAGAGTTCATATCGACGGCGGTGTTTGGCACCTCGATGTCGGCTCATCACATCCTGGGGCTGAAGCCGGTCCCAAGGGTATGGCTGTTCGCCATTTAAAGTGGTACGCGAGCTGGGTTTAGAACGTCGTGAGACAGTTCGGTCCCTATCTGCCGTGGACGTTTGAGATTTGAGAGGGGCTGCTCCTAGTACGAGAGGACCGGAGTGGACGAACCTCTGGTGTTCCGGTTGTCACGCCAGTGGCATTGCCGGGTAGCTATGTTCGGAATAGATAACCGCTGAAAGCATCTAAGCGGGAAACTAGCCTCAAGATGAGATCTCACTGGGACCTTGAGTCCCCTGAAGGGCCGTCGAAGACTACGACGTTGATAGGTTGGGTGTGTAAGCGCTGTGAGGCGTTGAGCTAACCAATACTAATTGCCCGTGAGGCTTGACCATATAACACCCAAGCAATTTGCTTGCTCTAACGAGCACCAGATTGCGGTGTGTGAAGACGAAATGAACCGAAAGTTCGACTCTTGCAAACACCGAAAGCTATCACATACCCAATTTGCTGAAGCGAGGCCAG
>NZ_JBEOPV010000049.1:0-1617 GCF_040310425.1 Pseudomonas sp. 65/3-MNA-CIBAN-0223
GGCCGATTCTGTTGAAAAAGTAGCTCCTCTGGCTGACCTCCGGCAAAATCTCAGCATTGGTCGGAGGGAGATCACGCAGCATGATGGGACAGCTATCGAGTGGACAGGAGCGACTGTTTTACTCGTTCAACCTTGAAGATCACATCCCAGCCAATCACCTTCTACGAAGCATTGATCAGTGTCTCGACCTGAGCGACCTGCGCCATTACCTCGCCGATTTCTATAGCCCGATTGGGCGTCCGTCGATTGATCCCGAACTGATGATTCGCATGCTGATCGTGGGCTATTGCTACGGCATTCGCTCAGAGCGGCGGTTGTGCGAAGAGGCCCATCTGAACCTGGCGTATCGCTGGTTCTGCCGGTTGAGCCTTGAAGATGAAGTCCCCAACCACTCGACCTTTTCCAAGAATCGACACGGCCGTTTTCGGGACAGCGATTTGTTTCGCTGGTTGTTCAATGAGGTGCTGCGTCGCTGCATGGACGCAGGTCTGGTCAAGGGCGAAGGGTTTGCCGTGGACGCTAGCATCATCAAAGCGGATGCGAGTCGGCAGCGCGGCGTACCGGGTGATGAACAGGTCAACTGGAGCGATCGATCCCTGAGCACCCGCGCCGTGCGTGAGTACCTTGAGGCACTCGATGAAGAGGCTCTGGCCGAAACGCTACCGAAGCGCCTGTCGCTGACTGATCCTCAGGCCCGCTGGACCGCTGCTCCAGGCGGCCCAGCGTTCTTCGCCTATTCCACGAACTATCTGATCGATACCGAGCACGGCGTCATCGTGGATGTGGAACCCACACCGGCTCATCGAACCGCAGAAGTCGAGAGCACCAAGACGATGATCGAACGGGTCGAAGCGCAGTTCGACATTAAGCCGGAACGCCTCATTGGCGATACCGCTTACGGTACCGCACCGATGCTGGCCTGGATGGTGGAGGAAAAAGACATCGAGCCGCATGTGCCGGTGTGGGACAAAACCGAGCGCAAGAACGACAGTTTTTCGAGCAACGATTTCCACTGGAATGAAGAGGCTGAGGAATATCGCTGCCCGGCCGGCAACCCACTGCGCAGCGAATGGCGAGCCTTCAAGAATGAGCGTTCGCACGTCACCAAAGCCAACACCATCATCTTCCGATCCCGGCAGACCGACTGCGCGACATGTCCGATGAAAGCCAAGTGCTGCCCGAACACTTCAATTCGCAAGATCGTCCGCAGCGTCCATGAAGCCGCTCGTGATGTGGCTCGACGCATCGCAGCGACGCCGGAGTATGTGCGCTCTCGCCACGAACGTAAGAAGGTCGAGATGTTGTTTGCCCACCTCAAGCGCATCCTGAGATTGGATCGCTTGCGACTACGTGGCATGAGCGGCGCGACCGATGAATTCACGCTGGCCGCTGCGGTGCAGAATCTACGGCGGCTGGCCAAACTTACATCTCAAGGTCCGCCAGTTACGGGATAGGTGCGCCTGCACCAAGCAAAAAACCTTAAATTAACCCAATAACAGAGTAGCAAAGGTCACCGAAGGGCCGAAAAACCACTCAATGTGGTGAGTAGGTTCTCCAGTGGTGGTCGTGCCTGAGTTCAGGCCATTTGAAAATTCGACTTTTTCAACAGAATCGGCC
>NZ_JBEOPV010000050.1:0-1193 GCF_040310425.1 Pseudomonas sp. 65/3-MNA-CIBAN-0223
GGAAGGTCTGAAGTACCCACCGATTTTTCATGCCCTCGTTACTTGAGGTTCAAAAAAACATGCGTCGGTCGAAAAACAGACCTTTCCTGCCCTTAATTCATGGTTCTTTCCTTTAATCGCGCTGTTTCAGAGCAATTAGCCCGCATTACAGGCGTACCTCACCCATACCCATCAACCGTTTTCGCACCATCCACAGATTCGACAACGCAAACAACGTGGTCTGCTGCGCGATGTTTTTCGACAAGCCACGAAAACGCACTTTCGTATAGCCAAACTGGCGCTTGATCACCCGAAATGGGTGCTCAACCTTGGCCCGTACCTGCGCTTTCGCGTGTTCGATCTTGCGGTACACCTGAGTGATCAAGCTCTCCTTACCGTGTTTTTTGTACCGGCTGGGTCGTGCGGCAATCGACCAGATCATCTGGCGGCCCTGGTGCTCCGGGCGTTTGTCCACACCGGTGTAACCGGCATCGCCAGAGACGTATGTTTCATCACCATGGAGCAACTGATCGACTTGAGTAACGTCCGCCACATTGGCCGCCGTGCCCACTAGGCTATGCACCAAACCGGATTCGGCATCGACACCGATGTGCGCTTTCATTCCAAAGAAATATTGATTTCCTTTCTTGGTCTGGTGCATTTCGGAATCGCGTTTGCCGTCCTTGTTCTTGGTCGAACTCGGCGCATGAATGATCGTGGCATCGACCACCGTGCCTTGGCGCAGCATCAATCCACGGTCACCCAGATAACCGTTGATAACCTGCAAAATTCCACCCGCCAGCTCATTTTTCTCCAGCAAACGGCGAAAGTTGAGAATCGTGGTTTCGTCAGGAATTCGATCCAGATGCAGCCCTGCAAACTGGCGCAGGATCGTCGTTTCATACAGTGATTCTTCCATCGCCGGGTCGCTGTAGCCGAACCAGTTTTGCATCAGATGAACCCGTAACATCGCCAGCAACGGATACGCCGGACGACCGCCTTCACCCTTCGGATAATACGGCTCGATCAAGGCAATCAAACCCTTCCAGGGCACGACCTGATCCATCTCGATCAGGAAGCGCTCACGTCGGGTTTGCTTACGTTTGCCGGCGTATTCGGCATCGGCGAAGGACATCTGTTTCATCGGGGCTCAACCGTTCTGTTCGTGTGAGGTGCGTATTTCACCAGATCGGGAAGTCTTTTTCAGAGTTTCC
>NZ_JBEOPV010000051.1:0-936 GCF_040310425.1 Pseudomonas sp. 65/3-MNA-CIBAN-0223
CGGCCATAGTGGGTGATAGCCCTGTACGCGAAAATCTCTTAGTCATGAAATCGAGTAGGACGGAGCACGAGAAACTTTGTCTGAATATGGGGGGACCATCCTCCAAGGCTAAATACTACTGACTGACCGATAGTGAACTAGTACCGTGAGGGAAAGGCGAAAAGAACCCCGGAGAGGGGAGTGAAATAGATCCTGAAACCGTATGCGTACAAGCAGTGGGAGCCCACTTTGTTGGGTGACTGCGTACCTTTTGTATAATGGGTCAGCGACTTATTTTCAGTGGCGAGCTTAACCGAATAGGGGAGGCGTAGCGAAAGCGAGTCTTAATAGGGCGTCTAGTCGCTGGGAATAGACCCGAAACCGGGCGATCTATCCATGGGCAGGTTGAAGGTTGGGTAACACTAACTGGAGGACCGAACCGACTACCGTTGAAAAGTTAGCGGATGACCTGTGGATCGGAGTGAAAGGCTAATCAAGCTCGGAGATAGCTGGTTCTCCTCGAAAGCTATTTAGGTAGCGCCTCATGTATCACTGTAGGGGGTAGAGCACTGTTTCGGCTAGGGGGTCATCCCGACTTACCAAACCGATGCAAACTCCGAATACCTACAAGTGCCGAGCATGGGAGACACACGGCGGGTGCTAACGTCCGTCGTGAAAAGGGAAACAACCCAGACCGTCAGCTAAGGTCCCAAAGTTATGGTTAAGTGGGAAACGATGTGGGAAGGCTTAGACAGCTAGGAGGTTGGCTTAGAAGCAGCCACCCTTTAAAGAAAGCGTAATAGCTCACTAGTCGAGTCGGCCTGCGCGGAAGATGTAACGGGGCTCAAACCATACACCGAAGCTACGGGTATCACTTAGGTGATGCGGTAGAGGAGCGTTCTGTAAGCCTGTGAAGGTGAGTTGAGAAGCTTGCTGGAGGTATCAGAAGTGCGAATG
>NZ_JBEOPV010000052.1:0-885 GCF_040310425.1 Pseudomonas sp. 65/3-MNA-CIBAN-0223
CGTTCCGCTAATCTCAAAGCCACTTAAGGGCTAGTCCCCGTTCGCTCGCCACTACTAAGGGAATCTCGGTTGATTTCTTTTCCTCAGGGTACTTAGATGTTTCAGTTCCCCTGGTTCGCTTCTTAAGCCTATGTATTCAGCTTAAGATACCTAACTTATGTTAGGTGGGTTCCCCCATTCAGACATCTCCGGATCAAAGTCTGTTTGCCGACTCCCCGAAGCTTTTCGCAGGCTACCACGTCTTTCATCGCCTCTGACTGCCAAGGCATCCACCGTATGCGCTTCTTCACTTGACCATATAACCCCAAGCAATCTGGTTATACTGTGAAGACGACATTCGCCGAAAATTCGATAATACTCAATTAAGAGCAACTCACAAATTTTACCTTAGCCTGATCCGTTACCAGTGAAAGTAACGTTCAGTCTATCTTTCTATCACATACCCAAATTTTTAAAGAACGAACTAGTCAAAGACTAGAAATCAACATTCACCATCACAACGATGGAATGCTCATTTCTAAGCTTTACACAATCAGAAGCAGTAGTGGTGGAGCCAAACGGGATCGAACCGTTGACCTCCTGCGTGCAAGGCAGGCGCTCTCCCAGCTGAGCTATGGCCCCATAACAAAATTGGTGGGTCTGGGCAGATTCGAACTGCCGACCTCACCCTTATCAGGGGTGCGCTCTAACCAACTGAGCTACAGACCCAATTTCGAGCGCGCAACTGTTAGCTTGGAGCTATCAGCTTGGAGCTTAAAGCTGCTTCTATCGTCTTCTTCAATGAATCAAGCAATTCGTGTGGGAACTTATGGAGCAGCTGATGTCGTCGATTAAGGAGGTGATCCAGCCGCAGGTTCCCCTACGGCTACCTTGTTACGACTTCAC
>NZ_JBEOPV010000053.1:0-675 GCF_040310425.1 Pseudomonas sp. 65/3-MNA-CIBAN-0223
TTGATGTGGCGACCAATGGCCCGCAGCTCAAGCTGTGCGGGGCTTGGTGGGGTCCACAGGCGAGGGGTCATGCGTTCGCCGTACTCGGCCAGCAACTGAGCATCGATGGCGTCCGTTTTACTGTGCTGAAGCATCAGTCTTGCAAAATTGCGGGAGCTTTTCGGGTTGACCACCGAGACCGGTAACCCAGCCGCGTTCAACTCCAAGGCCAGATCCAGGTAGTAAATCCCGGTGGCTTCCATGACAACAGATAGCGGTTTTAGGGCTATCAGCTTTTTCACAGCCGCCTTGCGCCCCTTGGGGGTTTGGGCGATATCCCACGAGCCGGCAGCACGGCCTTTGTCACGCCAAGCCATGACGCTGCTACGGGAACCGATATCCAATCCGACGTGAACGCTCATGCTTTCAACTCCGAGAAAACTGGGTGAAGATGGCTCCTGGTTCCCCTGACCTCGAACTTCATGCCGCTGCAACCTTGTAATGCGAAGTCCGACTTGTCGGCTTCTCGATACTCTTCGTGGTGGGCAATGAGGCGGGGGAGCCTCTCTACAGACAAGGTCAGGCGCAAGTCCTGCCTTCAGGAGCCATCGGCCTCCCCCAGAAACACATCTTTGTATGTCAGCACCAACGAGCTTAGACCTCTCTCGCTGGGTGCTGGGTCAACATACAAGGAGC
>NZ_JBEOPV010000054.1:0-631 GCF_040310425.1 Pseudomonas sp. 65/3-MNA-CIBAN-0223
AGCCGGAGCGATTTTCCAGGCGACCATCATCAGCGGGTAGTTCCACGGCGCGATCGAGGCGATCACGCCCACCGGATCGCGGCGGATCATCGAGGTGTGGCCGGGCAGGTATTCACCGCCAGCCGAACCGCTCATGCAGCGGCTGGCGCCGGCGAAGAAACGGAACACGTCGGCAATCGCCGGGATCTCGTCATTCAGAGCGGCGCTGTAGGGCTTGCCGCAGTTGTCCGATTCCAGCTTGGCCAGCTCTTCGCCGTGGGCCTCGATGACATCGGCAAGCTTCAGCAGCAGCAGGGCGCGATCTTTCGGCGGGGTCTGTGACCAACCATCGAACGCCGCATCGGCGGCCCGTACGGCAGCATCGACCTGGGCTTCGCTGGCTTCGTTGATCTCCACCAGGACTCGGCCCAGTGACGGATTGAACACGGCTTGGGCGGGGCCTTCGCCAGTGATCAACTGGCCGTTGATCAGGAGTTTGGTTTGCATGGGGTTGTCCTCTCTGAAGCAATTCTTGTTTTCAAACCGGACCCTCGTAGGAGCGAGCTTGCTCGCGATGGACGTCAACGATGACGAGGGCTGCCTGAATGCACGCGGCGCCCTCAGGTCCATCGCGAGCAAGCTCGCTCCTACA
>NZ_JBEOPV010000055.1:0-586 GCF_040310425.1 Pseudomonas sp. 65/3-MNA-CIBAN-0223
CGCCCGACATCGTTCCCGCTTCGAGGTAACGACGGATCAGCGTGAGCACACGCTTGTCTTCGATTTGACGCGCCACGCAAACCATCAGGACATCGTGGTTGACCCGATCAAAGAACTTCTCGAGATCAAGTTCCACGCACCAGCGGTGACCCGCTGCCACGTGGCCGCGAGCGGTTTCGATGGCTTGGTGAGCGCTTCTACCCGGACGAAAGCCGTAGCTGTAGTCCGAGAACAGAGGATCGAAGATTGGCGTGAGCTGTTGCAGCAGTGCCTGTTGGATCAAGCGATCCACGACGCTGGGAATACCCAGTTGCCGTGTTCCGCCTTTGGGCTTGGGGATGTCAACGGCGCGTACACCCTGCGGGTGATACTCGCCGGCCAGCAACCTCACCTTGAGGGTCGGCCAATACTGTTTCACGTAGTCCGCCAAGTCGTCGACCGTCATGCCATCGGCACCCGGTGCGCCCTTGTTGCTGACCACACGTTGATACGCACGCCTAAGGTTGGCCGGTGCAAGCACCCGCTCCATCAGCGTGTCCGGCTCCGCGTTCGTCCACGTCACAGACGCCGCCGATACCTGTGCGCT
>NZ_JBEOPV010000056.1:0-552 GCF_040310425.1 Pseudomonas sp. 65/3-MNA-CIBAN-0223
GGTGCAAGCACCCGCTCCATCAGCGTGTCCGGCTCCGCGTTCGTCCACGTCACAGACGCCGCCGATACCTGTGCGCTGTCAGCCGTCATCCTCGGATACTGTCCGGGACTCGGAGTAACAGTCTTCTCTTGGAGAAATTTCTGCATTTCGGTATTCAACGAGACTTTGACGCCTACTGGCGGCATAACTTGTTCGGCCCTTGGTGACGCGGTTATCCGCCACTTACTACGGCCTCGGCTGACTTCTGCACGTTCATCCCGTCGCCTCTCGACGCTCGGTAGCACTGTGGCAAACGTGCAGATCTCCCAGGGTAATTCGCGCGACCTTCCTGCTTATGCCTGTCGGATCTACGTCGCAGCGTCCCGTGCAAGTATTGGGCTTTAGGGAAACACGCCCCTTTACCCCGCTGCGCCGCCTCTATCCGCTTGCTGTTCGTCAGGCCAGCATTTTGCCTCGGGCTTCCTTCAGATTCGCGGTCACCCGCGACACCCTTGCCTCTGGCTAACACTTCCCCTTGCCGGGTGTGTAGAGGACTTTCACCTCCAAGTCACC
>NZ_JBEOPV010000057.1:0-530 GCF_040310425.1 Pseudomonas sp. 65/3-MNA-CIBAN-0223
AGCGCGGCTAAACCGGCATCCTTGCCGGTTTCCCCGCTACGCAATGCCTGCGTTCGGCCAGCGTGGTTAACGGGGCGTCCGCGATCAAGAACCGGGCCGTGGCGGCCTTCGGGCCGACCAAGGCATCAAGCCGGCACGCTGCGCTTCTCTGATGTGCACTGCTTCCGGGCTGGTGTTGTACCTGTGGGAGCGAAGCTTGACTGCCTTCGGGCTGATGTTGTTCCTGTGGGAGCAAAGCTTGCTCGCGATAGCGGGGTGCCAGTCAGCATCAATGTTGGATGCGAAACCGTCATCGCGAGCAAGCTTTGCTACAGGTATCAATCCCTCCACAGAGATGACTTTCCAGAGGGATCACTTTCCATAAAGTCCACTTTCCACAAATACCACCTCACAGCGCTCATTTCATATCCAGAAAAGGTGCACGACCCAACAAGCGAAGCGCGCCGGCGTGATGCCCTGGTCGGCCCGAAGGCCGCCACGGCGAGCTGTAGATTGCAGGCGCCCCGTTAACCACGCTGGCCGAACGCAGG
>NZ_JBEOPV010000058.1:0-524 GCF_040310425.1 Pseudomonas sp. 65/3-MNA-CIBAN-0223
GTCGTAAACGGTCGAGTTTCATGATCCGTTTGAGGTGGGCGAACAGCATCTCCACCTTTTTTCGTTCGCAGCGAGAGACGAGGTATTCCGGTGTCTTGGCGATGCGCCTGGCCACATCGCGGGCAGCCTCATGGATGCTGCGGACGATCTTCCGATTCGGCGTATTGGGGCAACATTTCGCTTTCAAAGGACAGGCGGTGCAGTCGGTTTGGCTGGAGCGATAAATGATGGTGTTGGCCTTGGTCACCCGCGATCTTTTATGGGTGAAGGCGCGCCATTCACTGCGTAGTGGTTTGCCGGCTGGGCAGCGGTATTCATTGGCTTCCTGATTCCAGTGAAAGTCGTTACTGGAGAGGCTGTCGTCTTTGCGCTCAGTCTTGTCCCACACCGGCACATGCGGCTCGATGTCCTTCTCTTCGACCATCCACGCCAGCATCGGGGCAGTGCCATAAGCGGTGTCGCCGATAAGACGTTCCGGTGTGAGGTCGAACTGCGCTTCGACACGCTCGACCATCGTTCTAGTC
>NZ_JBEOPV010000059.1:0-503 GCF_040310425.1 Pseudomonas sp. 65/3-MNA-CIBAN-0223
CTGCAGGCGACCGGAACCACTTCACCGTTGCTGATTGAGGACGAAGAAGAGGCTATCGCGATGTTTGGCAGGCGCATTGAGCGGTTTAGGCAAGCTGGGCGAGAAATCATCGCCAGCTGTCCAATATTGCAGAGCCAATTCGATCACATGGTGGCGGCGCCTGGGATGGGGGATGTTTCGACATTTGCCGTGCTGGCTGAGCTGGCGCCCCTGCCAGTGACACTTAAAGCCCCGCAGGTAAGTCGTTATGCGGGGCTGGACGTACGACTAAACCAGTCCGGGACGAGCATTGACAAGCCCGGACGCCTTAGTAAGGCAGGCAATGCCTACTTGCGATCGGCGATGTTCATGCCGGCCATGTCAGCGATTCGCAGCGACCCGAATGTGAAGGCTTTTTATGATGCGTTGATCGCACGCGGAAAGCGAAAAATGCAGGCCATCTGCGCGGTTATGCGCAAATACCTGACAGGCTTGTGGGCGTGCATACGCGCAGGAGAAGATTT
>NZ_JBEOPV010000060.1:0-476 GCF_040310425.1 Pseudomonas sp. 65/3-MNA-CIBAN-0223
GCTCCGGGACACTGGTCGCAACCAGGTTGATGATCGCCATCACCTGGCTCGGCTCCAGGGCACGACCCGGGTAAAGCTCTACCAGAACCGAAGCGCTAGGCTTGCGTTCGTCACGCACGAATACCGAACTTTTCGGGATCGCCAGGTGTACCCGGGCGCCTTTGACGTTGTTCAGGCTGGAGATGGTGCGGCCAAGTTCGCCTTCGAGGCCACGACGGTAGCGGGTCGCCTCCATGAACTGGCTTGTGCCGAGCCCCTGCTCTTTGTCGAGAATTTCAAAACCGATATTGCTATCGGCCGGGCCGATACCAGCGCTGGCGAGTTTCAGGCGTGCGCGCGCCAGGTCATTGGCCTTGACCAGCAGAGCGCCGGAGTTGGGTTCAACGGTGTAGGCGATATCTGCGGAGGCAAGGGCCTCCATTACCTGGTTGGCATCCATCCCCGCCAGACTGCCGAGCAGCGGGCGGTAATCCGGC
>NZ_JBEOPV010000061.1:0-449 GCF_040310425.1 Pseudomonas sp. 65/3-MNA-CIBAN-0223
CGTTTCCACCACTGGCTTCAAGCGTGATCGGGCCGAGTTTCAGGACCTGCTGTATCAGATTCGTCGCCAACCTGGCGGCCAATCCAGCCAGGACAGCGAGCTGCCATCGGGCCTTCAGCTGGGTACCGGTGTACGGGTGACCGGCACCCAGAAGATATTCACCGCGGGCAGTTTGCAGACTACCGAGCAGCCGCTAGATATGGCTATCAACGGCCGCGGCTTTTTTCAGGTTCTGCTGCCTGATGGAACGGTTTCCTACTCTCGCGACGGCAGCTTCCACCTGAGCTCCGATGGTCAGTTGGTAACCTCAAACGGTTATGCGCTGGAGCCTGCCATCGTGGTTCCGCCGGAAACCCAGACATTTACGGTTGGCGAAGACGGCACGGTATCGGTGACGACGGTGGGCAATCCCCAGCCGCAGATCATCGGCAACCTCCAGACCGCAGACT
>NZ_JBEOPV010000062.1:0-449 GCF_040310425.1 Pseudomonas sp. 65/3-MNA-CIBAN-0223
CAGCACTACCTCCCGCTGATCGAACGCAAGCCCGGTGCGCTGCGCAACGGCGCGCCCTTTGCTGATCTGCCGGCGCCGCTGCGTCAGCTTAAGCACGGTCTGGGGCGTCATGCCGGCGGTGACCGGATCATGGCGCAAGTTCTGGCTGCCGTACCAGTCGCCGGGCTCGATGCGGTGCTGGTGGCTGTTGAGCTGGTACTGGAAAGCGGCAGCCTGAGCGCCGAACACATCCTCAATGTCGTGGCGCGCCTGGCCGCGACCGAACCACCACCCAGCGTCGAAACCCACTTGTCGCTCAAGGAAGCCCCCGTCGCTAACACGGCGCGCTACGACCGCCTGCGTGGCCAGGCCGAGGAGGTCGGTCATGCGTGATTTGATGGCGGAACTCAAGGAGCTGCGCCTGCACGGCATGGCCACGGCCTGGGCGGAGTTAACTGCACAGGGTGAGT
>NZ_JBEOPV010000063.1:0-444 GCF_040310425.1 Pseudomonas sp. 65/3-MNA-CIBAN-0223
GAACAGGTCATGACAGAACAAACCGGATGCAAGGGGCTTTCACTGATCAATCCGCCCGGCCTCTATGACCCAACATCCAACGGCTATTCCCACGTTGCGGTGCTGCCGGCGGGGGTGCGGATGGCGTTCATCGCCGGGCAGGGTGGTGAGGCGGTTGATGGCCAGCTGTCAGTCGATTTTCGCCAACAGGTGCGCCAGGCGCTGCGCAACCTGTGCATCGCCATCGAGGGCGCAGGCGGGACGCCGGCGCAGATCGCCAAGCTCGGCGTGCTGATCGTCGACCACAGTGAAACTCGCCTGCACATTTTTGGCGACGAGCTGGAACGTGCGCTGGGGCCGGGACCGAAGCCTGCTTGTACGCTGACTCCGGTGCCGCGCCTGGCGTTGGACGGCATGCTCTTCGAAGTCGAGGCGGTGGTGTTGTTGGCAGAGGGTTAGCTGAGT
>NZ_JBEOPV010000064.1:0-433 GCF_040310425.1 Pseudomonas sp. 65/3-MNA-CIBAN-0223
GCGTAGAGGTTCACTTCAGGCATGGAGACTGCTCCTCAAGCAACTGACGGATCACGGGAATCAGATCGCCGGCGGCTAGCCCCCGGCCTTGCTGGCCGATACGTTCGCCAGCGGCGGCATGCAGCCAGGCGCCCAGGCAGGCTGCATCGAATGGCGCAAGCCCCTGCGCCAGCACGGCACCGATCACCCCTGCCAGCACGTCACCGAGGCCGGCACTCGCCATCGCCGGATGGCCGCGATCACAGAGCGCCAGTCGGCCATTTGAATCGGCGATCAACGTACCCGCGCCCTTGAGCAGCGCCACACAAGCGTAGCGACGGGCCAGCGCACGCGCCGCAGCGGGGCGATCAGCCTGTATCTCGGCCACCGAGCATTGCAACAGACGCGCAGCCTCGCCCGGGTGCGGCGTGATTACGCCCGCTGCCGGCAATTC
>NZ_JBEOPV010000065.1:0-416 GCF_040310425.1 Pseudomonas sp. 65/3-MNA-CIBAN-0223
ATGTACAGCTGTGGCGCAACGATCTTGCCGGTCTGACCGACCTGCATGTCGTTAGGGACAAAACCTGCGTCGACCGCAGCGCGGGACGCGCCCACGGCAGCGCCCAGCTTGTCAGCCAGGGCGTACAGGTGTTTGAAGTTGTCGCCGTTCTGCATGCCTCGGCCGCCGGAAACGACGATCTTGGCAGCAGTCAGTTCCGGACGATCCGATTTGGCAAGCTCTTCGCCAACGAAGCTGGAAGTGCCAGCGTCGTGAGCAGCAGCAACGGTTTCAACCGATGCCGAACCGCCTTCAGCCGCCACCGGGTCAAAACCGGTAGCACGCACGGTGATCACTTTTACCGACGCGTTCGACTGAACGGTGGCAATGGCGTTACCGGCGTAGATCGGGCGCTTGAAAGTGTCAGCGCTTTCTAC
>NZ_JBEOPV010000066.1:0-398 GCF_040310425.1 Pseudomonas sp. 65/3-MNA-CIBAN-0223
CCCCGGCTCCGAGCTGCCAAAGGCGCAAGTAGTGGTGGTAGAAGTACCCGACACGCTTGAAGTGATGAGTATCAATGGCCAAGAGCTGCCTTTGGCCAATTCGAGTTTCGGCACGAAGAACAAAACGCTGCATCTGCAGCCCGGTAAATATCGTATCAATGCCTACTACAAGAACGGCTTTGATATCGGCGGTGGCCTGAGCCACGAAATCGTCCGCACGCGCGGAGCGGTGTACAGCCTGGATGGTCGTGCTGGTGACGTCTGGAAGCTGGAATACAACGAGCCGGCCAACTTGCAAGAAGCTCGCGCGATGAAGGACACTTTCGCCGGCTGGTCGAAGAACCAGCTCACCGGCGAACGCATCGAGACGACAGTCGGAGCAGAACCGACTTCCGCTG
>NZ_JBEOPV010000067.1:0-390 GCF_040310425.1 Pseudomonas sp. 65/3-MNA-CIBAN-0223
GCAAAGCACGGTATCCCCGTGAATAACAACAATGACCAGGAGAACCACCATGCGTCCCAGCAACGACGTTCCCTTCGATCTGAAAACCGATAACGGCAGCGACCTCGGCGGCGACAGCCAGGCCAGCGTCACCCGCACACCTACCGAACAACTGGCCGCCTGGGTCGAACGCCTCGGCCAGCGACTGGCGCAGCGCGACATCGACGGCACACTTGAGCTGTTCGCCGACGACTGCCACTGGCGTGACCTGGTGCTATTCAGCTGGAACCTAGTCACCCTCGAAGGCAAGGCCGACATTCGCGACCTGCTGGAAAGCCGCCTGCAAGCCACCCAGCCGGACAACTGGAAGCTCGAAGGTGACGCGAGCCTGGCCGACGGCGTGCTCGAAGG
>NZ_JBEOPV010000068.1:0-386 GCF_040310425.1 Pseudomonas sp. 65/3-MNA-CIBAN-0223
GGTATGCACACCATGCGCGTGGAGTTCGAGGATCTCGGCTTCAAGGCCATGCACCCGATGCGCTCCGAGCGCATCCGCGCCGCCGTGCGGCGCGCCCGTGGTAATCGCAACGAGATAGTCGAGAAGATCGAACAGTCGCTGATCCACTGCCTCGAGCGCGAAGGCCTGGAAGGCGACGTACTGGGCCGCGAGAAGCACCTGTACAGCATCTACAAGAAGATGCGCGGCAAGCGCAAGGCATTCCACGAGATCATGGACGTCTACGCTTTCCGCATCGTGGTGGACAAGGCAGATACTTGCTATCGCGTACTCGGCGCCGTACACAGCCTGTACAAACCGCTACCGGGACGCTTCAAGGATTACATCGCGATCCCCAAGGCCAATGG
>NZ_JBEOPV010000069.1:0-386 GCF_040310425.1 Pseudomonas sp. 65/3-MNA-CIBAN-0223
GCCGAGCTCCTTCCAATCGGTATCACGCGACACACCCTTGGCCAGCAGGATGCCGACCAGGATCGCCGGGATTTCGAGAATCGCCACGAATAGCGGCATATAGCTCTCGAAGAAGATTTCCCGCGCGGCAAGATAAGCCACCACTACGGCGAACGTACCCGCGCTCACCGAACCGTAGTGCGCCGCCACCGCAGCCGCATTCACGCGGTCGAAGCGCAGGCCGCGCAACAGGACGAAGGCCAGGATCGGCAGCAACACGCCCAGCGCCAGCACCAGCAGCGACTGACCCAGCAACGCCGCACTGGCCTGCTCGGCCAGCTCTACGCCGCCATGCAGACCGATTGCCAACAACAACACGATGGAAAGCGTTTCATACAGTGCCGGTG
>NZ_JBEOPV010000070.1:0-382 GCF_040310425.1 Pseudomonas sp. 65/3-MNA-CIBAN-0223
TGCCGATGGTGGTCACGTTTCCGTGCAGGTCGCTCCAGCTGGTGGCCGCTTCGTCAGAGCTGTTGGCGACGAAGACATTCTCCAGGGTACGCATGTCCAGAACCTGCTTGGTCAGGCCGGAAGTCGCTTCTGCGACGGTAAGGGGGTCGCTGCCCTTGAGCCGATCACCCTCCAAGCGCAACACCCGCACCGCGTCGTACATATCCAGTTCGATGAACTCAAACTCTTCACGACTGACCTGTGCAGCGTCCTGCATCCGCGTACGCAGTGCCACACCGCGTTCGATCAACTGCATGTAACGGTCGAACTGTTGCCCGTACTCTTGCGCAGCCTGGCTTATCCGAGTCAAGTAAGCGCGCTCGGCTGCACTGGAGCTGGCCGT
>NZ_JBEOPV010000071.1:0-377 GCF_040310425.1 Pseudomonas sp. 65/3-MNA-CIBAN-0223
TATTGATTGCCACGGGTTTCGGGCTGGGACTATCGCCCTGGATGCCCGGAACCTTGGGATCACTGCTGGGTATACCGTTAGCGTGGTGGCTTTGGGGTCAGCCTTTAGCAAGACAACTGCTGATCATAACCGCGTTGCTATTGGTCGGTGTTCCGCTGTGCCACTGGGCCTCACACTGGCTTGGCGGTGGCGATGCTGCGCAGATCGTTGCCGACGAGTATCTCGCCTTCCCACTCGTCTTGGTTGGTCTGGCAACAGCTCATAGGGGGTGGACGATAGGCGCTGGACTCCTACTTTACCGGCTGTTCGATATCACCAAGCCTCCGCCCATTGGATTCGTCGAAACCATTGGTGGTGGCTTGGGTATCGTCTTGGAT
>NZ_JBEOPV010000072.1:0-362 GCF_040310425.1 Pseudomonas sp. 65/3-MNA-CIBAN-0223
CCCTGACGCCGGGCAACCTGACCCATGGGTTCGTCACCGACGCGGGGGCGGCGGGGGCCGCCCCGGCAGGGACGAGGGTGCGTGCCGACTGGCGTCGGCCCGGCCCGGCCCCCACGACCCAGAGGCGCGGCCGCGCGCGCGGCGCGCCAGCGCGAAGCCGAGCAGGAGATTCACGGCGATCCGTTCGTCCAGCAGCTCGTGCGCGAGTTCGGTGCACGCATCGTCGAAGGGTCGGTGCGCCCGCTCGCCGATTCGGCGCCGGACGGCGCGCCGCCGACGCTGCATTGAACTGAGCGCCCCGCGACAGGCACAATCACGCCCCGCACACATTGGCCGGCACGCGCCGCGTGCCGGTTTTCACA
>NZ_JBEOPV010000073.1:0-342 GCF_040310425.1 Pseudomonas sp. 65/3-MNA-CIBAN-0223
GTGATGATGCTGCTGGTCGGGTTGCTGGTAACTATTGGGATCGGTTCGTCGTTCTCAACGGTGCCTATTATCGCCGCTATTTTTGTTCCCCTCGGCGTGGAGCTAGGGTTCAGTCCTCTGGCGATCGTGAGTCTAGTCGGTACTGCAGGCGCTTTGGGTGACGGAGGCTCTCCGGCATCTGACTCTACGCTTGGTCCTACTGCGGGACTGAATGCTGACGGGCAGCATAATCATATCTGGGATACGGTTGTTCCGACCTTTTTGCACTACAACCTGCCGTTGATGGCGTTTGGATGGTTGGCTGCGATGACACTGTAACTCGAATTGAATTCGGTGTAGGAG
>NZ_JBEOPV010000074.1:0-336 GCF_040310425.1 Pseudomonas sp. 65/3-MNA-CIBAN-0223
GTGGACGCTCGGTGTGACGGGTGGGCGCCGTCACAACGCCAAGGTCTGCAGCGCGGCGCCTTCATACAAAGCTGCCACATGCTAGCCGAGTTTCCACCCCTAATGCTGATGCAACGAATTGAGGATGCGACCGTGAGCGTACCCACCGCAGTTTTCCTGTTTGACCGTACCGGCAACATGGCACGGCCGTGGGCCGATGCCGGATACCGCTGCATCTGCTTCGACGTGCAGCACGTCGGCCGCACCGTGCGCGACGGGGTCATCTTCCAGCACTGGGACGCACTGCTCGGCGCGCCGACGCTGCCGGCTGACTCGACCGCGGTGTTCGGCTTCGCG
>NZ_JBEOPV010000075.1:0-334 GCF_040310425.1 Pseudomonas sp. 65/3-MNA-CIBAN-0223
GCTGCACCGACAGGCAGACGTCGAGGAAGCGGTGCATCGGCGGCAGGAAGCGGTAGACGCCATTGCTGTCCTCGGCGAAGCCCAGCTGCGTCAGGCGGCGGATGACCTTTTCTTCCAGCTCTTCCTGGGTGGTGACTTCGGCCTGTAGGAACAGGTCGCGGTACTTGTCCAGCAGTGCCGGCAGTTCATCGCGACCGAGGCTGCCACCGTCGAGCACGGCCAGCGGATCGCGACCCTGGTCGGCCAGGTGCTCGACGAGGATGAAGGTGAACAGCGCCAGGCGCTGGGCGGGCTTGTTCACCTGCGCGCCCATCTGCTCGGGGACGAAGTAGTA
>NZ_JBEOPV010000076.1:0-327 GCF_040310425.1 Pseudomonas sp. 65/3-MNA-CIBAN-0223
TAATGTGGAAAATGGCTGCTGCGAGGTGCTCGCGGCGGCTAAAAACACAGAAATAAGCGGGCGATCTGATCGTTTTTGATCGGTTGACCGCTTTCAAAATCGGCGGAGGCTGAAGTCAGCCAGAAATACAGGGCTACTTCAGACCATCCCTAATGGTTACCGTAACGGGCAGCTGGTCATGTCCGCCGTAACTTTAGATCCGTCCATGATCCTCCTATCTGGTTTCGCTCCAGCGTCCGCTAGCAGCCACTACCAAATTGCGGCGTGGGTTCCTGCCGACTTGGCTCCCTCCGGAGGAAAAGAGGCGGTTGCGGTAGCTGAAAAGGC
>NZ_JBEOPV010000077.1:0-326 GCF_040310425.1 Pseudomonas sp. 65/3-MNA-CIBAN-0223
ATCTCACACCGTCGCGCGCCCAGCCGCGCGACCCGTCCGAATTGACCGGCGACTACCGCACGGAGCGGGTCGTCCCGCCATCACCGCCGACGACCGCGGAGGGCAAGCCATGAACGGCGCCCAGGTCTCGGCATTTCAAGCCAACAGCGGCATCGCACCTTCAGCGATGGCGACCGTCCTGGTCGGCGTCGTGTTCGCGGTCCTGCTCGTCTGGGGCGTTTGGGCCATGCGAACGGCCTACGTGGGGTGGTCCGAGAGCCGCCTCAACCAACGCCAGTTCCTCGGCGTCTGCATCCGATTCGTCGCGATGTACCTCGTCCTGACTT
>NZ_JBEOPV010000078.1:0-320 GCF_040310425.1 Pseudomonas sp. 65/3-MNA-CIBAN-0223
AGCAAGTGTTAAGTCGTTATTCCAGTGTACAAGCTTGGCTGGAGCTCTTGGGTAATCTGGGGCGTGCGCCGGCCACCCTTGACGCCTATGGCCGTGCCCTTGCGCATTACTTATTGCATTGCGAAGGGAGTGGGCTGAAACCCGAATCCGCGACATTCGAACAAGTCACGCTCTACATCCGTGAGCTGCTACCTGGCGCAAAGAGCGCGGTGGCGAATTCAACCTTGCACCAGCGGCTTACTGCTATCCGGTTGTGGTACGACCACCTCGTTTTTCAGGGTCTTTGCGAGCACAACCCCGTGCCCCGCGGACAGCATGGT
>NZ_JBEOPV010000079.1:0-316 GCF_040310425.1 Pseudomonas sp. 65/3-MNA-CIBAN-0223
GCAAAACGCAGGCTGATGTTGCCGCCGATGCGGTTGAGCGAGAACGACGGCTTGCGTGCATCGTCGCCGTCGGTCTTCAGAGTGATCTTGTCGCTGAGGCTGGCGATGTCCTGCAGCAGGCTCAGCATTTCCTGGGACTTCTCGCCGTCATCAAGGGACGCGACGATCTCGAAGGGCTGGGTGACCTTCTCCAGGTAGGCTTTCAACTGGGTCTTGAGATTGGTGTCCAACATAAGCGATTTACCCCATCAAATGTGTTTGCGCTAAAGGCGCGGTAAGGTGAGTAACTTGATGGGTTAACCATACGCTTAGCAGG
>NZ_JBEOPV010000080.1:0-307 GCF_040310425.1 Pseudomonas sp. 65/3-MNA-CIBAN-0223
CGCACTCGACTTCGATAGTCATCCCTGCGTTCATCTTTCCGCATGCGCTGATGGTTTTCATTGTCATGTGGTTCTTCCTTTGCTGGGGCAGAGCGCTTTCGAAGCGTGGCTGGTAACTCGGCGTGATCGTGTTGCGCCGATACTAGAGGCGCGCCCACCTAGAGGCTTTGACTCTAATCAAAATACAGTGGGGAGTATGTTGAGCGTTGCCGACTGTCAGCTGCGCTCCATTGACCCCATGCTTACTAAAGATGAACGGTCATCCGTAGCAGGGGTCTATTCCGCTGGCCGTCAGGAGGACCTGCTT
>NZ_JBEOPV010000081.1:0-298 GCF_040310425.1 Pseudomonas sp. 65/3-MNA-CIBAN-0223
GTCCAAGGCATTGGCGAACGCCTGCCGGTCGCGTTCGCCATAGGCTGCCTGACCGCCGCCCATCTGGCCCTGATCACGCAGGTCGGTGAACAGGTTGCGCACCGCCAACCGCTCACCCATGTTGCGCTCGTCGAACTCGCGCCCACGCGGATCGAGCGCCGCCACGCCCTTCTTCACCAGGCGATCGGCCAGCGGCACATCACTGCAGATCACCAAGTCGCCAGGAATAGCGTGCTCGACCAGGTAGTCATCGGCCGCATCCGGCCCGCTCGGCACCACGATCAACCGGACACAGGCG
>NZ_JBEOPV010000082.1:0-293 GCF_040310425.1 Pseudomonas sp. 65/3-MNA-CIBAN-0223
TCTTTGTAGCGACTGTAGAGCGTGCGCAGGTAGTAGCTGCTCACGTCATCGGGCTTGTAATCGAAGTTAAGGCCGCCACCGGCGCGTTCACGGCTGATGTCATAGTCGCGCTGCTCGAATTCGTTGAGCCGGGCGCCGTTAGTGAAGTCCCAGGCGCCGCCAGTTTCGACATTGTCCGAGCCAAAATCACGCTTCTGCCAACTGAGCGCCGCCGCCACGCCAAAGTTGTCGATACCGTCGCCGAGGCTGAACCGGTTACTGGCGGCGCCGGAGAATTTCGGGCTGGTCTGGTG
>NZ_JBEOPV010000083.1:0-292 GCF_040310425.1 Pseudomonas sp. 65/3-MNA-CIBAN-0223
GTGTCAGGTCTGCGTCGCAGGCTCCTGTATCCACCGGGTGGGCGGCATGAGTCAGAATTTCAGCCGGTAGGCGCAGGAGTTTTTGCGGATCGTCTTCGAGCAGTGCCTGGCCGTCATGGGTAACGGCGGAGACGATCAACTCCTGTTGTTGATGGCCCAGTGCATCGACGCTGAGCAGCTTGACGTTGAGAGTGCCGCCCTGGCCGCGATAGGGCAGCAGGGTGGTGACGGGCATGCCATGGGCGTTGTAGTCGAAGCGCAGGTGCGCGACGGGGAGTACACGCTCCTTGGC
>NZ_JBEOPV010000084.1:0-291 GCF_040310425.1 Pseudomonas sp. 65/3-MNA-CIBAN-0223
CTCCTATCCCTGGAAAGAAAAGCCGCGATTGTGACGCGCTTCGCGCTGGAGCGCGATGGCTTTTTGATATTGCGAAGTGAGGCGGGCTGTCGCAGGGTGGTGGCGAGGGGTAGATGGCGGAAGGCAGTGAGAGTCGAACTCACCCGGGAGCGGCTGCCGCCCCCAACCGGGTTTGAAGCCCGGCCGCACCACCGGGTGCGATTGCCTTCCTTATCTGGTCTTGATGTGAGAAAGGAAGCGGCGACCAGCCTACCCCAGGCCTGACTGGATCGCCAACGCGCTGTCTTGGCG
>NZ_JBEOPV010000085.1:0-290 GCF_040310425.1 Pseudomonas sp. 65/3-MNA-CIBAN-0223
CCGATAATTATCGAGGGCCAGTCAAATATTTAGGCAGGTATTAATGTATTAGTCTTCTAGTGCTTCCATAGCGTGTTGACCTACTTCTGTGTGATGCAGTACTTTGCCAAAGGGTACGGTAGTATCTCCCGGGCCTTGGGTAAATACCAGTACCGGTGTATTGGTATGGGTGCCGGTGGCCCAGACTACGTTTTGCTGTTCAGCCACTTCGCGAGCCAGCAGGTTTTGACGATTGTCGTCAGTTTGGTAAGCGAAAAAGGCACCGTTAACGTCCATTTTTGGAACGGTTT
>NZ_JBEOPV010000086.1:0-289 GCF_040310425.1 Pseudomonas sp. 65/3-MNA-CIBAN-0223
GTGTGGAGACGATTAATGTGGCTCATATGTTCCTTCTACCTGGCTCAGTAGCGATAATTGTTGCGAATTCAAGTCAGCATGTAGGCCTAAGCCTTTAATAATAAACCCTTTGCCTTTGATATACACCATCTCTTGTGAGGTGCCTATCATAGTGGTTAAGTCTACCGTCACCGCTTGGGTACTCAATGACTGCAGGGGTTCTTCTATATCAATGGCATCAATAATAACATTGTTTTCTAATATGACTTTGCTGGTGTTTTTATTCAATTGTCCTCGATCTGCACTTAAT
>NZ_JBEOPV010000087.1:0-288 GCF_040310425.1 Pseudomonas sp. 65/3-MNA-CIBAN-0223
CTGTTAATGTCATTTTTATGGGTATTGCCTTTTGTAGTAGTGATTTATTGGACGGCCACGTTCCTTGGCGGTGCACTTTGGGTGTTATGGGATACCACGGAAAAAATTGCTAAAGGTGATTTAACCTCTCGTTTAGGCTTCCATCCTGGTCGTGATGAATTTGGCACCATTGGTTGCGCACTTGATAAAGCCATGGACACATTAACCGATCTCGTTGTCGCGGTGAAGAAAAGTGCCGATACATTGCAAACAACCTCGAGCTCATTCGCCAATGAAGCAGTACAAAGC
>NZ_JBEOPV010000088.1:0-287 GCF_040310425.1 Pseudomonas sp. 65/3-MNA-CIBAN-0223
TGGGCGCAGCATTTGTGTTCGGCGCAGATCACTGTGGGAGCCGGGCTTGCCCGCGATGGCGTCTGCACATTCGACATTGGTGTGACAGGCAGATTGTCATCGCCAGCAGGCTAGCTCCCACAGGGTTTTTGTGGTGTGCGCAGCATTTGTGTTCGGCGCAGATCACTGTGGGAGCCGGGCTTGCCCGCGATGGCGTCTGCGGATTCGACATTGATGTGACAGGGAGATTGCCATCGCGGGCAGGCGAAATCCCACACCGGCGGTGACGAGGGGGATGGATGTGTGTT
>NZ_JBEOPV010000089.1:0-285 GCF_040310425.1 Pseudomonas sp. 65/3-MNA-CIBAN-0223
GACCAGCACCCCGCGCGCGCCGGCAGCTCTGGCGCACTCCAGGTCGAAGCGGTAATCGCCAACCATCAGCATCGCCGATGGTGCCACGCCCCAACGCTCGGCTAGCTGCAGCAGGCCGCCCGGGTGGGGTTTGGGCGGCGCTTCGCCGCGACCAAGGATGTCCTCGGGAAGAAAACAGTCGCCCATGCCGACCACTTCCAGAGTGACCTTGGCCAGCTCGTGGGCATTGCGGGTCAGGACGCCGAGACGGCAACCGCGATCACGTAGTGCATGCAACAGCTCGCG
>NZ_JBEOPV010000090.1:0-285 GCF_040310425.1 Pseudomonas sp. 65/3-MNA-CIBAN-0223
GCTATGACCAGGCCATGGCCGATGAAAGCCTCCGCCTGGGCTATGTGGCGATCACCCGCGGCGTCAGCCGGGTGTTCTGGTACACGCGCAAGCCTCAGGGTGCCACGGCACTGTTGCGCCAGCGCGGCTAGCGCAACAGCAGCGCAACTACTGTACCGGCCAGCAGCAGCGTCAGGCCCTTCCAGAACAGCAGCGGATTGCGCTCGAGCAGCGGTGGGCGGGCGCGGTTGAGAAACGCCGGGTTGGGCTGGCGCAGCTCGAAGACGAACTCCGACAGCTCGGCAT
>NZ_JBEOPV010000091.1:0-285 GCF_040310425.1 Pseudomonas sp. 65/3-MNA-CIBAN-0223
GGACCAGCCGGTCGTGCTGGTGACGGTCGCGCGCCAGACCGCTTTGCCGTCCGAGGTGGGCTGGAGCATGCCGTGGTCCTGCAGTACGTTGAACACGGCGGTGTTGTTCGCAGGAATGCCATCGATCCCCTGAGACAGGAGGTGTGCGCGCAGTTTGTCCGAGACCGTCTTGCTCACCAGCCACAAACCATCCTCGGTGAGCCAGCCATCGGAGGCTTCCGGCTGGTTCAGCTTCAACTGTTCCTTGAGCAGGTAGCGCAACCCGTCCAGCAGCTTGCGTTGCAG
>NZ_JBEOPV010000092.1:0-284 GCF_040310425.1 Pseudomonas sp. 65/3-MNA-CIBAN-0223
GGTAGATGGTCGGCAGGCTCGCACCGTCCACCTGAGCAGCGCGGATGATCGACTGATCGACGCTGCGCAGGCCGGCGAGGAACAGCGCCATGACGAAGCCCGAGGCCTGCCACACCGCCGCGATCACCAGGCAATAGATGACCCGATCCGGATCAACCAGCCAGTCGAAGCGAAAGCCTTCCCAGCCCCAGTCGCGCAGCAGCTTGTCCAGGCCCAGGCCGGGATTGAGCAGCCACTGCCAGGCGGTGCCGGTGACGATCATCGACAGCGCCATGGGGTACAGG
>NZ_JBEOPV010000093.1:0-282 GCF_040310425.1 Pseudomonas sp. 65/3-MNA-CIBAN-0223
GGTCCTGATCGATGGGCACCTCTGTATAGGGCTTGGGATATGGCGTGCGTTCTTCGTCTGCTTCGGGTGAGGTCATTGCAGGAGTCGCTCCGGAAGGCGCGTCAGAGCGCGGCGAGAGTAGTGTGGATTTGGCTGAAGTTTGGGCGGCGTTCCGGCTGCTCGGACATGCACTGGTTCTGTAGCTTGAGCAGAGTGTGCCGGCGCGCGTCGTTTTCGAGGTCTGGGCAGCGTTGCAGTAACTCTTCCAGCAGACAACCGAAAGCGCGTGATTCTATGCGTTTC
>NZ_JBEOPV010000094.1:0-282 GCF_040310425.1 Pseudomonas sp. 65/3-MNA-CIBAN-0223
ATCTCGTGCTGCTCGCGATGGGCTTCACGCAGCCGGCCGCGCCGGTGCTCGACGCGTTCGGCGTCGCGAAGGATGCGCGCGGCAATGCACGCGCGACGACCGAAGGCGACCGTTCGTACTACACGTCGGTCGACAAGGTGTTCGCGGCAGGCGACATGCGTCGCGGCCAGTCGCTCGTGGTGTGGGCGATCCGCGAAGGCCGCCAGTGCGCGCGCTCGGTCGATACGTACCTGATGGGCCATTCGGAACTGCCGCGCTGAGCTGAATCGCGCGAGCGGGTTT
>NZ_JBEOPV010000095.1:0-281 GCF_040310425.1 Pseudomonas sp. 65/3-MNA-CIBAN-0223
CTACTACGCCGATCTCGTTGCGCACTTTGCCCGCAAGGAAAGGCCCGAATATCACTGCTTTATCGGCAGTCTGAGTTTCGAGATGGCCGAGCTGTGCCCGCCCATCTCGAATCGGCTCAGCGAGATACTTGAGCAATCCGTCTATCTGCTCGCGACTTGTCTGGAGCAGGCGCGCAGCGCTGGCGAGATCGCCTCCGACTGCGATTGCCCAGCCCTCGCGGAATTCATAAGCAATGCCTGGGAAGGCGCGCTGCTGCGCATGAAAGTGAGCGGCAACATTG
>NZ_JBEOPV010000096.1:0-281 GCF_040310425.1 Pseudomonas sp. 65/3-MNA-CIBAN-0223
GAGCTACCAGCGGCTCATGTCCCGCCAATGCAGCGAATTTATTGGGCGCAGATACGAACGGAAGGCCCGAAAGCGCTGCAAGCTCCGCTGCAATGGCTTCGGCGAACCCGTGTGGGGAGTTCAGGCCGGTTCCTACGGCAGTACCGCCCTGCGCCAGTTCGTACACGGCCGGTAGGGACTGACGAATCGTGCGTTCGGCAATGTCCAGCTGGGCAACGAAGGCCGACATCTCTTGGCCAAAGGTGATCGGAGTGGCATCCATCATATGGGTGCGTCCGGTC
>NZ_JBEOPV010000097.1:0-281 GCF_040310425.1 Pseudomonas sp. 65/3-MNA-CIBAN-0223
AGCTTGTTTTTTTTTTTTTTTTGTTTGTTGGGTGGTGTGTGGTTGTTGTTGGGTTGTTGGGGGTGTGGTGGGGGTTGGGGTTGTTGTTGGTGTGGTTGGTGTTCTTGTTGGTGGGGGTGGTGTTGGGGGGGTTGGGGGTGTTGGGTGTGTTTGTGGGTGGGTTGTTGTTGGTGGTGTTGGGGGTGGTGGTTGGGGTTGTTTTGGTGGTGTGGGGTGTGGTGGGTGGGGTGGTGCGGTTTGGGTTGTTTGGGGTGGTGGTGGTGGGGTGGTTGGTGTTGGTG
>NZ_JBEOPV010000098.1:0-280 GCF_040310425.1 Pseudomonas sp. 65/3-MNA-CIBAN-0223
GATCGCCGTCGATCTACACGTCGAACTGGCCGACGGCAGTACTTGGCATCCGTGGCATGGCCCGCTGCACCAGGCGTACCGATTTCGCTACCGTGACGACCGCGAATACCGCCTGCACAGCGCTGCAACAGGCTTGCTCTATCGCCAACTGCTCGACCGCCACGTCCTGGACTGGCTCAGCGACTATCCGGCTCTCTGGGCACCGCTGCTCTATGTGCTGGCCGGTCAGTACGAACATGCCGGTGTACTAGGGGAACTCGTCGTGCAAGCAGACCGGGCG
>NZ_JBEOPV010000099.1:0-280 GCF_040310425.1 Pseudomonas sp. 65/3-MNA-CIBAN-0223
GGTAATGGCTGAATTGCCAATGATGCGTACGTCTTTAGCAATCTTGATATGATTGTTGTGCCCTTTGTCTTGTAACAAAAACCGCTTTTTGTATAGTTGTTTGGGTAATAGGGTTTTTATAATGGGGGAGAGGCTGATGGTTTTTTTATGGTTCATAATAAAGGGCTTATGAAGAGTGAGTAGATGACGCAATGTTTTTGCTAACAAACCGCTTTTATGATTTATTAACTATCTGATAGTGTATCGTTAAACCTTACTTGAAAACAGCTCGCTTTAGAGC
>NZ_JBEOPV010000100.1:0-280 GCF_040310425.1 Pseudomonas sp. 65/3-MNA-CIBAN-0223
GGCCGAACCGGTCGAGCCCGTTGCGTTCAGCGAATTCGAACGTTTCTGGCGGCATCCGGCACGCGCATTGCTGCGCGGCCGGCTCGGCATCATGCTGGCCGACGCGCAGGCCGAACTGCTCGATACCGAGCCGTTCGCGCTGGATTTTGCCGGCAGCGACGCGCTGGCCGAACGTGTGCTGCCGCTCCTGATCGAAGCGGGCGACGGCGGCGTGTACGATCACGCGCTGCGCATCGCGGACGCGAGCCCCGAACTGCCCGGCGGCGCGACGGGCGCGGTG
>NZ_JBEOPV010000101.1:0-280 GCF_040310425.1 Pseudomonas sp. 65/3-MNA-CIBAN-0223
GGGTATGCCTGGACGCCCGGAATTCACAGCCCTGAGCAGGTTGAGGGCTGGAAGGCCGTTACCCAGGCGGTGCATGACGAGGGCGGTGTGATTTTCGCCCAGCTGTGGCATGTCGGCCGTGTCTCGCACACCTCGCTGCAACCCGGTGGTGCGCAACCTGTTGCGCCGTCCGCCATTCCGGCGACCAACGTCAAAGTCTTTATCGAAACGGGACCGGGCGAGGGCGCGCTTGTGGAGCCCTCGATGCCGCGGGCGCTGTCCAGTGCCGATGCACGACAGA
>NZ_JBEOPV010000102.1:0-280 GCF_040310425.1 Pseudomonas sp. 65/3-MNA-CIBAN-0223
GCGGAGGATCGCGAACGCGCCCTCCAGCGGACGGCTTGTCTCACCCCCGCGCTGCGGCGCTGAGGATCAGGTGCTTCATTTCCTTGACCGCCTGCTTGAAGCCTACGAACAGCGCATGGGCGACGATGGCGTGGCCGATATTCAGCTCATTGACGCCCCGGATCGCGGCGATGGCCTCGGCGTTGTGGTAATGCAGACCATGGCCGGCATTGACGATCAGGCCGTGACTCAGGCCGGCCTCGACACCATCGCGAATGCGCGCGAGCTCGCAGGCCCGCTC
>NZ_JBEOPV010000103.1:0-280 GCF_040310425.1 Pseudomonas sp. 65/3-MNA-CIBAN-0223
CGCATATGCACTGTCGGCCCGCGCTGATGTGTTACAGGCCGAGCAGGTTGGCGACGTAATCGGCGTCCTTGTCGCCGCGGCCGGAAAGGTTGACCAGGATATGGCTGTCCTTGCCCAGCGTCGGCGCGGTGCGAATCGCCCAGGCCACGGCATGGGCGCTTTCCAAGGCAGGGATGATGCCCTCCACACGCGATAGAGTCATAAAGGCATCCAGGCATTCCTGGTCGGTCGCGGTCTGGTAGTTCACCCGGCCGATGTCCTTGAGATAACTGTGCTGTGG
>NZ_JBEOPV010000104.1:0-279 GCF_040310425.1 Pseudomonas sp. 65/3-MNA-CIBAN-0223
GCCTGTACCGCATCGAACTGGACGGCGCGCGCATCGCCGCCATCAGCGCGCAGCAGGCGCCGGCCGAAGCCAACGAGGGCGATATCGACGCCGCCAGCAACCTGGTGGTGCCGCCCTTCATCGAACCGCACATCCACCTGGACGCCACCCTTACCGCTGGCCAGCCGGCCTGGAACATGAGCGGCACGCTGTTCGAAGGCATCGAACGCTGGGGCGAGCGCAAGGCGCTGGTGACCCACGAAGACACCAAGGCGCGAGCGAAGAAAACCATCGACATGC
>NZ_JBEOPV010000105.1:0-279 GCF_040310425.1 Pseudomonas sp. 65/3-MNA-CIBAN-0223
GCCATATGCCCCTGTCATGCCCGCGAATTGTCCGGTCATACTGCGCTTGATCAGCGGAATGACCGCAAAGACTGCGCCCTCGCCGGCTTGTACAAAGAACGAGCAAAACATGGTGATGAGTAGCGCCAGTGCAATCGGCCACGTCGAGTCGACAATACCCATCAGTACATAGCCGACTGCTAGTCCTGCGGTCAAAATCAGTAGGGTAATCTTGCGCCCAAACTTATCACTTAGCCAGCCACCGCCCGGACGCGACATCAGATTCATAAAGGCGTAACT
>NZ_JBEOPV010000106.1:0-279 GCF_040310425.1 Pseudomonas sp. 65/3-MNA-CIBAN-0223
GCACTGTACCTGGCGCGCTTCCGACGCAGCTGCCTGGTGGTGGACGCCGGCTCGAGCCGGGCATCGTGGATACCACGTTCGCGCAATTACCCCGGCTTCCCGCCCGGCATCAATGGCAATGACCTGCTGATCAGGTTGCGCGAGCAGGCCAGCGGTTATGGCGCTCGACTCGAACACGGCCGCGTGGAGCACATCGAACCCCATGCCGAGGGCTTCGCCGTGCGCTACGGCGAACACATCTGCGTAGCGCGGCGGATCATTCTCGCAACAGGTATAGAG
>NZ_JBEOPV010000107.1:0-279 GCF_040310425.1 Pseudomonas sp. 65/3-MNA-CIBAN-0223
GATTAGATTAATCTGCTCGAGCTAATTAGGGTAAGTTTCTAAGCTGAATTATGGCTTAAATCATCAATTAAAAAGGCGTTAATTTCGTGATCCGTGCGTGCTTTATGAGGTTAACCTCTGAATTAAGGCAAGATATTGAAGTGAACTTAATGATTATTAAGGAATGTCATCATAAAGTGGCATTGAGTTGTTCAATCTAGATGATGCGATATAGAAGGTTAATCTGGATAATTAACCAAAGCCTGTTTATTGATGGCTGTAAATAGCTAACGATTAAAT
>NZ_JBEOPV010000108.1:0-278 GCF_040310425.1 Pseudomonas sp. 65/3-MNA-CIBAN-0223
GCCGAGATCATTGCTGCGACCGGCCGCGATCCGCAGGAGATTGGCGCGGTGTCGGTGGATTTCCTGCAGTACTCGGCGTATGTCCTGTTGGCGGGCTTGTGGCTGCAGGCCGCGGCGCGCGCCCAGGATGCGCTGGAGCAAGGCAGCGGTGAAGAGGCGTTCTATCAGGCCAAGCTGGCCAGTGCGGATTTCTACCTGCGCCGGGTATTGCCGCGGGCGAGTGCGCATCGGGAAGCCATTCAGGGTGGGGCCGAATGTTTGATGGCGCTGCCGGAAAG
>NZ_JBEOPV010000109.1:0-278 GCF_040310425.1 Pseudomonas sp. 65/3-MNA-CIBAN-0223
GTCAAGAGCGCTCCCACGCAGGCACCGCACAGCCATGGGAGCCGCCTTGGCCGCGAATGGCGCCATGACGCACCAGCAGCCGGGCCGCAGATGCCTCTCCAGGCGAGCCGAAAACAACCTCATCCCTTCACTCCTCACGCGTCACCCGTAGCACTTCCTCAATGGTGGTCACGCCTTCGCGCACCTTGCGCAGGCCGTCGTCGCGGATGCTGGGGCCCAGCACCCGGGCATGACGCAGCATGTCCTGCTCACTCGCACGGGTGTGCACCATCGTGCGC
>NZ_JBEOPV010000110.1:0-278 GCF_040310425.1 Pseudomonas sp. 65/3-MNA-CIBAN-0223
TCCACAGATTCGACAGCGCGAACAGTGTCACCAGTTGCGCGGTGTTCTTTGCCAGGCCACGGAAGCGCGTCTTCACATAGCCAAATTGGCGCTTGATCACCCGGAACGGGTGTTCGACCTTGGCCCGCACCTGGGCTTTGGCCTTCTCGATCTTGCGCCTGGCTTTGTAAAGCGGGCTGCTCTTGCCCAGTTTCTTGTAAGTGCTGCGCCGTGCCGCCACCTGCCAGATCACCTCACGACCATCATGTTCGGCACGCTTCTCGACACCGGTATAACCG
>NZ_JBEOPV010000111.1:0-278 GCF_040310425.1 Pseudomonas sp. 65/3-MNA-CIBAN-0223
ATCATGCTATGCTTCTTTATTGGCTTTGCGGTCAAGCTACCGATTGTTCCCTTTCACGGCTGGCTACCTGACGCCCATGCGCAGGCACCAACCGCCGGTTCAGTGGATTTGGCAGGGGTACTGATCAAGACCGCCGCTTATGGTTTGATTCGTTTTGTCTTACCACTGTTCCCAGCCGCATCACAAGATTTTGCGCCAATAGCCATGACCTTGGGTACGATTGGTATCTTTTATGGCGCATGGCTAGCCTTTATGCAGACCGATATGAAGCGCCTGCT
>NZ_JBEOPV010000112.1:0-277 GCF_040310425.1 Pseudomonas sp. 65/3-MNA-CIBAN-0223
GGCTCAGGGTTTTGATTGATGAGCTCTCGGTTATAATGGATTAGCTTCTCAGTAGGCAAACCTGTTGTCTTTATATCATCTTGTTTCACCACGGCTAGCGCACCATCGATTAGACTACCCTCTAGCTGTCGCCAGTGGTAGTTGGCATATTTGATGAGCATTGAGTGCTGCGGGCGATCGATATCTTTATTGGTGAGTTTAAGCGTTTGTGAGATATCGTTGATTATGGTATTAAATGGCTTTATCTTGGCAGTGTTTAACTCTTTATCCTTTAGAG
>NZ_JBEOPV010000113.1:0-277 GCF_040310425.1 Pseudomonas sp. 65/3-MNA-CIBAN-0223
TGGCAAAGGGTAGTGGCAGGGTCTTGCTGTTCGCTCACGGCACGGCAAATATCGCTATCGGTCAAGATGCCGAGCAGATGACCGGTGCCATGTGATGTTTCTTTTATATTTTCTAAATGATTTAAGGGTCTTATCAGTACATGTTTTAGCCCCGCTTTGGTCATAGTATGAGCGGCTTCGTATAAGCTATTATTGGCATCGACAATGTGTACCGGCAATAGATTGACATCAATCACTGGCTGCAGCATGATTTGCTGTACTTCTTGCTGATCATTAT
>NZ_JBEOPV010000114.1:0-277 GCF_040310425.1 Pseudomonas sp. 65/3-MNA-CIBAN-0223
GCCATCAACAGCGGCGCATGGCGTCTGGCGAGCAGCGTACCAAGGTCCAGCGCCTCCCAGGGACTGCGCGGGCGGATAGAGACACTGGCATCACTCAGCTGCATGATGACCTCGCCCAGCCAGGGAGAAATAGGCTCCCACCAGCAGCCACAGAAAGGCGCCTACGACGTACTTGATTACGGGCGTGGTCAGGGTCATCGATGACCAATACGCCTCGACGAATGCCGCGATCAGCAGAAAAACGGTAGCACCGCAGACCAGTTGGATCCCACGCTTG
>NZ_JBEOPV010000115.1:0-277 GCF_040310425.1 Pseudomonas sp. 65/3-MNA-CIBAN-0223
CGCTGTACCAGTACTTCCCGAACAAGGCGTCCGTGCTGTTCCGGCTCCAGCACGACGAGTGGCGGCAGACGTACGACATGCTGTGCGGGATACTGCAAGACACGCGAAAGACGCCCCCGGAGCGGCTGCGCACCGCCGTCCACGCGTTCATCCGTTCGGAATGCGACGAGGCGCCGATGCGCATCGCCCTCGACGATGCCGCCCCGCTCTATCGCGACGCTCCCGAGGCGCGGGAAGTGAAGGTCGAGGGCAACCGGGCGTTCAGCGCGTTCATGCG
>NZ_JBEOPV010000116.1:0-277 GCF_040310425.1 Pseudomonas sp. 65/3-MNA-CIBAN-0223
GGTTGAGTGTCACCCCAAGGCTGGCGTTGATCGATGGTAATCGCTGCCCACAGCTCAACGTACCCAGCGCGCCGGTGATTCAGGGCGATGGTCAGGTGCCGGCAATTGCCGCAGCGTCCATTCTGGCCAAGGTCAGTCGTGACCGTGAAATGCAGGCGCTGGACCTCTGTTACCCAGGCTATGGTCTTGCCGGTCACAAGGGCTACCCGACCCCAAGTCATCTGGAAGCGCTTCGGCGGCTGGGGCCGACGCCCATCCATCGCCGCTCCTTCGCCCC
>NZ_JBEOPV010000117.1:0-277 GCF_040310425.1 Pseudomonas sp. 65/3-MNA-CIBAN-0223
ACTAAAAACTGGCTGATAACAGGCGCTGATTGACCTTGCTGTGGCTTACATACCCACAGGGAATTTCCGGCGATAAATACACCTACATTACCCATCAATTGCGATGTCTGCCAAAAGGCTAGTTTACTCAAAAAACCATTGTCCATTGCGTGGCCCATATTCGCTAACATATTAATTATTTAAGATTACTGATGATAAATATATCAGTAAAAATGACATTTTTAAGCCAATGTACAAGCATATAACATCAACATGATTCGATTACGCTGTATTGTCA
>NZ_JBEOPV010000118.1:0-277 GCF_040310425.1 Pseudomonas sp. 65/3-MNA-CIBAN-0223
GTGGAGCAGGTGGTCGAGCCGGGCCAGTCACGCGGCCACGCGCTGCTGCTTGCATCCCGCGTTGCAAGGCAAAGCCCGGTGGCGGTGCGCGCTATCAAACCGCTGATAGATAGCTCCCGCCAGCGTGTGCCTAACACACTAGCCGCTGCCGAGCGGGAGGCCTTTGTAGAGCTTTTCGAGGCAGAGGACACTCTAGAGGGCGTCAATGCCTTTCTCGAAAAACGAGACCCTCGCTGGCGCAACCGATGAGCACCCCACCACGCGCAGGGCCGTAAGC
>NZ_JBEOPV010000119.1:0-276 GCF_040310425.1 Pseudomonas sp. 65/3-MNA-CIBAN-0223
GAGTTAAAGTCGGAGTAGTAGGAGTTGGCTACCCAGATGGAGCTGCCGCCGTCGCCGATGTCGTAGCGGTAGTCACCGTCACCGGTAACGCGCTGGTGGGCGAGGATAAAGGCATGCGCGCCAGTCGAGTACTTGGCTGCGAGACTCCAGATGGTTGTGTCTTCGGTTTCGCCGAACGTTTCTTTATCGTACTTGTTGTCGTAGATGTTGAAGTCGAACGCGAGCGACTGGTCGCCGCCGAACGGCATGACGTAGTTAACGTTAGCGTACTTCTTC
>NZ_JBEOPV010000120.1:0-276 GCF_040310425.1 Pseudomonas sp. 65/3-MNA-CIBAN-0223
GTGCATGGGCAAGGCTAAACGCACGATAGAATTGAACCTCACGGACCGTACCGCTTTCCAATACCCACTTTTGATAGGTTCCGACGCGCTTACCCGCTTCGGCGCCCTGGTCGATCCAAGTCGCACCTTTATTGCCGGCAAACCCGGTTGCCTCAACGAATCTGACGCTGACGAGTAATACCCATGCGCGCTCTCACTCTGCATCTGAAAGTCCTGATCTTCCTGCTCGTCGCTCTGGGAATTTCGATCACCGCCTACCAGATCTTCATACTGGGC
>NZ_JBEOPV010000121.1:0-276 GCF_040310425.1 Pseudomonas sp. 65/3-MNA-CIBAN-0223
TGCGAACCGCCCCGCGTTCAGCAACATGGGCGTCACCCTCAGCTATGCCGATCTGGAACGCTACTCCGCCGCCTTCGCGGCCTGGCTTCAGACACACACCGACCTGCAACCCGGCGACCGCATCGCCATTCAGATGCCCAACCTTTTGCAGTATCCCATTGCGGTATTCGGTGCACTGCGCGCCGGTCTCATCGTGGTCAATACCAACCCGCTCTACACCTCGCGGGAGATGCGCCACCAGTTCCAGGATTCCGGCGCGCGCGCACTGGTCTACCT
>NZ_JBEOPV010000122.1:0-276 GCF_040310425.1 Pseudomonas sp. 65/3-MNA-CIBAN-0223
GGATAACGGTCCGGCCATGCTCGATCTGGCCCGCGCGCGCTGCGAAGAGGCAGGACTGGCAAACGTCGAGCTGAAGCTCGCCGACGCCCTGCACGACGACTGCGCACCCGCCGACTGCGTGGTACTGAACATGGTGCTGCATCACCTGGCCGCGCCAGGCGAAGCGATAAAACAACTGGCACGACTGGTGAACGCAGGCGGCAGTCTGCTGGTCACGGAGCTGTGCAGCCACAACCAGAGTTGGGCCAGGGAGGCCTGCGGCGATCTGTGGTTGGG
>NZ_JBEOPV010000123.1:0-276 GCF_040310425.1 Pseudomonas sp. 65/3-MNA-CIBAN-0223
TCAAAACCCCTTCGTACAAAGGCTTCGAGCTTGGCAAAGGGGTAAAGGAGATCGGGTTCTATCAGAGCTTCAAGGCGTTTACCGGTTTGCTGGTGCGACGCAAGAAGATCAAGAAGCGGGCGCTGGAAACAGCTTGAAAAGCTGTAGCGCTCAAGGAACCAATACCTAAGGACTCAGGTTGATGACAAATTTCGGCTCACGCTTCTTCTTTTTTCCGCTGTTGATTCTGGCGTTAATCCTGCACTTCTCGGTGTTCGGTGACAGCCCCCACAACCC
>NZ_JBEOPV010000124.1:0-275 GCF_040310425.1 Pseudomonas sp. 65/3-MNA-CIBAN-0223
GGCGGGCAACAGCGCCAGGCCGAGTACCAGCCAGATACTATCCATCATCTTCCTTCCTTGGTTGATTCCTAGATACGCTACCTTGCTGGCTCCGAGCCTTCGCGCTATATGCTGTCGTTCAGGCCTAGCGCGCTTGTACAGCCACTTCGATCAAGTGTCCCAGGCATCGATAGCTGCGTACCGTGCAGCCTCACCCCTTGAGCGCCAGGATGCGCCGAGCGCCGTTGAGGACGATCAGGCCCACGATGGTACCGATAATCAGGTCAGGGTAGCTG
>NZ_JBEOPV010000125.1:0-275 GCF_040310425.1 Pseudomonas sp. 65/3-MNA-CIBAN-0223
GAAGATGGCCTGCAAAAACCTTACGAAATGAACATAGCCTTGTTTGATGCGTTACAAGGAACCACTAAAGGTAAAGATCTATGGGGAATGCAACGTTTTGTGTGTGCTCATACCATCATGTTAGCGCTTGAAGGAATTCCAGGTATTTATATTCACAGTTTACTGGGAACCCGCAACGACTATGAAAAACTGGCCAATACCTCCCATAATCGGGCCATTAACCGTCATCGTTGGGATCTCAATCAATTAACGGAACAACTAAATGATGCCAACAG
>NZ_JBEOPV010000126.1:0-275 GCF_040310425.1 Pseudomonas sp. 65/3-MNA-CIBAN-0223
GTTCAAAGCGGTTTTTCAGCTCAGGCCACAGATGCTTCTGGCTGCCAGCGGGATAATCGTAAAAACCAGCGCCGGCCGCCTTGCCCGTGCGCTTGTATTCGTTGACCAACAGATCAATCACCGCCGTCGCCGGGTGGTTCGGCATGGCCTTGCCTTCGGCCTGCAGGTCCTTGGCCGTTTGCTGCCGGATATGGCTCATCAGGCTGAGGGACACTTCATCGGACACCGCCAGCGGCCCCACTGGCATCCCGGCCTTGCGCGCTTCGGTCTCGATC
>NZ_JBEOPV010000127.1:0-275 GCF_040310425.1 Pseudomonas sp. 65/3-MNA-CIBAN-0223
CAGCTATACGTTCCATTTTAGCTAAATAGAAACCATCAAATCCACGTTCTGAAACCAAGATGTTTTCATCCTCGATAAGCGTAAACTGCGGGTTTTCAGCGAGAAACGCATCGATTTGATGACGGTTTTCTTCTGGCATAATAGAGCATGTCGCATAAATGAGCATTCCGCCAACTTTGACCATACGGCAGTAACTCTGCAAAATATGCTTTTGCAATTCAACCAGCACCGGCAAACGCTCCGGCGTATCACGCCATTTAGAATCAGGATTACGT
>NZ_JBEOPV010000128.1:0-274 GCF_040310425.1 Pseudomonas sp. 65/3-MNA-CIBAN-0223
GCGTGCCTGGGTGTGCGTGGTGGCGATGCTCAGCGTTCCTTTTTTCTCGTTGGAGAACTCCTGGGCGATCTGCTTGATGCTCTCGCACTTGCGCAGGATTTCCCCCGCCGTGGTGATGATGCGCTCCCCCGCCGGGGTCACCCGCGTAAGATGCTTGCCGCTACGCGCGAAGACCTCTACGCCGAGTTCATCCTCAAGCAGACGAATCTGTTTGCTGATGCCAGGCTGGGAGGTGAACAGGCTCTGGGCGGTCGCCGAAACATTGAGGTCATGG
>NZ_JBEOPV010000129.1:0-274 GCF_040310425.1 Pseudomonas sp. 65/3-MNA-CIBAN-0223
GCGCCGGGTACCAGCGGTTGAGGAACACCAGGATCCCCGGGAAAAACCCGGCCTCGGCCACCCCCAGTAGAAAGCGCAGCACGTAGAACCCGCGCGCGCTCTCCACCCACAGCATGCCGGTGGAGAGCAGGCCCCACACCACCATCAGGCAGGCGATCCAGCGCCGTGGCCCGACGCGGTCCAGGGCGATGTTGCTGGGCACGCCGAACAGCGCGTAGGCGATGAAGAACAGGCCGGCGCCGAAGCCGTACACGGTGTCGCTGAAGTGCAGGTC
>NZ_JBEOPV010000130.1:0-274 GCF_040310425.1 Pseudomonas sp. 65/3-MNA-CIBAN-0223
GCGAGAAGCCGCCGCCCATGCTGCCGTCCGCCCCGCCATAACCGCCCTGCCGCGGGCCGCCGGAAATGTCGGGAAAGTCGAGCCGCGGCACCGCGATCGTCAGCCCGGAGCCGAGCTTCACCTGGCGCGCGGCCTGCCCGAGCGGCGTGCTGGACGGCGCCGCGGTCGTGCCGCCGCCCTTGCCGAACAGCCGGCGCAGGATCGTCGCGACGCCCGGCACCGTCACTTCCTTGCCCGAGCGGTTGATCGTGAAGTCGGACGCCCAGCCGTATTT
>NZ_JBEOPV010000131.1:0-274 GCF_040310425.1 Pseudomonas sp. 65/3-MNA-CIBAN-0223
GCGCTGCCTCTATGGCGAGGACGTGCAGGCGGTGGCCACCGATGGTAAGCGCGCGACCGTGACGCTAGGTGGCGTTGCCGGTGGCGAGCGCCTGGAGTTCGATGGCCTGGTGATCTGCGCCGGCACTGCCAGCCGTGGACTGGCCGCGCAACTCGGCGACCGGGTAAATATCTATCCGGTCAAGGGCTACTCGATCACCGTCAACCTGGCCGACGAAGTCAGCCGCGCCTCGGCACCCATCGTCAGCCTGCTCGACGACGAGACCAAGCTGGTC
>NZ_JBEOPV010000132.1:0-274 GCF_040310425.1 Pseudomonas sp. 65/3-MNA-CIBAN-0223
GAGCCATGGGATGGCTTTGGGTTCTGCCCGCTGGTTTGCAGCATTTATGCGCGGCTGCTTGTTCGGCCAGAGCATAGCGGACGGGAGCAATAAAAACCTCGGCCTGGCGCGCCGGGCAGCTGGCCACGGCACTGGACAGGTCGTCCTTTTCGAAGTCCTGCTTCGCGGCTTGGTCGGCTTGGGCCAGGCGTAACATTCGATCTTGAGCTCGGGCGGTCATGCGACTGACTCCTTGTCGATGCGCAGCAACTGGCACTGCAACTCGGTGATGAGG
>NZ_JBEOPV010000133.1:0-274 GCF_040310425.1 Pseudomonas sp. 65/3-MNA-CIBAN-0223
GCACAGGTTCGTCCGTTGCGCTCAGGCCGTAGCCGGAGATCTGTTCGACGGCGTTCATCAGGCCGATTCCTTGAGCGCGGTGACGTGCCGGCGGCTCTGCATCAGCGGCTGGATCTTCTGGCCGAAGGCTTCGACGCCCTCAAGGAAATCGTCGAAGGTCAGCATCACGCCCTGCATGCCGGGTACGGTGGCGATCTCATCGAGCATCCTTGCCACGTTGGCGTAGGAACCCACCAGCGTTCCCATGTTGATGTTCACTGCCGAAGTCGGGTCG
>NZ_JBEOPV010000134.1:0-274 GCF_040310425.1 Pseudomonas sp. 65/3-MNA-CIBAN-0223
TGCAGGCGGTGTTGATCGTCGTAGTGGTAGTGGCTGAGCAGTTGGCCTTGCTGGCGCTGGTGTTCGCGGCCGCTGTTGAAGAGATGTGAGGTGAGCACTTCTCCGTTGAGTTTGACGGTGGCGAGGTGGCCGCCTTTATCGTGGTTGAAGGTGACGCGGTTGTTGTCCGGCAGGCACAGGTTTTTCAGTTGCCCGCAGGCGTCGTAGCCGTAGCGCAGGGTGCCCCAGCCTTGGTGTTCGGCGGTGAGGCGGTTTTGGCGGTCGTATTCGTAGG
>NZ_JBEOPV010000135.1:0-274 GCF_040310425.1 Pseudomonas sp. 65/3-MNA-CIBAN-0223
GGCGAGACTGGCGGTAGACCCGGTCAGGCCGAGCGAGTGGGTTAGCAGTTCGCTCAGCCGGTGCATTGCCGGCAGCAACAGATAGAGCGAGTAGCTGAGGCTGCCGAGCCAGACGAGCAGCGGAGTTCGTAATGGCAGGCGACTGGTGAACAGCAGCAAGGTCACGGTGGCCAGCGCATAGCTGAGCAGATCCCGAGGCCCGACCGTGGCGCCCGCTGACCAACCGGCAAGGAAGATGACCGGCATTACCAGCAGGTAAAGCCGCAGCGTATAG
>NZ_JBEOPV010000136.1:0-274 GCF_040310425.1 Pseudomonas sp. 65/3-MNA-CIBAN-0223
CATAAAGGCGATCTTTGGCCAGGACGCCGATGTTGTTGTTGAAGGCGCGCGCGCGTTGGGGGTCGTCGAGGGGGTGCTGCGCGGGGTGCCGGGGGGGGGGGGCGGCCGGGTGGGGGGTGGGGTGGGGGGGGGGGGGGGGGGGTGGTTGGTGGGGGGGGGGGGGGGGACGCTGGTAATCAGGAGGTAGTGCTTGCGTGTTTAGAAGCAGGAGGTGACACTTATGCTGTGAGGAGAAAACAATCAGAAGTGCTAGAAGAGCGATAATGGCACAGCA
>NZ_JBEOPV010000137.1:0-273 GCF_040310425.1 Pseudomonas sp. 65/3-MNA-CIBAN-0223
GTTTAGCTTTGGTTTTAGTAACAAGCAGACTTTTTCATGTTGAAGGGCCTAATCGTAAGGCCGTTATGCTGGCTTCTGGTATTGCCGTCATCATGCACGGGTTTGCACTTTCGAATGCGGTTTTTACTGTCGATGGACAAAACTTTAGTTTAACCAACGTAATTTCATTGGTTAACTGGATTATTGCATTAACGTTCACGATTACAATGCCTCGACTTAAAGTCATCATTGTAGTGCCCGTTGTGTATGCCTGCTCAATATTGTCAGTAGCAC
>NZ_JBEOPV010000138.1:0-273 GCF_040310425.1 Pseudomonas sp. 65/3-MNA-CIBAN-0223
TTTCCAGAGCTTGGCAAATTGCTTTGCCAGTTCAGGGTTGTCCAGATCAGCCAATCCCTTTCGGGCGATGATCACGATGTCCCAGCCCGCCAGTTCCAGTTGGTGATGACGGAAAGTCTCGCGTAGCTGCCGCTTGATGCGGTTGCGCTCGACAGAAAGCTTGACGCTTTTCTTACCAATCACCAACCCGAGACGGGGGTGTAGCAGATCGTTTTCACGTGCCAGCAGCAGGACGTTCCTGCCAGGCACCTTACCGGAAGGGGAGTCGAAGAC
>NZ_JBEOPV010000139.1:0-273 GCF_040310425.1 Pseudomonas sp. 65/3-MNA-CIBAN-0223
GGTAAAGCGTTATGCTCATGATGCGCTGTTCATAGTTCCTGCATTTATGCGCGAAAAAAACTACCGCGCTCAAAAAGCGAAGCCGGCGGAGCAGGACTCTTAGGAAATTTATCGAAAAATTGGCTGTAATTGCACCGAAACACGGTGAACCCAGCCAGAACACGACGGTCTATCCCTACTGTGAAAGCACCAGAGGATGGCAATTCAACATCGAACTAGACATAAGCGCCGTCCCGCCTTGGTAGTTTGTACAGCAGACACGCCGCTTACAAG
>NZ_JBEOPV010000140.1:0-273 GCF_040310425.1 Pseudomonas sp. 65/3-MNA-CIBAN-0223
GGATAAGCTTAACGTTATTATTGCCATTAATATGGACAGGATTAAGATTACTTTAAACGTATAAATCTTGTTTTAAACAGGCTATTATTTAGCAATTATGAATCAATATTTGTCTATTTTGTCTGTGCGTCATATTCGCTTGTTAATATAAGAATATTACATCACAAGGTCATTGCATTTTTACAGCATATTAACCTTTTAAATAACAAAAAATTGATTATTGTCTGCTTAAAAACCTGTTTAGGAATATCGCTTTGTTGAACAACTTACATG
>NZ_JBEOPV010000141.1:0-273 GCF_040310425.1 Pseudomonas sp. 65/3-MNA-CIBAN-0223
GCACCGACCATCGTGCGTAACGTGGTCGTGGTCGGCCACCAGGTGCTCGACGGGCAAAAGGAGGATGCGCCATCCGGGGTGATCCGCGGCTACGATGCCGAAACCGGCGAGCTCGCCTGGGCATGGGACATGGGGCGTCCGGGCGAGACGGGCATGCCGGCCGAGGGCGAGCAGTACACGCGCGGCACGCCCAATGCCTGGACGACCTTTTCGGCCGACGACGAGCTCGGCCTGGTCTACGTGCCCATGGGCAATTCGGCTGTGGATTACTTC
>NZ_JBEOPV010000142.1:0-273 GCF_040310425.1 Pseudomonas sp. 65/3-MNA-CIBAN-0223
GCGAAAAATAATAAGCCAATACCAGAGATTCAGGACTACAAGTATGGAATGAAGATTGATGTTGCAAAATTTGTGCGTCAGTCCCAGGATCCCCGTACTTGCGAGGTGTATCAACGGTTGATGACCTACGAAGACTCGCGGGGTGAGCTTAATACGATTCGTTATTCTTTGTTTTCCCAATGTGTCAACAACAAAAATTGAATGCATCGATAGGATTTTTAGAGGCCATAGAAAAACGCCAGGCGATGCCTGGCGTTTTCTATGGTCCTTGAG
>NZ_JBEOPV010000143.1:0-272 GCF_040310425.1 Pseudomonas sp. 65/3-MNA-CIBAN-0223
GTGTAAGGCTGACGTCGTGACCGCCAACGCTCGCGATACCGCGGGCGGAGCTGTAACAAAGGTCGCCAAGCTCGACCTGGCTCGGCACGGTAGCGGGATGGCTGCGGCGCAGCACGGCGCGCAGGCGTGCGGTGAGCTCGCGCGGGTCACAGGGCTTGGCCAGGTAATCGTCGGCGCCGAGCTCCAATCCAAGCATGCGATCCAGCGGTTCGCCGCGGCCCGAGAGCATCATCAATGGCAGGTCCGGATGCTCGCTGCGGAGTTGCTTGAGC
>NZ_JBEOPV010000144.1:0-272 GCF_040310425.1 Pseudomonas sp. 65/3-MNA-CIBAN-0223
GCCACGAAGGTTACGGCGAGTGGCTCGCACGATGGCCTATGGCTACGTCGAGGCGCATTTTTAGGGCCTCTCCAGCATGTGGATTGGTCTTCGCGTGTTGTTTGTCAGACTAAAGTCGGGGCTTTCATTCATTAACCCACCCCTGTTAAATTCAGGATGTGGGTTCCCTTCACACGTAATAAAAATAAGGCGGAGAACGTCAATGGCCGACAACGATAAAGAAAATGCTGCTGCGTACTGGAAGGCGAATGTTCGCCTTATCACTTGGAGCG
>NZ_JBEOPV010000145.1:0-272 GCF_040310425.1 Pseudomonas sp. 65/3-MNA-CIBAN-0223
TCCAAACTCTTTTTGTATTGCATATTAGCCAGTGTTAGTTTTTTATTTGCTATTTCTAATTGCGTATCTATTGGAGTGCGACCAGTGTATTCAATTAAATCAATACTCTTTTTTGACATGGTTAATCCATTGTTATTATTTATCATTATAACATAGTATTATATTTTTAAAAGAGCACTGAATACATCTTGATAAAACCATAAAGCTTTTAATACTTATCGCCGTTGAATTTTATTTAAAAGAATTTGATCAAGAATTAACCAATCCAACAC
>NZ_JBEOPV010000146.1:0-272 GCF_040310425.1 Pseudomonas sp. 65/3-MNA-CIBAN-0223
TATCTAAAGAGAAACAATTGGCCGCTTTAACTAACATGCTAACAAATTTGATGGAACAAAGTGAAAGCGTAACAGAGGTTGTTAATGACTGAAAAAGTTAAACATGTTCTAGGGTTGTCTGGCGGCAAAGACAGTAGCGCCTTAGCATTATTTGTCAAAGAAACGTATCCCGAATTAGAAGTTGAATACTTCTTTACTGATACCGGCTACGAGCTACCAGAAACCAACGAGTTTATTGATAAACTTGAAGAAAAACTGGGTTATATTCACCG
>NZ_JBEOPV010000147.1:0-272 GCF_040310425.1 Pseudomonas sp. 65/3-MNA-CIBAN-0223
CTCATGACCTGCTCGATCTGCGCCTTCTGCACATTGCGCATCTGCGCCATGGCAGTGCCGACGCGCTGTACTTCCTTCGGCCCCAGATGGCGCAGCACCTGTGCAGCGTCGGTTTCCCCCAGCGAGAGCAATAGAATGGCGGCCTTGTCGACCTTGCTGAGCTTGGCTTGAACTCGATTGTCACTCATCGTCGTTGATCCACTCTTTCACCACCTGGGCTACCCGTCCCGGGTCATCGGCCACGAGGTTCTTGATCGCGTTCAGCTGGGCTT
>NZ_JBEOPV010000148.1:0-271 GCF_040310425.1 Pseudomonas sp. 65/3-MNA-CIBAN-0223
GTGTTAGCAGATGCTAATTGAGCTCCTCTATAGCGCTTGCCCAGAACAGCCAGACACAATGCGTAAAAGGCATCTAGAAGAGCACCAAGCAAGAAAAGGATGGCTAGTAGATACAATGGATGGCCGAGTGTAGCTGGAAGCACAAGAACTAGAGAAATACAGAGAAGAGAGCTGAGTATTAACGCTATCCGCGGAGAAGCATAATCGGCCAGCATCCCAATGGGAATAATGAAAAGTAGCCTACCCAGCCCAACCATGAACAGGGCTGTAG
>NZ_JBEOPV010000149.1:0-271 GCF_040310425.1 Pseudomonas sp. 65/3-MNA-CIBAN-0223
GTCTTCGGTAGCGACATTACCCGTTGCGCCTTTGGCATATGGACAACCGCCAAGCCCAGCCACTGAGGTATCGAATTCGCTGACGCCCATCTGTAGTGCGGCTAAGGTATTACTGACTGCTTGACCATAAGTATCATGGAAATGGCCTGATAGCATAGCGATGTCGGCATATTCTAAAGCGGCTTGTAGCGCGCGCTGTACTTTCAGCGGCGTACCTACCCCAATCGTATCGGCAATACCAATCTGTTCTGAACCAATCTCAACCAAACGC
>NZ_JBEOPV010000150.1:0-271 GCF_040310425.1 Pseudomonas sp. 65/3-MNA-CIBAN-0223
GCGCATGCCCGGCGGGCCGCCTGCCGGAGCCTGAGCCGCTTCGCCGATGCCCTTGAGGCGCATCGGCACGTGTTCGAAATAGAACAGGTCGTTGGAAACGGCGGCGTCGACTGTGATCCACGGCTCTTCACCGGAGAGCACGGTGGCCGAAGGCAGCATCCAGGCGCGGTGGGCCTGAGCCGATAGCGGCAGGCAGACGGCAATGGCCAGGGCGGTCCATTTGATGACGGGTTTCATGGCGTGGTTCCTGTTCATGGGGTCAGCGTGAGGG
>NZ_JBEOPV010000151.1:0-271 GCF_040310425.1 Pseudomonas sp. 65/3-MNA-CIBAN-0223
GCGCAGCGCTTGGAGATTATCAACCAGAACCTGCCAAAAGGCGTAAGCGCGATAACGGTCTATGACCGGACCGACCTCGTAGACAAGGCAATCGCCACGGTTCGCAAGAACCTGATCGAAGGCGCGATCCTGGTTATCGCCGTGCTGTTTCTCTTCCTCGGCAACCTGCGTGCAGCCCTGATCACAGCAATGGTCATCCCGTTGTCCATGCTGTTCACCTTCACCGGCATGGCCACCAACAAAGTCAGTGCCAACCTCATGAGCCTAGGGG
>NZ_JBEOPV010000152.1:0-270 GCF_040310425.1 Pseudomonas sp. 65/3-MNA-CIBAN-0223
TCTTTGAGCACGGCCGGGTACTTGGCAAAAATCGGGCTGGCTGCGGCGTCTTCGATATCACCCTCGATCGCCATCATGCCTTCGCGGCGGCTCTTGTTGAGGATCTCGTAGATCAGCCCCAGCACTTCCAGATAAAACGTGTGGGAGAAGCGCGAGCTGAACATGCCCAGGGACTTCTTGACCACGTGCATGGTCATATAGCCTGGGTTGGCCTGCAAAAATGCGCCGAACGCGGCACCGCCAATAATCAGCACTTCGAAAGGCTGGATC
>NZ_JBEOPV010000153.1:0-270 GCF_040310425.1 Pseudomonas sp. 65/3-MNA-CIBAN-0223
GATTGGTGCCGTCAGGCCGATAGCCCCACACCTCGGCCAAGTTGAACATCTTGCGCAGGATGCTGAACGCCTTGTTCGCCTCGGTCTGTTTGTACGAAAGTTTTTCCATCAGTCCGGCAACGTCAGGCCGCTTCACGTCGTGAACCTTCTTGCGGCCCAGCAGCGGGATGATGCAGCGCTCAATGACGCCTTGATAGCCGACTCGGGTGCTGGGTTTGTTGCGCTTCTTGGAGTAGTCCTCCATAAATTTCTTGCACAACTCCTCAACGG
>NZ_JBEOPV010000154.1:0-270 GCF_040310425.1 Pseudomonas sp. 65/3-MNA-CIBAN-0223
GCCAGGACAAGGTCGAGCTGCTGCTGCGCAACGCGTATGAAAGCCTGCTCGCGCAGAAGCCCGACGGCAGCTACGTCCCGTGGCTCGCGACCGGCTACAAGGTCTCCGCCGACGGCAAGACCTACACGTTCACGCTGCGCGACGGCGTGATGTTCACCGACGGCGCGCCGTTCGACGCGAAGGCCGTCGCCCGCAATTTCCTGAACGCGCGCGAACTGTCGTATGCGGCCGGCAGCCAGCTTGCGCGGCTGATCTCGCACGTCGCCGACG
>NZ_JBEOPV010000155.1:0-269 GCF_040310425.1 Pseudomonas sp. 65/3-MNA-CIBAN-0223
GGCTCGGCCCGAGACGCTTGGGCAGGCATCGCGTATCCCAGGTGTGACACCCGCTGCGGTGTCGTTGCTGATGATTCATCTGAAGAAGCGCAATGCCGGCCAGCAGCTGGAGCAGAGCGCCTGATGAGTTTGGTTAGCGAATCCCATGCCACCGAACTCGTTCGTGGCGCCCAGGCACTCGGCGTCGAGCTGAGTGAAGGGCAACAGCAGCAGTTGCTGGCCTATCTGGCACTGCTGATCAAGTGGAACAAGGCCTACAACCTCACTGC
>NZ_JBEOPV010000156.1:0-269 GCF_040310425.1 Pseudomonas sp. 65/3-MNA-CIBAN-0223
TCCAAAAGCAGGCAGGCCGCGGCCTGCGGTCGGGTGCAGCCTATTCGAGCGGCAAACATGGGTGACCCTGGTAGGACAAAAGTCTAAGATGCCCGACCGCTCTCCAATCTGCTCCGCTCATGTCTACTCAGCGCATCAAGACTCCCTGCATTGGCCTTTGCTCGACGGTATACGGCGATGTCGTCTGCCGTGGATGTAAGCGCTTTCATCATGAGGTCGTTAATTGGAACGCCTATGACGAACAGGAAAAGCGAGCAGTATGGCGCCGG
>NZ_JBEOPV010000157.1:0-268 GCF_040310425.1 Pseudomonas sp. 65/3-MNA-CIBAN-0223
GCGCATGCGTGTCAGTGGCGTCATGTTCAACGCCTGACAGGCCTCATGCTGGCCCCGGTGCACCGAGCGGATCGCGCCGCGCAGCACCTCGGCGCCATAGGCGCCGATGTTCAGGCCCAGGCCGACCACGGCCACGGCGAAGGCGCTCATTTCGATATTGAACGGCGGCATCGGCAGCACGAAGTACAGCCAGAACAGCTGCACCAGCAGCGACGAGCCGCGGAAGACCTCGATATAGGTGATGGCCAGCCAGCGCAATGGCGCCACT
>NZ_JBEOPV010000158.1:0-268 GCF_040310425.1 Pseudomonas sp. 65/3-MNA-CIBAN-0223
CTGCAAAGCAGTTCACACAGTCGAAAAGTCGCTGGCATTATGGCCGTTGAGCGGTGCACTGCAAACTGCTGAGAGGCCGTCGGTCCGTCGCTGCAAAGTGCGTATAATGCGCCGCCATGACTAAATCTCGCTCCTCTCGTACACGCTCCAAGCGCCGCTCTGCGGGCGCTCGCCCCTGGTTGGGCTGGGCGATCAAACTGTCCATTGTCGGCCTGGTAATCCTGGCCGGTTTCGCTATCTATCTCGATGCCGTGGTGCAGGAGAAGTT
>NZ_JBEOPV010000159.1:0-268 GCF_040310425.1 Pseudomonas sp. 65/3-MNA-CIBAN-0223
TGTGTATGCCGATAACAACGGCATCATTGTCTCTCCCGAGCCTCTCAGCATGCCGGAGTGATGCAGGCTGCAATTGACGGATGCCTTGTCATTCTTCTGAGCCCGGCCATGCCGGGCTTTTTATGGGCTACGACGGAACAGATTGATGCAGGAAACTGAAAGCGAGCAGCGTGGCCTTATCCACGCTTTCGTCCTTGACGGCAGCGGTGGAGCCCGGCAAATCAGCTATGGCGGCCTGACGAGCTTGCGGCTTGCTGGTGACGAAAGC
>NZ_JBEOPV010000160.1:0-268 GCF_040310425.1 Pseudomonas sp. 65/3-MNA-CIBAN-0223
CCGGGGTTCTGGGTGCAGGAGTGGTTCGACCTCAGCCGCAATCCATACGACAAACTGGGGCATTTCATTCAGGGCGTGACACCTGCCCTGCTCGCTCGGGAGATCCTGCTACGCCTGCGTTTCATTGCACCTGGGAGAATGCTGGGCTTTCTCGCAGTCTGCGTCGCGCTGGCGTTCAGCGCGTTCTATGAGCTGATCGAGTGGTGGGTGGCACTCATTGCCGGACAAGGCGCAGAGGACTTTCTCGGAACCCAGGGCGATCCATGGG
>NZ_JBEOPV010000161.1:0-268 GCF_040310425.1 Pseudomonas sp. 65/3-MNA-CIBAN-0223
GATCAACCGCGAAACCGCAGTCGCCCTCATCGACGCGGCGCTCGCTGCGGCCCGTGCCATCGGCATCCCGGCTGCCGTCGCCGTCGTCGACGCCACCGGTAACCTGCGCGCGTTCGAGCGCACCGACGATGCGCCGTTCCTTACCGTCGATGTTGCCATCGACAAGGCCTGGAGTTCCGCCTCGTTTGGGTTCCCGACCCATGTCTGGAACGACTATGTGACCAACGATCCAAAAGTGGCGCCGCTAGCCTATCGCCCTCGGATGGTC
>NZ_JBEOPV010000162.1:0-268 GCF_040310425.1 Pseudomonas sp. 65/3-MNA-CIBAN-0223
GTCCAATCCAGCTAATCATTAACTTTTCATTGGTCTTTAAGTTAGAGCCAATGGACGAGGCCCATACTGATAATGGACGCGCGATGAACATCACGATAGCCAGTAATACTAGACCCGCAAAACCAACCTGCAGTAGACTTTCAAGCTCAACACGAGCCGCAAGAATGATAAATAATACTGAAACTAATAAAATGGTTAACGATTCATTAAACTCTAAAATCGTATCGCGCGGGAATTTTGGCCAGTTGGCGAGGGCAACGCCTAATAC
>NZ_JBEOPV010000163.1:0-268 GCF_040310425.1 Pseudomonas sp. 65/3-MNA-CIBAN-0223
GCACAACACCCGCACGAGGCGCTGGGCCAGCACGCCAAGCAGCGACGAGGAAATCAGAAACGGTTCGACGCCCATGTCCACCAGGCGCGTGACGGCGCCGATGGCGCTGTTGGTGTGCAGCGTGGAAAGCACCAGGTGGCCGGTCAGCGAGGCCTGCACCGCCATGTCGGCGGTTTCCTGATCTCGGATCTCGCCGACCATCACCACGTCCGGGTCCTGACGCAGGATGGCGCGCAGCCCGCGGGCGAAGGTCATGTCGACCTTGGTG
>NZ_JBEOPV010000164.1:0-268 GCF_040310425.1 Pseudomonas sp. 65/3-MNA-CIBAN-0223
CACTATGGCAGCTATATGGACAGCAGCAGCAAATCGTTCAATGTGCATTACCGGCTAGCGCGGATAAACTTATTCAAAGTTATGAAGGCAAAGTTGGCCAATCGCCAGACGAACAAAAAGCGACGCCCTTATCAGTCAGTTGCTATTGGTTATTTTTGGAGAGTATCAAAAGCGTTTGGACAGATGATAACTGGGTAATAGCTTTTAATCATAGTCAGCAGCAGACGACGCCCGTTATTATGAGTGGTATCGAAAAGCTCGGTCATAT
>NZ_JBEOPV010000165.1:0-268 GCF_040310425.1 Pseudomonas sp. 65/3-MNA-CIBAN-0223
CGGCAAGGGCCCGCGGAACGATCACTGGTGCGTCGAGGTTCGGTCAATGCGGGCATTTGCCGGTAGAATGCGCCGCTTCATAGGCTGTTGAGCTATTCATGGACCGTCCTCAGTTTCGTGCGTACTTCCTGCATCCGCGCGTCTGGCCGCTGTGGCTGGGCCTGGGATTGCTATGGCTGCTGGTTCAGTTGCCTTATCCGCTGCTGCTGAAACTGGGGCGTGGTCTCGGCGCACTGATGTTCCGTTTCGCCGGTTCGCGGCGTTACAT
>NZ_JBEOPV010000166.1:0-267 GCF_040310425.1 Pseudomonas sp. 65/3-MNA-CIBAN-0223
GTCTATCACTAAAGACCAAATCTTAGAAGCTTTCGCAGCAATGTCTGTAATGGAAGTTGTTGAACTAATCGAAGCTATGGAAGAGAAATTCGGCGTTTCTGCTGCAGCTGCAGTAGTTTCAGGCGGCGGCGAAGCTGCTGTTGTTGAAGAGCAAACAGAATTTGATGTAGTTCTTACATCATTTGGCGAAAACAAAGTATCAGTTATTAAAGCGCTTCGTAGCGCTACAGGTTTAGGCCTGAAAGAAGCTAAGACTATGGCTGAATC
>NZ_JBEOPV010000167.1:0-267 GCF_040310425.1 Pseudomonas sp. 65/3-MNA-CIBAN-0223
GGCGAGCACCGGCTCGGGGATCTGCTCGTAGGCAAGCCCGGCGAGGAATTCGGTCAGGGCACGGGTGTGCTGGCTCATGCGTTGGGCTCCAGCGGATTCTCTAACGGATTGGACAGTTCGATGAGGTTCTGGTCGGGGTCGCGCAGGTACACCGAGCGGATCGGTCCGGTCGCGCCGGTGCGTTGCACCGGACCTTCGACGATGGCGACCTGCTGCGCCTGGAGGTGGGCGATCACCTCGGCCAGCGGTGTGGCAACGATGAAGCAG
>NZ_JBEOPV010000168.1:0-267 GCF_040310425.1 Pseudomonas sp. 65/3-MNA-CIBAN-0223
GTTTTTAAGTGCATAGCTGATAGGTCGTACACGATCAAGGGGCTTCCAAGCTTGTTTGCCTTTCGCATCCATTGCTACGCGGCGCGCTGCAAGTTCTTCTTCCGATACTTGTAAAGTTATTTCACGCGTAGGAATATCAATATGAATGATATCGCCTTGTTCTACGAGTGCAATAGTACCGCCATCAGCCGCTTCGGGAGAGACATGACCAATAGATAAACCTGAAGTACCACCAGAGAAACGACCATCAGTGAGCAAAGCACATGC
>NZ_JBEOPV010000169.1:0-267 GCF_040310425.1 Pseudomonas sp. 65/3-MNA-CIBAN-0223
GTCCCACGCGAAGATCTTCATCACGATCATGGGGCAGGACGACGATCAGGAAGCGGTCAAGGGCAACCTGCGCATCCTTAACGATGCTGCAGGCTTCCTGCGCATGCAGCTCGGCAAGAGCATGAAGCTGCGTACTGTTCCGCAACTGCATTTCAACTACGACGCCAGTATCCGTCGCGGTGTCGAGCTGAGCTCGCTGATCGAGCGCGCAGTTGCTGAAGATCGCAAGCACAGTGATGAGCGCGGAGAATAAACGTGGCACAGGTC
>NZ_JBEOPV010000170.1:0-267 GCF_040310425.1 Pseudomonas sp. 65/3-MNA-CIBAN-0223
GGCTTCGTTGGTCAGTGACTGAGCGGCCACCTCGGGCCGAACCGGATATACGGACGCAGCGCTCATGGCAGTTCCTCGTCTGTCTTGTTGGTATGCAGAACCCTGTCCAGCAGGCGAACCCAATGACCAACCCAGCGCCTGTCAGACGGTGCACTCCAGCCAAGCACGCCACCCATGGCGTATCGGCTTTGCTCAAGCATAGACCGCGCCTCACCGCATGGCGTGTGCACTGCCGCCATTTGCCAGAGCTTTTGCGTAGCTGAATGC
>NZ_JBEOPV010000171.1:0-267 GCF_040310425.1 Pseudomonas sp. 65/3-MNA-CIBAN-0223
GCTCCGACGATCAGCAGCTGCTGCCCGGCGCCATGGCCCTCCACCAGTTGCAGGCGTTCGAACAGCAGCTCCCAGGCGGTGATGGCGGTCAGCGGCAGCGCGGCGGCCTCGGCGAAGCTCAGGCTCTGCGGCTTGCGTCCGACGATGCGCTCGTCCACCAGATGGCGTTCGCTGTTGCCGCCGGCGCGGGCGATGGAGCCGGCGTAGAACACCTCGTCGCCGACCTTGAACAGGCTGACTTCGCTGCCCACCCCGACCACCACGCCG
>NZ_JBEOPV010000172.1:0-267 GCF_040310425.1 Pseudomonas sp. 65/3-MNA-CIBAN-0223
GTCAAAATCACGGCCGCCATTTATGGAAACCGGAAAAAAGGCGTCGTACTTTACCAGAAACGCGCGCTTAACGGCTGCCAACGCGCTGCTCGAGCAGCACTTTGTTGGCCACCGAAGTCAGCTCTCCGTCATCGGTAAGCAGCAGTGTTTTGACTGTTCCGATCTCCTCGATCTGCCCTTCGACATCCTCCAGCCGCACTCGCTGCCCTACTTCGTAAAGCTCTCGAACATAAATCCCTGCCAGGATTTGTGCCACAAGCTCACGGC
>NZ_JBEOPV010000173.1:0-267 GCF_040310425.1 Pseudomonas sp. 65/3-MNA-CIBAN-0223
GTTGGGAATGCTGTAGTGCTGCCACAGCAGCACACGGCCCAGGGCGCGGCCGGCGGCCAGTTGTTCTTCGCGGGTCTGCGCCGCCAGCAGTTGGTCCAGCAGGTGGTCGACCACCGGGTTGGCGATACCGGCGTAATTCTTGCTGCCCTTGATCGCGGCCTGGCTGGAGTGGAAGTACTGCCACTGTTCAAGGCCGGGGCTCAAGGTCTGGTTGAGGGTCATCAGAATCATGTCGAAATCGAATTGATCGAGGCGCTGTTTGTACTG
>NZ_JBEOPV010000174.1:0-267 GCF_040310425.1 Pseudomonas sp. 65/3-MNA-CIBAN-0223
GCGCAACACGGTCTGGCTTAAGGCGCGCTGGCTAAAGGAAAAGCGCATTGGTTACTGGGGAGATTTGGATACCTGGGGGCTAAAATTCTTAGCTGACGTTAGAGTCATGCAGCCGCACGCCGAAGCATTGATGATGGATAAATCCACGCTGCTTGCTTACAGAGACCGTGGGGTAAGCGAGGTGCGACCAGCAAACTTGCCTGAGCTAGGTCTAAGTTATGCTGAGACCGAACTTTTCGAAAGCCTCCGCTCTGGAGAGTACGGAAT
>NZ_JBEOPV010000175.1:0-266 GCF_040310425.1 Pseudomonas sp. 65/3-MNA-CIBAN-0223
AAATCGTTCCTGGCCCACTCGTGAGACATCGCCAGCCAGCGGTTCAATGTGCACTTCGTCGGATTTATTTCCAATAGGTGGGGAGTGAGATTTTTCCCAACGTTACGTCGGACTCTTCCGATAGTTAATCCGGTGGTTGCCTACCTAGACTTACGTCCAATGGGCACCCTGCGCCCATGGGCCGACCTTTTTTAAGTCATCCTACAACAATAATTCCAAACGACTGCGGTAATGGTTATGAGTAAAGCGGACGCCTTCACCCAGGC
>NZ_JBEOPV010000176.1:0-266 GCF_040310425.1 Pseudomonas sp. 65/3-MNA-CIBAN-0223
GTGTACAGGTAACGGCGCTGCCGTGGCGGCGGGCAGGCCTTGACCACGTGGGGATTGTCCAGGCGGCGGGCGATCCACTCCTCCAGCAGGAAGCGCTCCAGATAGGCCGCGTCGCCCCGCAGATCCATCGACGGCGTCTTCAGCACCACTTTGGCGCCGCTGGCTTCGTCGACGGCCAGATGCACATGGCTGCGGCTGCTGATGTGCAGCTCGCGAACGATGCGATAGCCGTCGAACTGCATGCGCGGCTCCAGCAGTGGCGGCAG
>NZ_JBEOPV010000177.1:0-266 GCF_040310425.1 Pseudomonas sp. 65/3-MNA-CIBAN-0223
GGTCTGCGCCGATCGAGCTGAGCATCACGAAACGCTTCACGCCAGATTCCTTCGCCAGATCAATCAGTCGCTTAGCGCCGTCCCGATCCACTTTTTTGGTCATTTCAGGGCCCGTGTTTCCTCCCGAGCCAGCGGCAAAGATCACCGCGTCCATGCAGTCGCACAAGCCGGTTTCCAGGTCGGTCAAGTCACCATGGCGCAGGTCTACGCCTTGGGGTAGTGAACTTGTATCCGAACTTTCGCGAACCAGCGCTATCGGCTTATGG
>NZ_JBEOPV010000178.1:0-266 GCF_040310425.1 Pseudomonas sp. 65/3-MNA-CIBAN-0223
ACCTATGTTTGCAGGCGCTTAGTTTTTACTTTTCTATTTAACAATCACATTAATTTTCTAATTTAAGGACATAACCATGAGCCAACTACATCCAAACCTAGACATCGACCAAGCTAATAAAGACTTGCAAGGCAAATCGCCTGAAGAGATCGTTGAGTGGGCGCTATCGCAAGCCAAAAACCCTATTATCACCACTAACTTTCGCCCTTATGAGTCTGCCATTTTGCACTTAGTCGCTTCACTGCGCCCTGACATCACCGTATTAT
>NZ_JBEOPV010000179.1:0-266 GCF_040310425.1 Pseudomonas sp. 65/3-MNA-CIBAN-0223
CTTATGGGGTGCGCGAGCATCCCGATGCGCGACGGTGGCATCCAGGCCCTAGCGATCATGCAGCGATTGCGCGACAGCCACCTGAGCACCGAACTGCTGCACGCTGAGCCGCGAACGCCACTTCCCGAACTGGAGCTGCCGGACAACGTCACTGCCCAGCTACCACCGCTGCTCAAAGCCTATATGCGCCTCGGCGCGAAGATCTGTGGAGAACCCTGCTGGGACCCAGATTTTCAGGTTGCCGACATATTCATCCTGCTCAAGCG
>NZ_JBEOPV010000180.1:0-266 GCF_040310425.1 Pseudomonas sp. 65/3-MNA-CIBAN-0223
GCTTTACTCATGTCATGCACTAAAATAGTAGTAACGTTACGCTTATTTTCTGGGTCGAGATAAAAGCTAAACATGTCACGTGTTGAACAGAATTTTTTTACCTGATCGCCATCTGCTTGCGTAATACCTTTGCGAAATAGCTCCGCTTTTGGACCTGAAAAATTACTGATTAACATGCCACACAAATGGCATTCATCAGCACTTTCAATCGCCACCGCTTGATGGATAATTTGTTGTTGCTCTGATGGCTCTGAACAACCAACGAT
>NZ_JBEOPV010000181.1:0-266 GCF_040310425.1 Pseudomonas sp. 65/3-MNA-CIBAN-0223
CCACACGATAGCGGTGAGCGTTCATGGTGCTGACAATGCTCACAGGCCCAAAGCGATTGTCGCTGCTGAGGTGTTTTACACATCATCATGGCATACATGGCCCTGCGCATATCGGGTGATAATTCCCTGCTATACTCAGCGTCAAGGGCTTGGTGATGTTGGCGGAGTAAATCGACAAAGGTACTCATGTTTCAGACCATGTGATGTTGAGTTTATCGGTGAGTTTGTTTATCGCGTGTGACATATCACGCTGTTTTACTTTGGTG
>NZ_JBEOPV010000182.1:0-266 GCF_040310425.1 Pseudomonas sp. 65/3-MNA-CIBAN-0223
TGTTGGAGTCATCCCAGGACCTGCGTTCGGTGCAGGAACTGCTCGGCCACGCCGACATCGGCACCACGCAGATCTACACCCACCTGGACTTTCAGCACCTGGCCAAGGTCTACGATCAGGCGCATCCGCGCGCCAAGCGCAAGCAGGACACCGACACATGAGCATTCGCCTGATCACCTTCGACCTGGACGACACCTTCTGGGAAACCACGCCGGCCATCCAGAGCGCAGAGACCGCCCTGCGCAGCTGGCTGGGCGTGCATGCGC
>NZ_JBEOPV010000183.1:0-266 GCF_040310425.1 Pseudomonas sp. 65/3-MNA-CIBAN-0223
GTCTTCGGCCGTGCGTGCCCTCGGGCCGCCCTGATCGAGACTCGAGGCGTAGGCCACCATGCCCCAGCGCGATACGCGGCCGTAGGTGGGCTTGAGGCCGGTGAGGTTGGTCAGCGCGGCAGGCTGGCGGATCGAGCCGCCAGTGTCGGTGCCGGTCGCGGCAGGCAGCAGTCGTGCGGCGATGGCTGCGGCGGAACCACCGGAGGAACCGCCGGGTACGCGGGACAGGTCCCAGGGGTTCTTCACTGGGCCGTAATAGCTCGACT
>NZ_JBEOPV010000184.1:0-265 GCF_040310425.1 Pseudomonas sp. 65/3-MNA-CIBAN-0223
GTTCTATCAACTGCTCGCAGTCTTCGTTGGTTAGTTTGGCATTCATGACCAAGCGAATACGAGCGGTGTTCGCAGGAACGGTAGGTGGTCTGATGGGCAGCGCGTAAAACCCTGCTGCTTGTAATTGTTGCGCTTTGGCAATAGCACGTCCATTATCGCCCAGTATATAGGGGATAATGGGTGAGTCGTAGCGGATATGTTGAGTGATTGGCGAGGTGTGATGTCGTTGTGCAATGGCTTGACTGAGCTTTACAGAGATCTGAGC
>NZ_JBEOPV010000185.1:0-265 GCF_040310425.1 Pseudomonas sp. 65/3-MNA-CIBAN-0223
GGAAGAGGTGTTCGTCTACTGGTGGGATGACAGCGGCGTGGTGCTGCAGGCATGAGGCGCTCGCCCCTGAATACCGGGCGCCGGCTGGTCATCGGCGTACCCTTCATCTGGCTGATGCTGTTCTTCCTGCTGCCATTCGCCATCGTGCTGAAGATCAGTTTCGCCGAAGCGGATGTGGCGATTCCCCCGTACACCGATATCTTCGCCTATGCCGACCAGCAGCTGCAGGTGCTGATCAACCTGGGCAACTACATCTTCCTCAGCG
>NZ_JBEOPV010000186.1:0-265 GCF_040310425.1 Pseudomonas sp. 65/3-MNA-CIBAN-0223
GCAGTACCGTTACTATGATAATTGCTAGCTGTCCAAAGCGTTCCATTAAATGCTTTATCGTATTTAACGATAGCAGTTGGCAACTTTTATAAAGAGGCCATAGTGAGCCAATCCAACTAGCAATGGCAATTAAATGCAGAGTTAATATACTTTTAATTAATAGGTCTTTTTCGGCGCTGTGGCCGGTTAAGGTAAAGCTATAGGTAAGGATAATAAGTGCTAATAGTGTAATAACAAAATTAGCCACGTTAGCTGAGTTTGAATG
>NZ_JBEOPV010000187.1:0-264 GCF_040310425.1 Pseudomonas sp. 65/3-MNA-CIBAN-0223
CCATTGAACAGGCCGTGCAGATAACTCAGATAACGTAGCGCGGCGTTGGTCGACGCCGTGATATCGCGGCGGCCGTCGTACCAGTTGGTCTGACGAAGATTGAATTGACGACCCGTCGAGGGGATGAACTGCCAAAGCCCAACCGCATGAGCTGGGGAATAGGCAAAGGGGTCGTAAGAGCTTTCGATAATTGGCAGCAGTGCCAGCTCGAGAGGCATGTCGCGCTCTTCGAGCCGCTCGACAATGTAATGAATGTAGGGACTG
>NZ_JBEOPV010000188.1:0-264 GCF_040310425.1 Pseudomonas sp. 65/3-MNA-CIBAN-0223
CCTGCCAGTTGTGCGGACTCAAGCCTGTAGCCTCTAGGAAACGTCAATGACCGACCAAACCACCCGCCTCCCCGTGCGCCGCGCGCTGATCAGCGTGTCCGACAAGACCGGCGTCGTCGACTTCGCCCGCGAGCTCGAAGCCCTCGGTGTTGAGATCCTCTCCACCGGCGGTACCTTCAAGCTGCTGCGTGACAACGGTATCGCTGCCGTCGAAGTGGCCGATTACACGGGTTTCCCGGAGATGATGGACGGACGGGTGAAGAC
>NZ_JBEOPV010000189.1:0-264 GCF_040310425.1 Pseudomonas sp. 65/3-MNA-CIBAN-0223
CCCGTACGGAGTCGCCGTACTTTTCACCGAACAACGCCATCGCGCCCTTGGCCTTGGCGGTATCGATATCGGTTTCCTCGATCTCCACGGCAGAGTTGCGGCGGATCTCGCCATTGACACGATCTTCCAGCGCACGGAGCTGCTCGGGCTTGATCGCCTCGAAGTGGCTGAAGTCGAAGCGCAGGCGCTGACTGTCCACCAGCGAGCCCTTCTGGCTGACGTGTTCACCGAGAATTTCGCGCAGCGCGGCATGCAGCAGGTGGG
>NZ_JBEOPV010000190.1:0-264 GCF_040310425.1 Pseudomonas sp. 65/3-MNA-CIBAN-0223
GTACAGGTCAACAGCGTCGTGCGCGCAAGCTATGCGTCATTTCAGGTGCGGTGGACGGAGCGCCGCTACGTCAACGGCGCAGCGGCAGGACTGGAGCGCTGGACGGCGGTGGTCTCGATCGTGCTGCAAGCGCCGCGCACCGAGGAGCGGCTGCGCCGCAATCCCTTGGGCATCTACATCAACGGCTTGTCGTGGAGCCGGGAACTCGACTCGATCGAAGGAGACAGGCCATGAAACCGTCTTTACGCTTTTACGCTGTTGTAC
>NZ_JBEOPV010000191.1:0-264 GCF_040310425.1 Pseudomonas sp. 65/3-MNA-CIBAN-0223
GTGTTCATGGGCGACTTCTACGCGAGCCTCGTGCTGCTGTGGGCCACGCTCGTCACGGCCGGGCTGCTGTTCCTCGGTCGCCGCGTGTTCAAGCTGCTCGTGCTGATCAAGGAAGCGTTCATGCTGTCGTTCGCGACCGCGAGCTCGGAAGCCGCGTATCCGAAGATCCTCGACGCGCTCGACCGGTTCGGCGTGCGCCGCAAGATCTCGAGCTTCGTGATGCCGATGGGCTATTCGTTCAACCTCGACGGCTCGATGATGTAC
>NZ_JBEOPV010000192.1:0-263 GCF_040310425.1 Pseudomonas sp. 65/3-MNA-CIBAN-0223
GTGCAGTAATGCGCGCGGCGTAGCTGGCGGAATCAGCTGCGCCGCAAATCGGCTTGTGTCTGGGTGGCGGGTGTTTGGCGCAAGATTAGCCACAGCGCCAGTGCGATCAGCGCGCCGCCTTGTACATAAGCCCACGACAGCGGCTCGTCCAGAAGCAGCACGCCCCACAGAACGCCAAACGGCGGGATCAGAAACGTTACCGTCAGGGTCTTCACCGGTCCGATATCCGCCAGCAGCCGGAAGTAGAGGATGTAGGCAAATGC
>NZ_JBEOPV010000193.1:0-263 GCF_040310425.1 Pseudomonas sp. 65/3-MNA-CIBAN-0223
GTCCAGCCCATAGTTGACGCCCATCCGCGTGCCTTCCGGCACGACCATAAGGTCGCCAGACAACATCGGCAGCAACGACAGCGACAGGAAACCATGGGCGATGGTGCCACCGAACGGTGTTTGCGCGGCTTTTTCGGCATCGATGTGGATGAACTGGTGATCGCCGGTGCAGTCGGCGAACTGGTTGACGCGCTGCTGATCGACGGTCAGCCACTCGGAGTGGCCCAGTTCCTTGCCGATGTAATCCTTGAGCTGTGCGACGG
>NZ_JBEOPV010000194.1:0-263 GCF_040310425.1 Pseudomonas sp. 65/3-MNA-CIBAN-0223
CTCCTCGCCCACCGGCAGCGCCGTGTCGATAGCCAGCCCGCGCGCGGAAAGGCCGTACCACTGGCCCTTGCCGACGATGCGAAAGTAGCTGGCGCCAAGCAGGGTCATCACCTCGTCCTGTTTGTCCTTTTTGTTCAGCGGATAGAGCACCTTGAAGCCGGCAAAGCCCAGCCCCTCCAGCGCGGCCGGATCGATCTCGAGGCCATCGAACTGGAACATGGCTGGGTCGTAGCGAATCTCGCGCACGTTCGTCGCGGTGATCT
>NZ_JBEOPV010000195.1:0-263 GCF_040310425.1 Pseudomonas sp. 65/3-MNA-CIBAN-0223
GGTAAGGGCCTAAACCCTCGCCATTTTGAATGATTTTTTGGTTATTGTTGCGGCTTAAATCAAGTAACCATACATTGCCCATGTAATCGTCATGCACTAAATAACGGCCATTGGGAGATAACGACAAGCTGGTGCGTAAAGTGCTGCCATCTTTAGTGAGCTGCTTAGCACCAGCAGAACCGTCGGCAGGATATTGCCAAATTTCTTGTTCGCCAGACGCATCGCTAATGCCATAAACCCATTTGCCGTCATCACTTAATAGT
>NZ_JBEOPV010000196.1:0-263 GCF_040310425.1 Pseudomonas sp. 65/3-MNA-CIBAN-0223
GGCATGAACAGGTCGAGGCGCAGGCGCGGGCCGGTCGTCGCGTGCTGGCCCTGGCGCGGCGCAGGCTGCCGGCCGGCAAGGAGGCGATCGAGCATGCCGACGTTGCCAGCGAGCTGACACTGCTCGGGCTGGTCGGCATTATCGATCCGCCGCGTGACGAGGCGATCCGTGCGGTGGCGCAGTGCCGTGCAGCTGGCATTCGCGTGGTGATGATCACCGGCGACCACGGCGTGACCGCCAGTGCCATTGCCAGGCAGCTGGGC
>NZ_JBEOPV010000197.1:0-263 GCF_040310425.1 Pseudomonas sp. 65/3-MNA-CIBAN-0223
GCACCGCACTGGCGACCTATCAACAGTCTGTTGAGGCAGCGCTACAAGCACATCAGCGCATCGAAACGGCCAACGACAGTAATCGCCAAATCGGCGGCGCGCTTGGCCGCGCCGAGCGCTACCTGAACCTCGCCAGTCTTGCCGCGATTCTGCTGGCCGGGGTGGCAGTTGCCCTCTCCGCCGCCCGGTTCGCCACGCGCCGCTTCGACTCCAGTGCATTGCTGCGCTGCCTGGGCCTTTCCCGACATGACGCCCTGCTGCTC
>NZ_JBEOPV010000198.1:0-263 GCF_040310425.1 Pseudomonas sp. 65/3-MNA-CIBAN-0223
TGAGTGAACTCGTCCCCCCGAAGCAGGCGGCCAAGCTCCAGAACGCCCTACTGGACTACCTCACGACAACCTTTGCCCTGTCCGACGCCGATGCCCAACGCGCCCTCGATGAGTTCTTGCGCGACCCTGATGAGGGCATCTTTAAAGGGCCTTACCTGCGTACCCGGATGCCCTTCGCACCGGCCCCAAGGTACTCCGCCGACGAACTCGAGTGGATGCCCGAAAACTTCACCCCGTACGGACACCAGGCCAGAGCCTTCACC
>NZ_JBEOPV010000199.1:0-263 GCF_040310425.1 Pseudomonas sp. 65/3-MNA-CIBAN-0223
GCGCTGATCAACGCGAAGCCAGATGCCCAGGCCCTGGATGCCGAGCGGCTGTATCAGCGGCACATCAAGGGCGTGTATTCCGATCTGCTGACCTTCATGGGGCGTCTGGAGCTGCCGCTGGACGAGAGCCACCAGGCGTTCTGGTTGAGCTGCCAGGTTGCGGCGCTGCAGCTGGTGGACGCGGTCAAGGATGCCAAGCACCTGCAGAAAAACCTCGGACACTACCTGCGCACCGATGACTCCGCGGCGCGCCAGGCGTATGT
>NZ_JBEOPV010000200.1:0-262 GCF_040310425.1 Pseudomonas sp. 65/3-MNA-CIBAN-0223
GTGGAAGAGACGGTAATACATCTGATATGTTTACGGTTGAAGGATTAAATGATAGGCAGCTGGGGCGTATTGCCCGTAATCCTAGCTTTGTTGCCGATTATAATCATTTGGTTAGTTCTACTAGTCCAGCAGGTCAAGATCCGAACGCTTGGGAGTTTGAAATGATTAATCGTCTCAAAAAGGATCCTTCACAATTTAAGAAACGCCCTATTAGAGAGTATCTTGAATACTAAGACTTGTGAATATTTTGGATAGGTACGGT
>NZ_JBEOPV010000201.1:0-262 GCF_040310425.1 Pseudomonas sp. 65/3-MNA-CIBAN-0223
GATTCGCGCACTTGCGAGGCAGCGGGGCGGCGGGGCTATCAGCTCGCAGCCTTGCGCGCTCGTCAGGTGCAGCCTGAGGATTTCGAGCGTTTCGATCTGATTCTGGCGATGGATCACGACAATCTGGCTTATCTGCGTGCAATGCGACCGGCTCATGGCCGAGCTGATCTCGACCTGATGCTGCGCCGCTATGGCCTGGGAGCTGATGTGGTGCCTGATCCTTACTACGGTGGACCTGATGGGTTCGAGGAGGTCTTGGATC
>NZ_JBEOPV010000202.1:0-262 GCF_040310425.1 Pseudomonas sp. 65/3-MNA-CIBAN-0223
GTGTGGGACCGCGGGCCTGGCATACCCCACGACAAACTGAAGGTGATCTTCGAGGAGTTCAAGCGCCTGGACAGCCATCAGACCCGCGCCGAAAAGGGCTTGGGCTTGGGCCTGGCGATCGCCGACGGTCTCTGCCATGTCCTCGAACACCCGCTGGAAGTGCGCTCCTGGCCGGGCAAAGGCAGCGTGTTCAGCGTTACCGTACCGGTCGCCCGCGCGCTCAGCCAACCTCGTCCAGCGGTCAAGCGCGGTGAGCCACAGC
>NZ_JBEOPV010000203.1:0-262 GCF_040310425.1 Pseudomonas sp. 65/3-MNA-CIBAN-0223
GGTCTGCGGGCCGTAGATGGCGTAACCGGCAGCAACCTGCTTGGAGCCCGGCTGCAGGAAGGCTTCCTCGCCGAGCGCATCGTTCTGGCTGAAGCTCGCGTCCGGGCAGCGCAATACCGAGAAGATGGTGCCAACCGAAACGTTCACGTCGATATTGCTGGAGCCGTCCAGCGGATCGAATACCAGCAGGTACGCACCCTTGGGGTATTTGCCGGGAATCTGGTAGGCGTTGTCCATTTCCTCGGAGGCCATGCCGGCCAGG
>NZ_JBEOPV010000204.1:0-262 GCF_040310425.1 Pseudomonas sp. 65/3-MNA-CIBAN-0223
GTATGATGGCATTCCCTCCTGTGGTGGTGATGACACAAAGTAACCGCCCAATTGTGTTTGTGGATAAAATCAAAAACAAAACCTCTGAGCATATCGATACAGAATCAGTGACCGACACCATTAGCAACAAGTTATTACGCTCTGGTAAGTTCCGCTTTATTGATATGACTAAGGTTGATACCGTACGTAAACAACTTGATTATCAAAACAATGCTGGCATGGTAGACCCATCAACTGCGATTAAATTTGGTCGCCAAATTGG
>NZ_JBEOPV010000205.1:0-262 GCF_040310425.1 Pseudomonas sp. 65/3-MNA-CIBAN-0223
TTTCAGCACCGCCGTACAGGGCACCCGCTTCATGCTGCATGCCGCCAACGGCGCGCACATCATCCTCGGCACCAAGCGCCTGGCCAAGCTGTCCGCGAGCATGAGCAACGTCAGCAAGGGCCGCGTCCCGCAATGGACACCGGCCATGCCGCAGCCCCTGCAGCGCCTGCACCTGCCCCAGCCCGCCGCTCAGGATGAGCGTCCGCGCGTTGTCTATCTGGCCGCCTGCGTTTCCCGTGCCATGGGCCCGGCGGCGCGTGAT
>NZ_JBEOPV010000206.1:0-261 GCF_040310425.1 Pseudomonas sp. 65/3-MNA-CIBAN-0223
GTGGTGGGATGAATGACCAGGCCTTCGCTGGGAATGGTGCGCACCAAATGGTGGAACTGCCGCTCAATCGCCGGCAGATCGGGGAAGATATCCGCGTGATCAAACTCAAGGTTGTTGAGGATCGCCGTGCGCGGGCGGTAGTGGACGAACTTGGAGCGCTTGTCGAAAAAGGCGCTGTCGTATTCATCGGCCTCGATCACAAAAAACGGTGTCTGGCCCAGGCGCGCCGACACCGAGAAGTTCTGAGGCACACCGCCAATC
>NZ_JBEOPV010000207.1:0-261 GCF_040310425.1 Pseudomonas sp. 65/3-MNA-CIBAN-0223
GGCCAAGGAATTTGGCGTTACGCTGGTGGCGGGCTCGATCGTATTACCGGAACCGTATCTGGAGAATGCCCACCTTAGGATTGGTGACGGTCCACTCAGACAGGTTAGCCTGACCTTCGACGCACATGGCAGAGCACTCGGCGCCTTGCAGTACAAACAGAAGCTGAGCCGCTACGAGCGGCGCTATAGCGTTGCGCCGATCCCAGAGCCACAACGGCTTATCGAAACGCCAGCGGGCTCACTGGCAGTGCTCCTTGGTTG
>NZ_JBEOPV010000208.1:0-261 GCF_040310425.1 Pseudomonas sp. 65/3-MNA-CIBAN-0223
GTGGTGTGCGTGATGCGCATAACATCGCCTGGAAACTTGTGGCGGTACTCCGGGGACAAATGGCGAAAAGCGCCCTCGAGACCTATGAAAGCGAACGCCGCGATCATGCCTGGGCGCTGATCAAGCTGGCGCTGAATCTCGGGGTGGTCATGGCGCCGGCTTCAGCCTTGCGCGCCAAACTCATTACCAGCACCTTCCGCGTGATCGGGCTGATCCCGCCTCTGCGCGATTACTTTCTGCAAATGAAGTTTAAACCAAAGC
>NZ_JBEOPV010000209.1:0-261 GCF_040310425.1 Pseudomonas sp. 65/3-MNA-CIBAN-0223
GGCCGAGGGTGAAGAACCAGATGGTGCCGGTGATGGGTTTGCCGTAGTAGAAACGGTGGGACCCGAGAAAACCGAATATCCACCGGAGATAGCCGATCAGCGTGCTATGGGTGTTCTGCTGCATCCGAACCTCGATGTGCAATTGATGAGTGACGTCCAGCTTATCCGATAATGCGCATGAACCGCCCCGCCAGACGGACGTTGCCGGCATGCGCGGTCATGATACTGTATATGCAAACAGTATCCCGGTCGCCACCATGC
>NZ_JBEOPV010000210.1:0-261 GCF_040310425.1 Pseudomonas sp. 65/3-MNA-CIBAN-0223
GGACTGAAGTGTGCGCTGGCCTGCTCTACCCTGACTGGAGTGGAGCAGGAGTCGAGCGTCTTGATCACCTGCTCCAGCCATGTAAGCGCAGGCTCAACGTTCGCCGGCTCACGGCTAAGCTCGCGCACCAAGGCGAAAGCCCGATTACGCAGGAAGCGTATCTGGTCAACTGTCAGCTCGCTGCCCAGCTGACGCAACTCGTCGCGCTCTTCGTTGCTCAGGCGCAGATCAGCCAAGCTGTCGCGCAACTGTTGGTCAAGT
>NZ_JBEOPV010000211.1:0-261 GCF_040310425.1 Pseudomonas sp. 65/3-MNA-CIBAN-0223
TACCTGCAGCGCGCCGTTCCAGGGCTTGTTCAGGCTGGTTGCCACGCTTAGTCCGGCGTCGTTGCTCAACGGCCCGGTTCCGCTCAGGCGCGCTGTGTCTATGTCCAGCTGGCTATTCCAGCGCCAGCCCTGGGCGATCAGCTGTGGGTGCTCCAGTCGCCCCAGGCGGAGGTCCAGCGGCCCCTGTGCGCGCCATGTGCTTGGCTCTGCGTCGTTGCGTTCGATCCGCAGGCGTAGCGGCTGGGAAAGGTTGACCTGCAG
>NZ_JBEOPV010000212.1:0-261 GCF_040310425.1 Pseudomonas sp. 65/3-MNA-CIBAN-0223
CAGCTAGCTAATAGTAAAATGTTGCTTGAATGGCTTGAAAATGGCCGACCTGCAGACCAAGAAAAAATTGTTATAGCTGAACTTAATAGCATAAAAAATCAATATGATTTAGCTCAAGCATCTTATGCCGACCGTGAAACCGCGGCCTACTACAACCAAGATGGGTTTTTACGCATATTAAACCAACAACAAGATGCTTGGTTTTTTGACTATCGCGATAGTAAGCAAGAGCGAATGCTGAATGTATTCACAGAGCCTAGT
>NZ_JBEOPV010000213.1:0-261 GCF_040310425.1 Pseudomonas sp. 65/3-MNA-CIBAN-0223
GTGCAGAACCTGCGACGCATGGCCAAGCTTTTGCCTCAAGGGCCACCGCTCACGGGATAGGTACGCCTGCTGCGGGCAGAAACCCTCAAATTAACCCTCAAACCTGAGCAAGGACGCTCAGTGAAACGCCGAAAGGCAACTTGAAGTGGCTTGCAGCCACTTCGACAGCAGGCACACCTGATCGGCAGGCCGCCGCTAAACCTACTTTTTCAACAGAATCGGCCAAAAGCCGCCGTCACTTTATTAATGCCCCTTTAATAC
>NZ_JBEOPV010000214.1:0-260 GCF_040310425.1 Pseudomonas sp. 65/3-MNA-CIBAN-0223
ATTACCTACACCGCGACCCTGACCAATCCTGCCGGCACTCCGGTGACTGTGACCTTGAGCAATGGCTCGGTCATCACCATTGGTGCGGGTCAGACTACCGGCACCGTCGTGGTCGAAACTCCGGCTAATGACGTTTATGTCAACGGCAGCACTGTCAGCACTACGATCACTGGCGCTACTGGTGGCAACTTTGAAAACCTGGTGCCGAGCACTACGCCGGCTGTTACCACCATTACCGATTCGATCGATGCCACCGCCGT
>NZ_JBEOPV010000215.1:0-260 GCF_040310425.1 Pseudomonas sp. 65/3-MNA-CIBAN-0223
GGCGTTCTCTGCGGCGATGGCGGTGTCGGCGAAATCGGAGCACTGCAGCAGGTTGCAGTAGACCGAATTGGTATCGAGGGGCTGGCAGCGCGCCACCAGCTGATGCAGGTTGTAACCGTCGCCGTCGGTTGGGCGACGGAGCACTACGGTGGGGAAACTCAAAACAATGCCTTTGGGGTTGTTGATTGAATTCCTTATTAGGGTAGGCATATCTGGAGAAGTTTCTCAACCCGAACTTCCGAATATGCGAAGTGCTGGGG
>NZ_JBEOPV010000216.1:0-260 GCF_040310425.1 Pseudomonas sp. 65/3-MNA-CIBAN-0223
TTCGCAGGCTGGTATTCCAGTGTATTCAAGCCATGAAAATCGCCGATAACCGCCTGCACTGGGGCCACGAGCAGGGCCATCCACATGGCCATCGATAGCATTTTGCGAATCGCCGGAGTGTCCTTACCGCGTAGCAGATGCCAGGCTGCCGAAGCGCCGACGAAGAAGGCCGTGGCAAGGAAAGCAGCCACCGCCATATGCGCCAAGCGATAGGGAAAGGATGGGTTGAAGATGATCGCGAACCAGTCCACGGGCACCAC
>NZ_JBEOPV010000217.1:0-260 GCF_040310425.1 Pseudomonas sp. 65/3-MNA-CIBAN-0223
TAAGTCGTGGCGCATTCAGGCCTTTGGCTTGGATCTCTTGCTCGAGTGCTGCTTCATTGGTCGGCATCGCGTCTTCCTCTAATGGGTGCGATAACAAGAAAGCCCCGCACTAGGCGAGGCCGGAATAGGGTTGCACTGCATTGCACGTTAGGCCGCGTAAGCTGCCGTGGTGCTGCACCTTAGTGCGCGATGCGGTGCGAATGAATATCCGCGCGACTTGTGCATGACCATGTTGAGGTGTTTCTCCAAATGGTCAGAGG
>NZ_JBEOPV010000218.1:0-260 GCF_040310425.1 Pseudomonas sp. 65/3-MNA-CIBAN-0223
GAGCTGATGCATGCGATTCACGATCTGGGATTCCCTTACTGCACACCGATCCAGGCCCAGGTGCTCGGCTACACCCTCGCCGGAAGAGACGCCATTGGCCGCGCCCAGACCGGCACCGGCAAGACGGCCGCCTTCCTTATTTCCACCATAACGCAGCTGCTCGATACACCGCCGCCGAAAGATCGCTACATGGGCGAGCCGCGCGCGCTGATCATCGCGCCGACCCGTGAGCTCGTGGTGCAGATTGCCAATGACGCGCT
>NZ_JBEOPV010000219.1:0-259 GCF_040310425.1 Pseudomonas sp. 65/3-MNA-CIBAN-0223
GCTCTAGCCATATGCGTAGCCCTAGCGGGCTGTCAGAGTAACGCCGTGCGTGACGACACGCGCGAACAGACTAGACGCGTGGCGGTGCCGGTGGCACAGGAACCCATCTGGCTGACGGACACTACGGCCGTCGCCGAGCATGAAAACATCTGGGAACGTATTCGTGAGGGCTACAAGCTTCAAGAGCACCTCGACAGCAATCCTCGCATCGAACAGCAGCGATTGCTCTTCGCCAGCCGCCCTCAGTCGATAGAGATCG
>NZ_JBEOPV010000220.1:0-259 GCF_040310425.1 Pseudomonas sp. 65/3-MNA-CIBAN-0223
GTTTACAGAGATGCGCTCGGGGAACTTCAGACGCACCTCCTCTCCTCCGACCATGTATCGAAATTCGCGCGTCGGCCCGAAGCGTCGTGGCGTGTAATGAATTATCTCGTGATCTCGCAGCCCTTCCGGATCCCGCGGTATCCCATGCCGCGCGAGATACGAAGGGCTCGCAACCGTCAGCGCGTGAAAGCTACCGACGCGCCGACTGCGGAGAGACGAATCCGCGAGTTGGCCAACCACGACAGCGCAGTCGACGCCG
>NZ_JBEOPV010000221.1:0-259 GCF_040310425.1 Pseudomonas sp. 65/3-MNA-CIBAN-0223
GAGATGAAGCGCGGCCCGCTGCCGCGCGTTGCCGTGCAGTGTAGGCAAAAACGCGCGGCCGTGCGCCGGCCGCGCGGGGTCGGCGTCTTATCGCACGCAACTCACATCGTCGCGCGCGCGCCCGGCCGCGACTGCCTTCGCAGCGGCCACCGGCATGCCCGAGCGGGCCTGCAGCAGCTCCGCGCAGACGGCCACCGCGATCGCGCCCGGCGCCTTGTCGACGATGCCCGCGACGCCGATCGGGCACACCATCTCCACG
>NZ_JBEOPV010000222.1:0-258 GCF_040310425.1 Pseudomonas sp. 65/3-MNA-CIBAN-0223
GCGCTGCCCCGACAGTGCCGACACGTGGGCGGCAGCGCTCGCGCGTAGCCGATCCTGACCGACGAATGGCAAATAGGAGTTGGCCGAGTCTCGCTGGATGGCCTCTCGGGTGACGGCGAGCGCCTCCGAGGTGGGCGGGATGTCGGTATCGAGATTTTCGAGTCGCAAAAGGTCGACGTCGGCATGATCGGCGATCGAACCCATGCGATCGACGCCGATGCCGGCGATGTGCTGCAGGCGCACAGGACGGTGGTGGCG
>NZ_JBEOPV010000223.1:0-258 GCF_040310425.1 Pseudomonas sp. 65/3-MNA-CIBAN-0223
GGATACTGCGCGAAGCAAAAGCATTGGCGCCAGTCACAATCGGATGATAGCCGGACAAATCAGGGTGAACGTTGTTCTGTTCACTAATGGCCGCGACCAGATCCGTATTTTCACCGCCATTATTCTTATTGTTAGTACTGTCATTATTTTTAAGTTTGCTGTCTTGCTGATATAAAGCATTAACACGCGCTGATAACGCTTGGCTCTCAGGCAAATGTGGCTTCTCAGGCAAACTCTGGCAGCCAGTAAGACCTAAGG
>NZ_JBEOPV010000224.1:0-258 GCF_040310425.1 Pseudomonas sp. 65/3-MNA-CIBAN-0223
CCGGCAAGCCGGCGCGCAACGCGATCTGCCGCGCGATGTTCGCGCCCGTCGCGCCTTCGGGGTTCGCGCAGCCCATGATCACGTCCTCGACGCGGGCGGGGTCGAGCTTCGCGCGCTCGAGCGCGGCCGCGACCACGTGGCCGCCGAGCGTCGCGCCGTGCGTCATGTTGAATGCACCGCGCCAGGATTTCGCCAGCGGCGTGCGTGCGGTCGATACGATTACGGCTTCGGTCATGCGAGTCTCCTTCGGTCCTGCTT
>NZ_JBEOPV010000225.1:0-258 GCF_040310425.1 Pseudomonas sp. 65/3-MNA-CIBAN-0223
TATTTACTGACTTAGACGATACATTATTTGCGAGTGTAAAAGGGCAAGTTAGTGAACATATGATCCCTTCTACAGTGGACATGAACGGTCAACCCTATGCTTATTCTTCAGTACAACAACAAAAATTATTAAACGTAATGATCAAATCAGATGCGATCATTATCCCTGTTACAGGGCGAAGAAGTAGTTCATTTTTGAATTGTAAGTTACCTGCGATCACCAATACTGATTACGCTATTGTTTCACATGGGGCTGTTA
>NZ_JBEOPV010000226.1:0-258 GCF_040310425.1 Pseudomonas sp. 65/3-MNA-CIBAN-0223
ATGTACATTTTGGTGTATTTCACCTCGATGTTGGTCATGATTGCCACTGCTGACGTTCGTTTAATGTTACCCATGCTCGTTTGGTTAGCGGCTTACGTGTTGATTCAATGGAAACTCGTTCCAAAGCTGAAAGCAATATCGACAGAACAAGCCGATGCTCGTTCAACAATGACCGGCCGTATTGTCGATAGTTATACCAACATATCAACCGTAAAGCTGTTCTCGCATACGACTCAAGAAGCTGACTACGCCCAAGAT
>NZ_JBEOPV010000227.1:0-258 GCF_040310425.1 Pseudomonas sp. 65/3-MNA-CIBAN-0223
GGTTGGGTGTGTGCATGCTGGGGCTGGCAACACTGGCATTCAGCCTGGGCCTCAAGCCTTCCCCCAATTATTGGGATTACCTGTTGGACCCCTTCATCGCATTGTTCAGCCTCGGCGCACTGATTGTTTATGTTGCCAAGGCGCTTTTGCGCAGGATGAATGGACGACAGGATTCCACCCGGACCGTAAGCCTCTGATGGCTAGCTGGCGCATTTGACGATTCAATAACGAGGTTTTGAATAATGGGTTGGCTCCATT
>NZ_JBEOPV010000228.1:0-257 GCF_040310425.1 Pseudomonas sp. 65/3-MNA-CIBAN-0223
GCGCTGCGCCTCCAGACTTGACGCTGGTTGCGCGTGTTCGTGGTAACGACTGGCTGTACTCGTACATGCGTAGCTTCTATGAGGATCCAGCGCGACCCTACGGCGTTAACAACACCGTGTTCCCGAACGTTGGCATGCCGCATGTACTTGCTCCTTTGCAAGGGCGTAGAGTCGTCGGTTGCAAGCAGGTCCAGGTGGTTGAGAACGGCCGCAAGCAGTTCGATCCCTTGACTGGCACGCCAATCACGGAAGAAGCG
>NZ_JBEOPV010000229.1:0-257 GCF_040310425.1 Pseudomonas sp. 65/3-MNA-CIBAN-0223
CTTGCATCCAGCACCACCAGATCCGAATCCAGTTTGGCATCAACGGCCATACGCGCAACGATCCCAACCCCTAGTCCGAGCCGCACATAGGTTTTGATCACGTCGGCATCGGCGGCCGTGAACACAACCTTGGGCGAAAGCCCGCGGTGACCGAACGCCTCGTCGAGCTTGGAACGACCGGTGAAACCGAATACGTAAGTCACTATAGGATGCTCGGCAAGCGCCTCCAGAGTTAGCTTGTCCAGCTTCGCTAAAGG
>NZ_JBEOPV010000230.1:0-257 GCF_040310425.1 Pseudomonas sp. 65/3-MNA-CIBAN-0223
TCTATGCGCACGCGACCTTCGACGGCCTGTGCACGACGAGCCGCGCGTATGGCTGGATCTTCGCGATCGACGACGGCCTGTGCAGCCTGCACGGCGTCGCGCGCGCCCCGGGCGAGCTCGGCGCGCTCTACCTGTGGCTGTACGAAATGATCGCCGACCCGACCGGTCATGATCCGGCGCCGCTGCGCGCCGCGCTGGCGGGGCGCCTGCCGCACCTGGCCGCGTTCCTGCCCGCCCTGCAACGGGCGACGCAGGAC
>NZ_JBEOPV010000231.1:0-257 GCF_040310425.1 Pseudomonas sp. 65/3-MNA-CIBAN-0223
GCTCACGATACTTGGCATCAAGCGCTTCGTTGCCCCACAGCTCATGGCTGCAGGTGAATCCATCGTGCTGTCGCAGGTCAGTGAAATTGGAGAGCAGATTGGGATGGAACTGGCGCGGGTCGAGGCCCAGGCCCGCAGCATTACGCAGACCATTCCCATGCTGGAAAGCGATGAGATTGACCGGGTTCTTCCAGGTCTGGTCGATCAATACGGTGACGTGAAGGTGTTCGGCGGCGGAATCTGGCCATTGTCAGGGG
>NZ_JBEOPV010000232.1:0-256 GCF_040310425.1 Pseudomonas sp. 65/3-MNA-CIBAN-0223
CGTTAAAACCGTTGTCGCCTTCACTAGCTGGGACTTTGTGAGCGAAAACGAATGGGCTCGAATCCCTGCACTACCATGGACAGCCGTTGCAGCCGGTGCATTTTTAATTGGCCATTACCTAGGTGGACGTAATCTGTCTATTTTAGCCGGCACCAGCATCATTTACATTGCGGTATTTGGTCAGTGGACACCCGCGATGCAAACCTTATCGTTTGTTTTAGTGGCTGTGCCTTTATCGGTTTTTTTGGGGTTAGTG
>NZ_JBEOPV010000233.1:0-256 GCF_040310425.1 Pseudomonas sp. 65/3-MNA-CIBAN-0223
TCCGAAAATCACTCAGCGTGTCCATGAGCAACTTGATAAGTTTACCCATACTGCGGCACAAATGATTAACTATGAATGCTATGTCGATCTTGCCGAAAAGCTTTGCGAAAAAGCCCCTATCAGCGGTGAGAAAAAAGCGTTCTTTTTAACCACTGGCGCAGAAGCGGTTGAAAACTGTATCAAAATTGCTCGTGCAAAAACTGGTCGTCCGGGTGTCATCTCTTTCGTTGGTGGCTGGCATGGTCGTACCTTAATG
>NZ_JBEOPV010000234.1:0-255 GCF_040310425.1 Pseudomonas sp. 65/3-MNA-CIBAN-0223
TGCTTGGCCTGCGCCGCGTCCATCACTTCGCGGACCTTGTCGTCCAAATGATCCGGCGCGATGCCCAATACTTCGCGCAACGCTGGGCGCAAAATCTTGAATGCCGGCGCCAGCATGCTCAGGGCCAGCAGGATCAGGATCAACGGGTCGACGTAGACCGCCCACTCGCCATAGCCCTGCGACTTTAGCAACAGCGCGGCCAGGAAGCTGATCAGCAAACCCACCGACAGCATCGCGTCCACCAGCCAGCTGATG
>NZ_JBEOPV010000235.1:0-255 GCF_040310425.1 Pseudomonas sp. 65/3-MNA-CIBAN-0223
GCTGTCGCTTTTGTACGACGACCTTCAGCAAGTCGGCCGCGCGGAACGAGAGCGCTTGGCGGGTGAACTGACTCGGTTGAATCAGTCGAAGCAGGTTAGCCAAGCCTATAAACCGTTAGGGTGAGGTGGGGTTACAGCGACGTCCTCGGTTGGACGTTTAAGCACGCCTCGGTCGGAAGCGCTTTTGGGCTCGGGCGCCGGAGCATGGCTGAACAGGTTGCTGGTGAGTTGGTGGGCTGAAGCCCACCCTACGGG
>NZ_JBEOPV010000236.1:0-255 GCF_040310425.1 Pseudomonas sp. 65/3-MNA-CIBAN-0223
GACCAAACTGCAGCAGCAGGTGGACTTTCTCGAGCAGCATCGTGACTACGTGATCACCTTTCACGATGCATTCATGTTCAACAGCCAGGGCATCATCCAGAGCCCGCAGCTCACCGGAAAGCTGCGCAAGGACGCCACCGCGCTGGAACTGATGCAGGGCCGTCCGCTGTCGACGCTGACGGTGTGCTTTCGCAACCTTATCCAGGAACTGCCGCCGGAATTGCTCGGCGTGAAAGTGCTGGATATCTGCTGGTG
>NZ_JBEOPV010000237.1:0-255 GCF_040310425.1 Pseudomonas sp. 65/3-MNA-CIBAN-0223
GTATTTGGAGCAAGGTCTGCGTTATTGGTCATAGCGGTCTTCCGGCTGTCATTTGGAGTATTATTAGCAAAATGATTGAGATTTTCTATTATTAAGGGATTGTATCAAGGCTTTTGGCACCGTAATATAGGGGCACACTTTTTGATGCTAGCAGATTATGACGACTATTTCACCGACACGTGTGTCGATGTATGATTTTCTATATCAAGATACCCAGCCGATGGTGTCATTATTGGCTGATGCCGCCAAGCTTTC
>NZ_JBEOPV010000238.1:0-255 GCF_040310425.1 Pseudomonas sp. 65/3-MNA-CIBAN-0223
TAGTGGAAATGGACGAGAGCCTGCAGCGTCCGGAAACGCTGATCGGCATGACCTACAAGATCAAGTCACCGCTGTTCGAACACGCGCTGTACGTCACCGTGAACGACATCGTGCTCAACGCCGGCACTCCGCACGAGCAGCGTCGGCCATTCGAGATCTTCATCAATTCGAAGAACATGGACCATTTCCAGTGGATCGTGGCGCTTACCCGGATCATGTCCGCGGTGTTCCGCAAGGGCGGTGACTGCACCTTCC
>NZ_JBEOPV010000239.1:0-255 GCF_040310425.1 Pseudomonas sp. 65/3-MNA-CIBAN-0223
TGTTAAACGTTTTGACAAAATTAAAAACGCATTCATTGAGAAAGCAAAAAATATTAATTTTAGTTTAGCGCTCAGTCCTACTAATATTGACTTGGATTTGAATGGAAAAGAAGTCAAAAAAACAATAATTACCCATGAGGTGATTCGGGATCTATTATATGAAAGCCTAAAAAATGGTAGCGACACAGTCATAATTGCCATAGATGAGTTCCCAGACGTTTTAGAAAGAGTTTCTGAAAATGATGGTAAGCAAGG
>NZ_JBEOPV010000240.1:0-255 GCF_040310425.1 Pseudomonas sp. 65/3-MNA-CIBAN-0223
GAACAGCAGGGCGCAGATACCTTTGTCGCTGCTGGCGACCAGCAACAGGCCGAGCGGGCAGGGCGCCAGAGCATAGCGCAGGGTTTCGCCCGCACCTTTGCGTCGGCGCTGGGCCGGCGTCAGCGCCTGCGCGTCCGCATAGGGTGCCCGCGTGCCGGAGTAGCCGGCGGCGAGGGCGGCGTCGAGTACCGAATCCGCATCGGCTAGCTGCGTTTCCAGGCGTTCGCGGCGGCGGGCCGCTGACCAGCCTCGAGG
>NZ_JBEOPV010000241.1:0-255 GCF_040310425.1 Pseudomonas sp. 65/3-MNA-CIBAN-0223
GTACTCGGCCGGCAGCACCTACCAGGCGACGCCGGACCTGCAGCTCAGCGCCTGGCTCAACGGCCAGACCGACTACTACCTCGAACGCGAGAACACCCAGGGCAAGTACGGCGGCTACGTGCTGTTCAACCTGGGCGCCAGTTACCAGCTGACCGAGCAGCTGGCCGTCGACCTGCAGCTGAAGAACCTCACCGACCGCTACTACGAGTACGTCTGGTACGACGGCGCCCAGACGCTGCATGCGCCGGGTGATGG
>NZ_JBEOPV010000242.1:0-254 GCF_040310425.1 Pseudomonas sp. 65/3-MNA-CIBAN-0223
GTGTTGGTCAGCGAAGTCGGCCAGACCTTCCGCGCCACGATCCGCCTGGTGCGCCACAACGAATTCGTGATGGGCGGCATCATCGATGCCTCGGTGCGCATCTTTCTCGATGTAGTCTCGGCCAACCGTTCGCAATTTTTGTTTCTGGCCCGCGAACAGTACGGCGGCTGCCTGGCCGTGCGCCAAGCCATCGCCGCCCTGCGCGAAGACATCACCCGCGATTTGGCCGCCGACCTGACGTTGATGCCCAAGTT
>NZ_JBEOPV010000243.1:0-254 GCF_040310425.1 Pseudomonas sp. 65/3-MNA-CIBAN-0223
CGATAGACGGCAGCAAAACAGTGACCAACGTCGTCGCCCCGGCAAACACGGCGCTGACAAACAGCGCCAGCTTGCCCGCCAGCCTGACCCGCGGCAGACGCTGCCATAGCGGCGTGCGCCCCGAGCGCAACTCGGCGTAATCAGCCTCGGCCAGTTGCACACACTCAGGGCTAGGACAGGTACGCACCGATTGATACTCAACGATTTCGCCGTTTTTCATCACCGGCGTGACGTAAGCGCTGATCCAATAATGG
>NZ_JBEOPV010000244.1:0-254 GCF_040310425.1 Pseudomonas sp. 65/3-MNA-CIBAN-0223
TCCAGCGTCAGGACCGGCGGTTTGAGCTTGGCCCGGCTCATTTACCAGCGACCATCCCAGGCGGCGAAGTTCTGCAGCAGCTGCAGGCCGTGGGTGTGGCTCTTCTCTGGGTGGAACTGCACGGCGAAGCGCGAGCCATCGGCCAGCGCGGCGGCGAAGTCGTTGCCGTAATGGCCGCGACCGACCACCTGCCGCGGATTGCCGGCCTCGATGTAGTAGCTGTGCACGAAGTAGAAGCGGCCATTGTCCGGAAT
>NZ_JBEOPV010000245.1:0-254 GCF_040310425.1 Pseudomonas sp. 65/3-MNA-CIBAN-0223
GCCTATGCGTATTCTATTTATAACCCATTTACTCAGCTTTCTCACTCATCATTAAGGTTTTAAATTAATATGACATCTTCAGTCCCCAATCAAGCAGCCTCAAAACTAGTACCCCCTCATGGTAGCGACACCCTAAAGCCACTATTATTAAAAGGTAAAGCACGCGAAGAGGCTCTAGAACTTGCCAGCACTTTGCCGACTATCACGCTAAGCTCACGTGAGCGTGGTGATTTGATTATGCTTGGTATTGGTGG
>NZ_JBEOPV010000246.1:0-254 GCF_040310425.1 Pseudomonas sp. 65/3-MNA-CIBAN-0223
ATACAGGCCTTCGGGGCGGGCAACGACTAGGTCCATTGATACGGGCGGCTCGAGGGGCTTGTAGGGTTGGAGCCCAGCGAGGCGCTTCGAGTTCGCCTGTCGAGCTTCGGCAGGCGGGTTTGGTGCTCAGAGCGGGTTTGGCCAGCGGTGGTTGTAGGGAGCGCGCTATTGGTGGGCTGAAGCCCACCTTAGGCTTTCCGAGGCGTGGGTAGGGTGGGCTTCAGCTCGTCGAGCGCGGCCTGTCAGTCCTGCAG
>NZ_JBEOPV010000247.1:0-253 GCF_040310425.1 Pseudomonas sp. 65/3-MNA-CIBAN-0223
ATCATCTAATATAAATGCCTAGAAGTTATCTCTGTGTTCCTCGAGCAATTGAAATTGCTGCCAGATTGCTAGGAAGGCAGCCCTGATAATTTTATGCTTTGCTGGAATTTTGGGGGTCGAAATGATCCTGCAGTGTCCTGGCTAGTCTGTAGTTCGTGCAGCAGGGGCCAAGCATTCAAACGATCACAGAGATAATCATTGTCTTATCGGCCTTGTTCTGCTGCAGGTCTCGCCTGTTCCGACAGTATTGCTT
>NZ_JBEOPV010000248.1:0-253 GCF_040310425.1 Pseudomonas sp. 65/3-MNA-CIBAN-0223
GCCCGAGCCCATGCCTTTACTGACATCCCAAATCGCCAGACTTGCGCAACGCCTCGGGCTGCGTTCCAAGGCTTCGCTTCCCGTTCAGGACCGAGCTAGCAGCTTACAGCTGCCTTTCACTCGAATGCCCGAGCCTGAACCAAGCATCTTCTGGAATGACGGCCCCTGTCTGCAGCGCTTGCTTGAACTCCCACGCGGTGCACTGTCCGGCCCCGTACAGGAAGACAAAGCGCGCGCGCATGCAGCGCTGACT
>NZ_JBEOPV010000249.1:0-253 GCF_040310425.1 Pseudomonas sp. 65/3-MNA-CIBAN-0223
TCGCAGGGCTCAGGCAAGCCCATCAGCAAATTCGCCAACTCGCTCTGGCCGTTGCCGCCCACACCAGCGATGCCGTAAATCTCGCCCGCGCGCAGGCTCAGCGTCACGCCATTAAGCGCGCCATGCCCACTCCCACCCGTCGACCTTAGATCCCGCACCTGCAGCCGCACCTCGCCCGGCGTCGCCGGCTGGTATTCGCTAGCCGGTGCGGACTCGCCCACGGTCAGACGCACCAGCTCGGGCACCGAGACCG
>NZ_JBEOPV010000250.1:0-253 GCF_040310425.1 Pseudomonas sp. 65/3-MNA-CIBAN-0223
GCACTACCAGCTCGATGATGACGTGCAGGCCCAGCTCTTCGGCCTTCTCCAAAAGCGCGACGATGTCGGCCAGATCACCGAAGCGTTCGTCCACCTGTAGATGGTCCGTGATGTCGTAGCCCGCGTCGTCGAATGGCGATTGATAGAACGGCATCAGCCATACGGCCGTGCAGCCGAGGCCGCGGATGTAGTCGAGGCGCTCGGTGATGCCGCGCAGGTCGCCGCAGCCGTCGCCGTTGCTGTCACGAAATAG
>NZ_JBEOPV010000251.1:0-253 GCF_040310425.1 Pseudomonas sp. 65/3-MNA-CIBAN-0223
GTATCTGCCCATCTTCGAAATGATCGAGGACGACGTCCTGGCGATGGAGCGACGGTCGCTGCACGATTTCCTCGGGCCAGAAGAGGTGGCGCGAATCTTCGAACTAAGGTCCGAACTCACGCGGTTCCAGCGCACGCTCGGGGCTATGGCCGAGCTGGTGCGAAAGCTCGTTCGCGGCCACTTTCCCTGCATCAGCGCCGAAATGACACCATATTTCCACGACGTCGCGGACCATGTCCACCGCGTGCAGTCC
>NZ_JBEOPV010000252.1:0-253 GCF_040310425.1 Pseudomonas sp. 65/3-MNA-CIBAN-0223
CGGATGTACTGGAGGTGTCCATCGCCACGCTTTTCCTGGGCCTGGCCATCTCCCACGTGCTGACCCCGGCTCGCGCCCCGAGCAACAACCTGGCGGCACAACGGCTGCCCGAGTTGCAGCACCTGACCTGAGACCTACCTTCACGGATGATCCACATGACGAAGCGCTCTACCCCGCTCAACGCCCTGCTGCTGGGCGGCCTGCTAGGCCTTGCCCCATTTGCGCCGGCCCAGACCATCGAGGAGCCTTTCGT
>NZ_JBEOPV010000253.1:0-253 GCF_040310425.1 Pseudomonas sp. 65/3-MNA-CIBAN-0223
GGCTCACCCCGGGGGGGGGGCGCCCGGGGGAGCGGGGGGGCGGGGGCGTGTTGTTTAAACCGGTGGGGGTTTTTCGCGACGGTCACCGCCTCCCCAACCCCCCCCCCACCCCCCCCGCCCCCCCCCCCACCCCCCCCCCCCCCAGGCACCCCACGCCCGCACCCCCGACCCCGACGAGCCGCCGCAGGTGCCCAACCGACCCGGCCCTCGTGTGTTGGTCGTCCCGCGGGGGGAGACCGCCGCGCGCAAAGCC
>NZ_JBEOPV010000254.1:0-253 GCF_040310425.1 Pseudomonas sp. 65/3-MNA-CIBAN-0223
GCGGGGGGGGGTGGTGGGGGGGGGGGGGTGCGGGGGGGGGGGGGCGGGGGCAGGAGCCGTGGGCGGGGCGGGGCTGGCGGGGGGGGGGGGAGGTGCGGGCCGGGCGGGCGGTGGGGGGGGGGGGGGGGGAGGGGGGGGGGGGGGGGGGGGGGCGAGGGGGTGGGGGGGGGGGGGGTTACCAGATAATCGCTCATACTCCCCTCACCCCCACAATAGTAGGCGCCGCATCAGATAAGAACAACACCCCGCATCA
>NZ_JBEOPV010000255.1:0-252 GCF_040310425.1 Pseudomonas sp. 65/3-MNA-CIBAN-0223
CAGTATCACGACAACCGAAGAGACTCGCCGCAAGCGGCGACATGAAGCGGTCGGGAGGTGAGCTTTTCAACCGGATGCGCGACGCACCGGCGCGTTTCAGCTCAGTGAGATTGTAGTTGGCGGACAATGACGCGATAGGATATGAGCCGTTGCTCAATCGCTCGTGGCGTACTGTTTTGTTATGCTCTGGTGTGATCGCATGGAATCAGAGACGAACGATGCTCATTCGAGAACAAGGGCGCCTCATCAAGT
>NZ_JBEOPV010000256.1:0-252 GCF_040310425.1 Pseudomonas sp. 65/3-MNA-CIBAN-0223
TCATGACCCTCGATCGTTATGTGGAATTTGTACTGTTGACAGAGTCAGTAGAGCCGACTTTATTATTACCAATCATTAATAAGCTTAATGCTCATGGGCAGCTAGCGCCAATCGAATCGGATTATTTTGCGACATTTGGTAGTAGCAGTGTCATTATTGCCAATCCTGAACAGAACTTTCAGCCCCTGCACGAGCTTAACCTCGACAGTGAGCTGCTGACCTATGCGTATCGTAGTGGTCTTGGTATTGCAC
>NZ_JBEOPV010000257.1:0-252 GCF_040310425.1 Pseudomonas sp. 65/3-MNA-CIBAN-0223
GTGCTGGCATGTGTGAGTATTTAGACATGCCAAACTTTGACAGTAGTGTGTTTATGAAAGTCATGTCAGTCAATATGGGCACGTTATCGCACGCCATCGAAGGGGTGTTGCCAAAGCTGATTGCTTCAAAAGGTCGCTTGGTCGGTATCGGCTCAGCCTCTGCTTATGTGCCTTTTGCTCGTGCCGAAGCCTATGGTAGCTCAAAAGCCGCTATCCATTATCTTATGAAAACCTTACAGATTAGTCTTGCTC
>NZ_JBEOPV010000258.1:0-252 GCF_040310425.1 Pseudomonas sp. 65/3-MNA-CIBAN-0223
GTCTTGGATTATGTGGTATTCCTGAAAATATTATCAAAGAGTTCAAACCATCGGCACTGAAAATATGACCTTAGTGTCCAATAATGACCGCACAACCGATTATGGATTGGGGCTATTACGTCTTGATAAACAGAGAAAGAAAATCATTGCTTACTATGTCGGTGAGAATGTGGGTGAAAATGCCAATTTTTAAGCTCAAATGATGGGGGGGAGAATTTGACGTTTAATTAACACCTACAGACTGGTAAGGCC
>NZ_JBEOPV010000259.1:0-251 GCF_040310425.1 Pseudomonas sp. 65/3-MNA-CIBAN-0223
GATGTGGGCACTGCTGTGCTTTGTATTGCTTACCGTATTCCAAGTCCGCACCCATCACCTTGATGATCGGTTGTACTTCTGGATCAAGACCCACTGGCACACCGACGATTGGCAGGAGCGCTCTGTGTGGCTGCCTGACTATCGGGTTGAGCTCGATGCTAAGCCGGTTCCCGGTGTGGACAACAACCTTTCGGGCCTGACCTTCGACCCTGACCTGAACCTGCTATGGGCGGTTACCAACGGCCCAAACG
>NZ_JBEOPV010000260.1:0-251 GCF_040310425.1 Pseudomonas sp. 65/3-MNA-CIBAN-0223
GTGCAAGGCCGCGCGGCCGCAGCCGCCACAGCATCCATGCACCGAGCGCGAAGCCGCACGCGTCCGCGGTGGCGGTCGCGGCGCCGATGCCGGCGATCCCCCAGCCGAAACCATACACATAGAGCAGCACGGCACCGATGTTCACCGCATTGATGAACACCTGCGCGACGAGCGCGAGCCGGACGCGCTGCATGCCGAGCAGGTAGCCGAGCACCACGTAGTTCGCGAGCGCGAACGGGGCGCTCCAGATC
>NZ_JBEOPV010000261.1:0-251 GCF_040310425.1 Pseudomonas sp. 65/3-MNA-CIBAN-0223
TTCCAAGCCCGCTGATACCAGAACGAACAGGACGAAGCCGCCTATGAAAGCCAGCGGTGAGATGTGCGTATCGTCACCGCTCTCGTGAGCCTCGGAGACCATATCTTCGATGGCAGCGACCGTGAGAAGGCCTGCCGTGAACGTCAGTGCCGCTAGCTTAAATGCCTCCGGCTGGTTCCTGAGTACGAAGTAAGCAAAGACGGCTGCCGAGAGCACAGGAATCGCGAAGGAAGCAGAGAGCAGTATCCGCT
>NZ_JBEOPV010000262.1:0-250 GCF_040310425.1 Pseudomonas sp. 65/3-MNA-CIBAN-0223
GTATCGCCCTTGTCGGGGCGTCCGAATTGCTATTGATTTTGGGACCGGCGCATGGACAAGAAGTCATTATCCGAGCGGGATATCTGCAGCAAATTCATCTCGCCTGCGATCGCCATGGCGGGCTGGGATCTTCAGAAGCAGGTCCGTGAGGAAGTCAGCTTCACCAAAGGGCGCATCATCGTGCGCGGGAAGCTGCACAGCCGCGGCGAGTCACGCCGAGCGGACTACATTCTCTATCATCAGCCGAACC
>NZ_JBEOPV010000263.1:0-250 GCF_040310425.1 Pseudomonas sp. 65/3-MNA-CIBAN-0223
GTGTGAGGGCACCATCGCGGTCAACCGGCAGGCGCGCATCGTCTGGATCAACGACAAGTACGCCGAGAAGGTCGGTATTCGCGATCCGTCCAGCGTGCTCGGCAAGGAGATCGAGGAAGTGCTGCCGGCCAGCCGCCTGCGCGAGGTGGTGGAAAGCGGCCAGCCGAGCATGCTCGACCTGATGGCCTTCGGCGACGAGCACTTCGTGGTCACCCGCATTCCGCTGCGCGACGAGGACGGCACCCTGGTC
>NZ_JBEOPV010000264.1:0-250 GCF_040310425.1 Pseudomonas sp. 65/3-MNA-CIBAN-0223
GCACAGCGGTTAGAGTGCGCCCTTCGTCCAAACTGTACAGAACCTCGATGTATGTCCCGTGAAACCTGGCGCGATGCGCTAGCCGCCTACGCCAGTCCCGCCACGCTGGCCCTGCTGTTGCTGGGTTTCGCTGCCGGCCTTCCCGCTGTATTGGTGTTCTCCACGCTCTCGGTGTGGCTACGCGAGGCTGGCGTTTCCCGGGAAACCATTGGCTTTGCCAGCTGGATCAGCCTGGCGTACGCCTTCAAGT
>NZ_JBEOPV010000265.1:0-250 GCF_040310425.1 Pseudomonas sp. 65/3-MNA-CIBAN-0223
CTTCAGACCAGCACAAGGTAATCAGTAGCGATTACGCAGACCAGGCGGCACGCTGGGCGGCGCGACAGGCTCCCAAGGGCCATCCGGCCGTCCAGCGCAGAGCCAATCCCCATCCCACCGGTAGTACAACCGCTCGCGGTAGTAGAGGTCACGCCCTTCCACAACATACACGCCCAGGCGGTTATCCCAATGCGCAGCCACGTGTGGCGGCGGGGCATACCGAGGATGGCTCTTCTGGGTTGTTGGGGCG
>NZ_JBEOPV010000266.1:0-250 GCF_040310425.1 Pseudomonas sp. 65/3-MNA-CIBAN-0223
TTTCTGAATTTTGCCAGTGACGGTCATGGGGTATTGGTCGACAAACTTGATGTAGCGCGGCACTTTAAAATAGGCGAATTTTTCAGTTAGAAAATGACGAATATCGTCTTCGGTAATGTCGGCATTGGCGCGAACTTTAATCCAGGCGCACACCTCCTCACCATATTTGTCACTTTGCACGCCAAACACGGCGGCGTCTTGCACGTCCTTATGGCTGTAGAGCTTTTCTTCAATTTCTCGTGGGTAAATA
>NZ_JBEOPV010000267.1:0-250 GCF_040310425.1 Pseudomonas sp. 65/3-MNA-CIBAN-0223
GTCGAGAACCGTTGGCACCTCGGCGAACATGCTTTCGGGCAGGTATCCCGAATCGGAGCGCGGGTACGTCGTGGCCTTGTGCGTCTCGTACAGGGCCTGAGCAATGTCCAAGGTCTCCTGCACATCCAGCCCAAGCTGCTTGGAACACACCTCCTGCAAGGTCCCCAGGTCGAACGGCAGCGGCGGGCCTTCCCGCACGCGCTCAGTTTCGACCGACACCACCTGGGCGCTGTCCGCGACGCGGATCTGC
>NZ_JBEOPV010000268.1:0-250 GCF_040310425.1 Pseudomonas sp. 65/3-MNA-CIBAN-0223
GCATTCGAGTTCCCGCATCGCGCCGCCATCGAGGACCGCCGCTATGAGCAAGATGCAATCGGCCCCCATCGCACGCGCCTCCCAAACCTGATAGGCGTCCACGATGAAATCCTTGCGAAGCACCGGCACGCTTGACGCATCGCGCGCAGCGCGAAGATCCGATGCACTTCCGTGGAAGAACACCTGATCGGTGAGCACGGAGAGGCAGGCGGCGCCGGCTTCCTCGTACGATGCCGCGATAGCCGCAGGG
>NZ_JBEOPV010000269.1:0-250 GCF_040310425.1 Pseudomonas sp. 65/3-MNA-CIBAN-0223
TGCCGGTGCTGCACCAACTGACGGCGCCCGGTGGCTGGTTGTCTCTGGCCTTCTACAACCGCGACGCGCTGATTTACCGCAACCTGCTCAAAGGCCACTTCCGCAAAATGCGCAAGAACGACATGGCCGGCGAAAAGCAGAGCCTGACGCCGCAGCAACCCCTTGATCCACGGGAGTTGGCGGCGCAACTAGATGGCCTGTGGCAGGTCGAAAGTCAGAGTGGCGTGCGGGTGTTCCACGACTATATGCC
>NZ_JBEOPV010000270.1:0-250 GCF_040310425.1 Pseudomonas sp. 65/3-MNA-CIBAN-0223
GCCGTTCACCGCGTTGGGTGGCAACGTCGGCGAGGCTGGCAAGGCTCTTGTGGTCGAGCCGGGCAAAGCTGCTTTCGTCCGTTGCCTGGGCTGCACCACTACTGGCTACGGCGCCCAGCATTGATCGACATCATCCGCGTCGCGACTGGCCAGGCGTGAGCCTTCCGGTCGCGAAGCCGCTACAGTAGGCTTCGCCTCCTATCCCCGCGCCGCGAAGCCTTCGTCCTTGAACAGCCGTTATTTCAACGAA
>NZ_JBEOPV010000271.1:0-249 GCF_040310425.1 Pseudomonas sp. 65/3-MNA-CIBAN-0223
CCGACCTCAAGACAAAAATATGAGGACGGCTTGCTGGCGCCAATTGTACGACGATGCTGAAAATAGTAAAGATGCCGTGCTATCAAAGTGCCTTTACTGTGATGCAGTCCCTGATCAGGCCCGTTACTCCAGGAAGAAAAAGCTCTAGCGCACCACCGGATCGAATTGTATCTATCGTCCAACCAACATGCTCAACACGACGAACAGGCCGAAAATGAAGAACCCTCCCGTGCAGATTCCCCACACCGT
>NZ_JBEOPV010000272.1:0-249 GCF_040310425.1 Pseudomonas sp. 65/3-MNA-CIBAN-0223
GTGAATACCAGTGGGTAAGGGTTTTTGCCCGTCTTAATCAGCACGATAATGGGGTTGGCGACCAAGGCGATAAATAGCATACAACCGACCAGTACCATTAAGATACGCGCATAACCCGCTAATGCACCAAAGCCTGTCTCCGCGACGGTATTGGCAACTAGACCTAAGATACCAAAGGGCGCTAGAGCAATGACCCATTTCACAACTTGCGAGATAGCATCCGCAAAATCACCGACGACAGTACGAGCC
>NZ_JBEOPV010000273.1:0-249 GCF_040310425.1 Pseudomonas sp. 65/3-MNA-CIBAN-0223
GTTGTCGAGGGTAAACACCTGATTACGTGCCGCAGCACTTGGGTACTTGAGCACGTTCTGCGCCAGCGTTTGTGCATGCGCCGACAACGTGCCGTCCACCGAGCGCAATGCCAGTTGATGGGCCAGCACTTGTCGTCGCAGTGCGACCAATTGCCCCTCCGTGTCGGCTTGGGAGGGCTCGCCAGCCCCCCAGAATGTATTCAGGCTCAAGGTGATGGCAATTTCCAGCCTGGCGGCCAGGGTTGTCAT
>NZ_JBEOPV010000274.1:0-249 GCF_040310425.1 Pseudomonas sp. 65/3-MNA-CIBAN-0223
GCACTTGAGTGCTAGCAGCGCCTTTGCGCCGGACTGTTCGCGCACGTAGGCGATCTTCTCCAGATTGCCCAGGAGCTTCTGTTTATCGATGAGGTAATACGGCGTCTGGATCATGTCTACGTGCCCCCAAGGGATTTCGCCGGATAGGAGCCGGCGGCCCCGTTTGCAAAAGCCGCGAATTGTGCCGATTACCGGCGCAGATCGAAATAGATTTTCAACACTTCGTCATCATTCAAGGACATCCGGTAG
>NZ_JBEOPV010000275.1:0-249 GCF_040310425.1 Pseudomonas sp. 65/3-MNA-CIBAN-0223
CTCTACATCAGCCCACGCAACGACGGCGGCTGGACCCAGGCCTTCGACGAGGCGCGGCAGAAGCTCGAAACCGAGCTGGATACCAAGATCCAGTACGTCGAGAGCGTGCCGGAGAACGCTTCCTCGATCCGCCCGGCGGTGGACCGGCTGATCCAGCGCGGCGCCAACGTCATCATCGGCACCGCCTTCGGCTACTCGGACACCTTCTAGGAACTGTCAGACTAGTACCCGGACGTGGCATTATTCATC
>NZ_JBEOPV010000276.1:0-248 GCF_040310425.1 Pseudomonas sp. 65/3-MNA-CIBAN-0223
CTCGCTCCCAAGGTTCTGCATCATCATCATCCAGCTTCCGACGAAAGAGGGGCACATTCTCAATGGCTGCATTCCAGTCGGCACCGTCTGGATACGTTTGCCAGAGTTGCGCCAGAACCATTGCCTTGTAGGCCTGCACGGTGTTGTAGAGATCCTCATCTAGACTGAATGTTTCGGACTTTGCTCGCCAACCCGTCTCGTCGTCTCTTTGCTTTGCCCAATGAAACCTGACCTTGCAGCCCTGATCG
>NZ_JBEOPV010000277.1:0-248 GCF_040310425.1 Pseudomonas sp. 65/3-MNA-CIBAN-0223
GAAAATCAATTATTTATACGTAGTCTCATTGGTGGCCTTTATAGAGCCGAAGTGAAAGTGATTGCCGAGGGCGTTGAATGTTTAGAAGAATGGCAAACGTTAAAAATTCTTGGTGTGAGTGCAGCCCAAGGCGATTTTTTGGGGCAAAGATCTGAAGTTTAAGTCATATAATGCTATGTTTGTTTAAGTTAGATCTTGTTTATCAATAGATTGCACTCTATGTTCAATCTATATGCGCTATATTAATG
>NZ_JBEOPV010000278.1:0-248 GCF_040310425.1 Pseudomonas sp. 65/3-MNA-CIBAN-0223
GTACGCATCCCCGGCCTAAAAATGAAAGTCGTCGCGACGGATGGGATTGATGTCAGTCCCGTCGATATCGATGATTTCCGTATTGGGGTGGCCGAGACTTATGATGTCATCGTGACGCCCACTAAAGACGCGCATACCATATTTGCTCAAAACATAGATCGGTCAGGCTATGTTGCGACAACGCTTGCTACCAAAAAAGGTGCTCGTCCTGCGATACCTGCTATGGACAAAATCGAATGGCTGACGAT
>NZ_JBEOPV010000279.1:0-247 GCF_040310425.1 Pseudomonas sp. 65/3-MNA-CIBAN-0223
GCCCAAGGCGACTTGAGCAGGCCGATCAGCAGCATCAGCGGGATAACCCAGCCCAGCGTGCCCCAGACCTGCGCGATGATAGGGGTGAAGTCCATTTCCTGTCCCTGGGTAATCCTGAGTTAACCGGATAGTACCGAAAGTAAGCGCAAATGGACGAACGTATTCAGTAGCGCTTATAGCTCGGACATTTCACGCCTGAATGGCTCTAAGTCATTGAGACATGCTGATGGATAGGGTGGTTTTCGTT
>NZ_JBEOPV010000280.1:0-247 GCF_040310425.1 Pseudomonas sp. 65/3-MNA-CIBAN-0223
GTCGTGCATACCCTGCCGGCGCTGACCGACGCGCAGCGGGCGCTGCCCGGCATTCAGTTCGACTGGGTCGTAGAGGAGGGCTTCGCCGAGATCCCGGCCTGGCATCCAGCGGTGGCGCAGGTGATCACGGTGGCGATTCGTCGCTGGCGCAAACATCCGATCGATACCCTGCGTAGCGGCGAGTGGCGACGCTTCAAGGCGCGTCTGCGCGAAAGTCGTTACGACCTGGTAATCGACGCCCAGGGCT
>NZ_JBEOPV010000281.1:0-247 GCF_040310425.1 Pseudomonas sp. 65/3-MNA-CIBAN-0223
TTTTAGTATAGGCGATGTAAGTACAACTAAAAGGCAGTTGTCTTCCTTCACGATCAAGGTAGGTAGCAGCACCCTGATGGTAATTGTAATCCGGGAAATCATCATTCAGGTTAGTCACATCGACATCGACTGCGGGACAGTATTTATCATCCCATGAAACAGCCACATAACCCCCTGCCGCAAAGATATTCGGTTTCCCTGAGTCACCATAAAAATCGCCAAGAGAAATATCTCCATTAACATCCGT
>NZ_JBEOPV010000282.1:0-247 GCF_040310425.1 Pseudomonas sp. 65/3-MNA-CIBAN-0223
CCCGTCGTGCGCGGCGCCGGCGGCGTGGCGCACTGGCCGTGGCTGGGGGCCGCGTTGCTTCTAAAATTGCGGGTCGTCTACATGGCTCCCGCGCCGCACCCCCCCCCCCCCCCCCCCCCCGCCCCGCCCCCCCGCCCGGCGCCCCCCGCCCGCCCCGCCCCGCCAAGCCCCCCACCCCCTCCCGGGCCGCCCCCCCCCCCGGGCCCGGGGCGCGGCCGACATCGCTCAGGATCGCCTGGCCCAGGTG
>NZ_JBEOPV010000283.1:0-247 GCF_040310425.1 Pseudomonas sp. 65/3-MNA-CIBAN-0223
GCCTTTACCTGGCGCCAGGGGCTGGATCGGCTGATGCTGGGGTTTGCTGCACCGCCGCAGTTGGCCGGGGACAACGCGCCGCTGCTCGGTGACTACTGGCCTCTGGATGCTCTGGAAGGGGCGAGTGGGCAATTGCTGGGACGACTTGTGGAGTTCGTCGAACGTCTCGGCACACTGGCCGACCAGCTTGCGCGGCCGCGTCCGTTGGGCGAATGGGCGGACGACCTGCAAGTGCTGATCGATACGC
>NZ_JBEOPV010000284.1:0-246 GCF_040310425.1 Pseudomonas sp. 65/3-MNA-CIBAN-0223
CCTGCAGGCGGCGCTGCAGCAACCCTGGTTGCTGACCAGTTTCGCCGTGCTGTTCGTGCTGCTGGCGCTGCCGATGTTCGGTTTGTTCGAGCTGCAATTGCCAGTGGCGCTGCGTGATCGCCTGCAGCGTGTCGGTGATCGCCAGCGCGGGGGCAGCCTCGCCGGGGCTGGCGCGCTGGGTGTGCTCTCCGGCCTGCTGGTCGGCCCCTGCATGACCGCACCGCTGGCTGCCGCGCTGCTGTTCAT
>NZ_JBEOPV010000285.1:0-246 GCF_040310425.1 Pseudomonas sp. 65/3-MNA-CIBAN-0223
CGCTAACGTAGACAAGTTGGCAATGTGTAAAGCTATTAGATACTGGTTGCAAACTGCTCATAATAGCCCTTCCTTCTTACCACTCAAAACCGCATGTATTATCATAAAAGCCTATTTCATCATAAAACTTAGACTGCCATTTGATAACCAAAACCCCAAGCAGCGACCAAGACGATGACGCCAGTGACAATACGTAGCCACGCAAAGATTTTGAAATCACGACGACTTACCCACGCAACCAACAGG
>NZ_JBEOPV010000286.1:0-246 GCF_040310425.1 Pseudomonas sp. 65/3-MNA-CIBAN-0223
GTGCTAAGCCAGCCTTAGGACCTGATGCCACTGGCGTTGGCTGGATTTTCCAGTACGCGTTGGTTGATCGCAGCGGTGGGCACGATCTGGCGCAACTGCGAGCCCTACAGGACTGGTTTCTCAAATTCGAGCTCAAGACGCTGCCGAACGTTGCGGAAGTTGCCACCGTAGGTGGCATGGTCAAACAGTATCAGGTCCAGCTCGATCCGCTAAAGTTGGCGAACTTGGGTATCACGCAGTCTGAGG
>NZ_JBEOPV010000287.1:0-246 GCF_040310425.1 Pseudomonas sp. 65/3-MNA-CIBAN-0223
GTCGTCGAACATGCGCTTGATGCGGAAACCCTGGCCGAGGTAGGCCGAGCCTTTCTTGTAGCTGACTTCCTCGGTCCAGTAATCCTCCTTCCAGTGGTTGGCGGGTACATAGAACAGGCCTGTGTCCTGGCTGTACGCCATTGGGTTCCAGTTCTTGCCACCAAGGAAGGGCGGGGAGACCTCCACCGATTTGCCATGTTTTTCGCCCGGTTCCGGCTTGGGTGGACGCTGCCCCTCGTTCTCTAC
>NZ_JBEOPV010000288.1:0-246 GCF_040310425.1 Pseudomonas sp. 65/3-MNA-CIBAN-0223
CTATTCATCTAATCACACCACCTCTCACCACCTAATCTACCACCACCCCAGCCGGCTTGCGTCCAGTGTGTTATTCCTAACCGCCCCACCTGCCCCCCCCCCCCCCCCCCACCCCCCCCCCCCCCCCCCCCGCCCACCCCCCCCCCCCCCGCCACCCCGCCCGACATCTCACCCCCACACCCGGCGGCGGCGGACAAAGCCCCGGCCGGAATCCAGCACAGTGCCCCCGACACGGCTCTCTAGCGC
>NZ_JBEOPV010000289.1:0-246 GCF_040310425.1 Pseudomonas sp. 65/3-MNA-CIBAN-0223
GTTCCTGGCCCTTGCGGTCTTCGATGCGCAGTTCGTTGTAGCCGCCACCGCCCGGGCTGCTCAGGGTCTTGAACACCGTGCGGGTCTTGTTCGCCGGCAGGTCGTAAGGAACCTGATGCTCCTTGTGGTAGAGGCAGCCGGTGACCAAGGGCTGGTCGGGATCGCCTTCGAGGAAGGTGACCAGCACTTCCATGCCGACCCGCGGGATCGCGATGCCGCCGTAGCGGTCGCCGGCCCAGCTGGAGG
>NZ_JBEOPV010000290.1:0-246 GCF_040310425.1 Pseudomonas sp. 65/3-MNA-CIBAN-0223
TGTTGTGCTTGTCCTGATGGCAGGCTCTCATCCATCAACGCCGTTGGCAGATCATCTTTGGTAAATTGCGTGCTGCTATCTTGCCCAGTAGTATTAGCAGCCAGTGCTTGAGTAATGCTTTGGGTCGCTAACAGCCCTGCCCCTGCGCTGATTCCGACTTGACGTAAAAACTGGCGACGATTCAGCTCAGAAAATTTCTTAGTCATTATTCTACCTTTTTTGCCATGCAGCTAGGGTCTGTTGGAC
>NZ_JBEOPV010000291.1:0-246 GCF_040310425.1 Pseudomonas sp. 65/3-MNA-CIBAN-0223
GGGGGGGGGGGGGGTTTGGGGGGCGGGGGCTTGCGCGCTGGTGGTGGGGCCGGGGCGGGGGCGGGGGGGGGGCGGGTGGGGGGCGGGGGCGCCCGGGGGTGTTTTGGGTGGGGGGGGGCCCCCCCCCGGCGCCCCCCCCCCCCCCCCGGGGTGTGTGGGGCGCGCCTCTTTTTGTTGGCCCGCACCACTGTTGGGGGGGGGGGGGCCCCCCCCGCGAGCACGTCCGCGGGGCCAGCACAACACCTC
>NZ_JBEOPV010000292.1:0-245 GCF_040310425.1 Pseudomonas sp. 65/3-MNA-CIBAN-0223
GTGGTAATCGACCCGTTATCAACAGCCACAGCAAAACAAGCAGATTTACATTTAGCCATTAAGCCGGGCGTTGATTTAACATTATTTCATGGTTTACTCGGTTATTTAGCCGATCAAAATTGTGTCGACCATGCGTACATTGCCGCACACACAGAAGGCTTTGATACCGTGGTTTTGCAGGCGCAACAATTAAGTATTAATTTAGCCGATCTTGCCACACAAGTCGGTGTTTCAGTCACTCAGCT
>NZ_JBEOPV010000293.1:0-245 GCF_040310425.1 Pseudomonas sp. 65/3-MNA-CIBAN-0223
GGCACGAGCCAGGCGATCGAATTCTTCCGGCAGGATGCCGCGCTGATCCATCGCCACGCCGTGCAACGGCAGGCGCAGCTGGCGCGCCGCAGCCTTTATCCCAGGTGAAGTCAGCGCTTCAACCAGGATCGGTTCACCCGGCTCGCACAAGCCCAGCAATGCGGCGAATATGCCCTGTTGCGCACCGGCACAGAGCAGCAGTTGCCCCGGTGGCACCTCAAGCTCGCGCCCCCGCAACCATCGGC
>NZ_JBEOPV010000294.1:0-245 GCF_040310425.1 Pseudomonas sp. 65/3-MNA-CIBAN-0223
GTGATCGCGTTCAGCGGAATGGGTAGCGATGGCAGTGCCGCAGCCGCTTACATGCTGCGCCAGGGCGGCAAGGTCTGGACGCAGCGCGCCGATTCCTGTGCGTGTTCCAGCATGCCGGACAACCTTCGCGAAGGTGGCTACAGCTCGTACAGCGGTGATCCGCGCGAACTGGCACAGGCTCTGGTCAATCATTTGGTGAATCAGACTGGCGTTTCAGCTAGGTCTTTTCAACGGGAGAATTCATG
>NZ_JBEOPV010000295.1:0-245 GCF_040310425.1 Pseudomonas sp. 65/3-MNA-CIBAN-0223
CTGGAGTCCCCAGCAAATAGCAGGTGTTCATGGTGGACTCAGTCATATGAGCATTTATCGCTATATATGGACAAACAAGCGTAAGGGCGGCAGGTTATGGCAGTGTCTCAGACGTAAAGCCAAGCCTTATCGGCAGCGTTTAACTGCTGAGACTCGTGGTCGTATCAATGACAGAGTCTCGATTCATGAGCGCCCTTGTATTGTTGAAGAACGTACGCGAATTGGTGACTGGGAAGCGGATACCG
>NZ_JBEOPV010000296.1:0-245 GCF_040310425.1 Pseudomonas sp. 65/3-MNA-CIBAN-0223
GGGCTGGGTCGGCAAAGGGTTTGAATGGCCGACTGGACCGGGGATGAACGAGAAAGTAACAGAAGGATACAGCAGGGAGATTCATAATAAGCTTGTGGAGGGATGCCTGATCGATATTAAGTTTATTATGAAGTGGATGGAGAGTTACAATGGTGTAGTGGAAGGCGAGAAGCCAATTCTGGCATACGATCTTTCATTAGAAAACTTGATGTTTGATCTGGTTGTAAAAGAGCAAACTAAAAGAT
>NZ_JBEOPV010000297.1:0-245 GCF_040310425.1 Pseudomonas sp. 65/3-MNA-CIBAN-0223
GTGCGTACGTCATCACCCAGGTCGGCGTGGGTCTCGTGGAAGCTGACGATGCCGCCCAGTTGGAACTCAATCGGGTTGGGCGACAACACAAAGGTGCCCTTGCCGTGGATTTTTTGTGCAAAGCCGCGTTCCTGCAACTGCTCGATGGCGCGCCGCACGGTGCCACGGCTGGCCTGGTAGGCGTCCATCAATTCGGTTTCGGAGGGAAGGCGCGTACCGCGTTGCAGGCGTTCGGTGGTGATGCT
>NZ_JBEOPV010000298.1:0-244 GCF_040310425.1 Pseudomonas sp. 65/3-MNA-CIBAN-0223
GCTGACGGGTCTTCTGCGCATTGGAATAGGTGATATATCCCGCCTCGAACCACGCCGAGCTACCGGCGATACGGGTAATCGCCTCGGCGATACCACCACCGGTACAGGATTCGGCAGTGCAGACCTGCGCGCCATGCCGTTGCAACGCTTTGCCTAGCTGCGCAGCCAGTTCAGTGAGATTCATCTGCGCTCCGTACAATCTGAAAGAAAGCCCCGTACCCTACACCAGCGAGTCGAGTAGTTC
>NZ_JBEOPV010000299.1:0-244 GCF_040310425.1 Pseudomonas sp. 65/3-MNA-CIBAN-0223
GCGTTGAACGAGTCCGTATCAGACGTTTTTGGCGTACTGACCAAGCAGTACGCCCTGCGCCAGAGCGCCGCAGAGGCGGACTGGTTGATCGGTGCCGAGTTGCTCACTGACAAGGTGCAGGGTGTGGCGCTGCGCTCCATGGCCAATCCAGGTAGTGCCTATGACGACCCGTTGCTCGGCCGCGACCCGCAACCGGCGCACATGCGCGACTTCATCGAAACCCGTGAGGACAATGGCGGCGTGC
>NZ_JBEOPV010000300.1:0-244 GCF_040310425.1 Pseudomonas sp. 65/3-MNA-CIBAN-0223
CATTCAAATATCAGGACTGCTGATTGCTAAAATCGTCCCAAACGTTTTATCAAATCAGGCGTAAACCGACGATAATGTCGAGACCTTAGCTAGGTTTACAACAACGTTTGGGGTGATTTTAGCATCAGCCTTTCAGGGCAGGGCTATTTTTATACTTTTCTTAGTCGCACTATCAAGAACAGTCTTTTAATACTTCATTAAACCACAGTATTCAAAACTGCTTAAGAGACTTAATCATTTAGAG
>NZ_JBEOPV010000301.1:0-244 GCF_040310425.1 Pseudomonas sp. 65/3-MNA-CIBAN-0223
TAACCGTCTTGCCGCTGCACTCACCTTTGGTGAACGTGACAAACAAGTCCACGACTTCAGCAAAGGAGGATGTCAGGAAAATATTCATGGTTACCTCTGCGCTCGACTGGATTTGGGCTCGCCAAACTCGCCCCTGGTTTCTGAGAAAACGGCCGGATAGCTGATACAGACATGCTGCGCTGTGGGGGAGTGCCACGAGTGCTGCACGCTTCAACAGCCTGGACGAACTCACCCGCTACCATCC
>NZ_JBEOPV010000302.1:0-244 GCF_040310425.1 Pseudomonas sp. 65/3-MNA-CIBAN-0223
GTGTAGGTGTAATAGCCGTAGGCACCGCTGTCATAAGGTGACGTCGATGCCTTGCGCTTCACGGCGTTGAGAATCACGCCCTTGAGGATCACGCCGTTCTGCGCGAGCCGGCGTTTGGATGCATCGATCTGCGAGCTCGTGCTGAGACCGAAGCGAGCTACCAGCAGGTTGGTACCGGCCTGCTGCGCAACGAGCACCGCATCGGTGACGGCCAGCACGGGCGGCGTATCGATGATGATGAAGT
>NZ_JBEOPV010000303.1:0-244 GCF_040310425.1 Pseudomonas sp. 65/3-MNA-CIBAN-0223
GCTCAGGCCAGCTTGACCGATGGCGACAATACGCCGGTTCTGCTGATTCCCAGCGAGGCCGTGATTCGCACCGGCCGCCGTACCCTGGTCATGCTGGCTGAGCCCGGCGGACGTTATCGCCCGGTCGAAGTCGAAACGGGGCGCGAGAACGACAGCCAGACCGCAGTTCTTCGTGGCCTGGAGGAAGGCCAGCAGGTGGTCGCGTCCGGGCAATTCCTGCTGGATTCGGAAGCCAACCTGCGTG
>NZ_JBEOPV010000304.1:0-244 GCF_040310425.1 Pseudomonas sp. 65/3-MNA-CIBAN-0223
CCCGTGATCATGCTCCTGGAACGCCAGATCGTAATCATGGGAGTGGCCCGCATGCCCAAGACTCAAGCGCGCACTGAACTCATGAGGCTCCGGGATATCGACTGCCGACTCCAGAAAGCCTTCGCGCTCGACGAAAGAGAACGATTGAGTGCTGCCGTCCGGACGAGTCGTCATTAGGCGAACATCCGATGTAGCCCAAGCGTGTCCGGTCAATGTTTTCAGGCGCCAATGCAGTGGCATACCT
>NZ_JBEOPV010000305.1:0-244 GCF_040310425.1 Pseudomonas sp. 65/3-MNA-CIBAN-0223
GTTGCGACCGGGCTGGGTCAGGCGGTCGAGGTTGGCCGGGCCGGTGACACCGGCTTCGCCGACGCTGTCATAGCTGCGCACGTCATCCCAGTTCCAGTACTTCTTGTCGGTGAGGTTGTAGAGGCCACCGTTGACGGTCACGTCTTTGCTCACCTTGTAGTAAGCGGTCAGGTCGAGGATGCCGAAGCCCGGGGTTTTGAACGGGCCATCGGTGCCGCCGTCAGGCGCGTGGAAGGTCGTGCTG
>NZ_JBEOPV010000306.1:0-244 GCF_040310425.1 Pseudomonas sp. 65/3-MNA-CIBAN-0223
CAGTTGCATCGGTCACTAGTATTAATTTATCACCCATGATTCTTTTTGATAAACGTACATTTTCGTAAGCTACATGAAAACCATCGACGATAATGCCTGCGTAGATATTATTATCGTAAATTGAACCTACTACGCCGGGCTCTCGTCCGCTAATAGATGTCATTGCATTAAATAGATGCGTGGCAGAAGAGGCGCCGTGTCGAATCGCCGCAGTGGCCTGTTGATAAGTCCCATTGCTGTGCCC
>NZ_JBEOPV010000307.1:0-244 GCF_040310425.1 Pseudomonas sp. 65/3-MNA-CIBAN-0223
GCTGCAGCGGGGGCGTTATCGGAGGATTAGCGCTTCTTGGTCGATCGTTTGCCTTTCTTCTTCGTTTTGCCAAGCGGCAGGACCTGCTCGAAGGTCTTGCGCATGTCCTCGAGCCGCTTGTCGTTGAGGTCATGAATGCGCCGGGCGCGCTCGGCGCTGAAATCGATCAGTTTCTCGTCGGTGCTCATCAAGTCGGTCTCGGCTGGATCAGGCGGAAGGTCAAGTTGAGGCGCGGCTGCAGCAC
>NZ_JBEOPV010000308.1:0-243 GCF_040310425.1 Pseudomonas sp. 65/3-MNA-CIBAN-0223
TGGCACCGTCGTTAAACGCGGTCTATTTGAAGAAGCAAAAGGCGGTACGGTGTTTCTTGATGAAATTGCCGAGATGTCTAAAACCGCACAAGTTAAATTATTGCGTTTATTACAAGACGGAACTTTTAGACGGATTGGTGGCGATGAAGAAGTACGCGCCGATGTGCGGATTATTTGTTCAACCCAAAAACATTTGGCTGAACTTTGCCAATCCGGTGAGTTTAGAGAAGATTTGTACTATCG
>NZ_JBEOPV010000309.1:0-243 GCF_040310425.1 Pseudomonas sp. 65/3-MNA-CIBAN-0223
GTTCCCGCGCTGGTCGCCGACCTGCCGCAACAGCTTCGACCCACGCAGCTGAGCATTAAAATCGTGCCCATCGACACTGATTCGGCATCGGGCCAGCTGCCGGTGCAGCTGCGGCTGGATGCTCAGGGCGGCGCACCGGCCAGCCTACAGGCACGTGTGCAACTGGCGACCACGCCCCCTTACGCGCGAGCCATCGAACAGGCACGCCTGCAGCTGCGTAGCGCCAGTCTGCAGCTGGATGCG
>NZ_JBEOPV010000310.1:0-242 GCF_040310425.1 Pseudomonas sp. 65/3-MNA-CIBAN-0223
GAACCAGGTTGCTTCAATAACTCATTGATATACATTGCTTGATGAGCACGATGAAAGCCACCGACACCAATATGCACAATCCCAGCGGTTAACTGGCTACGATCGTATTTCGGCACATCAACATTAGCAGGTAATGTTGACAAACTTTGTAGGTTTAACGTGTTCAGTTGAACATTTGAATCTTGAGAATGATCCATGTGGATTGTGCCTCATAAAATAATTAAACAATATGGATGGTTGTG
>NZ_JBEOPV010000311.1:0-242 GCF_040310425.1 Pseudomonas sp. 65/3-MNA-CIBAN-0223
GCCGGATGCTCATCAGCGATGGGCTCGCCGTGGTTGTAGCCGTAGGTAAGCGCGGCACAGCGTACTGTCGCGGCCTTGGCAGCCCGTACGTCGTTGCGCGAGTCACCAACGAACAGCGATTCGCCGGGCGCAACGCCCGCCTTGTCCATCACCCAGAACAGCGCCGCCGGATCGGGTTTCTGCTGCGGCAAGGTATCGCCGCCGACCAGCCAATCGAAGTAACCGGCCAGCCCCTTTTCCTC
>NZ_JBEOPV010000312.1:0-242 GCF_040310425.1 Pseudomonas sp. 65/3-MNA-CIBAN-0223
CTTCCTCACCCACGCGAATGGCGAAGGAATAATCCGACAGGCGCTGCTCAAGCTCCTGCGGTGCGCACTTCAGTGCATCGCACAGGGCCTGGACCATCGTGCGGATATTGCCTTTTCCGTCCACGACCTGGCTGATGTAACGGTCTTCCAGCGACGCACTGAGCACGTTGAGGATCAGCGTCGTGGGTTCGAAGTTCTGGCTCTTGAACACGCCGAAACGCACGTCGCGGGCGCACTTGAGG
>NZ_JBEOPV010000313.1:0-242 GCF_040310425.1 Pseudomonas sp. 65/3-MNA-CIBAN-0223
GTGCGTAGCGATCGAATTCCTCCGGCAGCGGACAGGTGTTTTCCCGACCGATGCCGATCTCCAGTTCCGAAGGCAGCTTGGCATTGGGCGTCAGCGGCTGGCCACGGCCAAGCTCCAGCATCCTGGCCATCAGCGCAGCCTGGTTGCCCTGAGCATCAAGAACCGAGGTGAAGCCTTTGCGCCGCCAAGCAGCTTCCCCAGAAGCATCGAGGAACAATCGGCTGGGAGCCTGAGCCTTCACG
>NZ_JBEOPV010000314.1:0-242 GCF_040310425.1 Pseudomonas sp. 65/3-MNA-CIBAN-0223
CGGCCAGACACGCCTGACGGCCGGCGCCCGCTACGACCGCATCAGCGCCGACGCCCGAGCCAAAGGCAACGGCCCGTCGTTTAGAACCAGCGGCCTGGACAGCACCGACCACAACCTGTCGTGGTCGCTGGGCGCGCTGCATCCGCTGACTGACACCCTGAACCTCTACGCCAACGTCGGCCAGGCCTACCGCGCCGCCGACATGCGCGAGCCCTACGACGATGCGCCGCGCGGCGACGGCA
>NZ_JBEOPV010000315.1:0-242 GCF_040310425.1 Pseudomonas sp. 65/3-MNA-CIBAN-0223
GGGCCGAGCTGGCCTACAAGCTGGACGTCAACGAGTACCGCGGCCAGGAAAGCGTGCAGCTGATGGTGGCGCATATCGCTCCGCGCTGACCGGCTCTTCGCCGGCCGATGATAGGCCGGCTGAATCCAGCGCCATTCCCCGTCAAGACGTCTGATTGTTGCCCGCTGCCATGGCGCCTAGAGTGGCTGGACAACAACAGCGCCATGCGGGAATCCGAAATGAGCGACACGACCGTCCATCAC
>NZ_JBEOPV010000316.1:0-242 GCF_040310425.1 Pseudomonas sp. 65/3-MNA-CIBAN-0223
GGCCCGTGGGGGGGCGGCCGATGGGGCGCCCCCGGTCGGGGCGGGGGGGCGGCCCGGCCCGGGGGTCGAGCCGCGGCGTGGCGGCGGCGGGGCGGGGCGGGGGGGGGGAGGGGGGGGGGGGGAGGGGGGGGGGGCGGGGGGGGGGGGGGGGCCCCAAAAACAAAGGTTTTTAGGGCGCCGGCCTGGGGGGCCGGCGCGCCCGCGCCCCGGGCCGCGGGGGGTGTGTGCTTTGGGGGGCAACA
>NZ_JBEOPV010000317.1:0-241 GCF_040310425.1 Pseudomonas sp. 65/3-MNA-CIBAN-0223
GGTTTAACCAGTGTACAAATTATTGAGTCTGCACAGGCAGAAACGCTCAAAATTACTGGGCCCAATGGCGAGGTTAAACAACAAGCGAAACGGCAATATGGTCCGACGACATCAAGAGATACGTTTTGGAGTATTGCGCAAAAAGTCAGACCCAGTGATAAGGTCAGTATTTATCAAGTGATGGCGGCGTTATTTGACGCGAATCCACATGCTTTTAGTGGTAATAATTACAATACACTAG
>NZ_JBEOPV010000318.1:0-241 GCF_040310425.1 Pseudomonas sp. 65/3-MNA-CIBAN-0223
GTCATAGGTTGTCTTCTCTCAGGATCAGGAATGAAGCGAGCGGACGCTCGTGGCGTCGCTCAGGTGCGCCGGGTCACGCGTCGGACCAGGCGGTCGCCCGTGATTTGCACGGCCGAGACGAGCGCGATCAGGATCACGATCACGGTCGCCATGACGGTGGTGTCGAAACGTTGATAGCCGTAGCGGATCGCGAGATCGCCGAGCCCGCCCGCGCCGACGGCGCCCGCCATCGCGGTCGAGC
>NZ_JBEOPV010000319.1:0-241 GCF_040310425.1 Pseudomonas sp. 65/3-MNA-CIBAN-0223
GTGTCGAACACCGCGTCGTCATCAGAGACCAGACCTTTCCACAGCTCGACCGCCTTGTCCCAGTCGTCGCCCTTCGGCGCGAACGGACGACCTTCGACGTAAGCGATGGTCTTTTCATCGACCGCCACCATGCCTACGCGGGCACCGGCTTCGATGGACATGTTGCAGATGGTCATGCGCCCTTCCATGGACAGATCGCGAATCGCGCTGCCGGCGAACTCCAGGGCATGGCCGTTACCGC
>NZ_JBEOPV010000320.1:0-241 GCF_040310425.1 Pseudomonas sp. 65/3-MNA-CIBAN-0223
GGACTCGATCTTTCTGGGCAACATCAACCTGGACCGGATCAAGTCCGACAGCTGGACCCTGGACCTCACCGGGCGCTACAACGTCGACAACCGCTGGCAGTTCGACCTGAACGTGCCGGTGGTATACCGCGAGTCCACCTACCAGTCGGGCGGCGCCGGCAACGACGCCACCGCCACCTCCGAAGGCTCCGTGACCCGCGACCCGACCATCGGCGATGTCAACTTTGGCGTGGCTTACAAG
>NZ_JBEOPV010000321.1:0-241 GCF_040310425.1 Pseudomonas sp. 65/3-MNA-CIBAN-0223
GTGAATAATAGTTAGATTAGTAAACTCTTCCGCTAAATACGATTGATGCCAACTAGCTCGATCCATTATTACGACAGCATGTTTTCCCTTCGGGGTTGCATCTGAAATTAAGCGTAAATGCGCCTTCATCACTTCACTGTTACTGAAAGGCATCACCAATGCTTCGGTTTGACCTGTATTGATACAGACCGCACCAAATAAATAAGCATACTCAAATTGCTGCTGTTGAACGGCCCTTGGT
>NZ_JBEOPV010000322.1:0-240 GCF_040310425.1 Pseudomonas sp. 65/3-MNA-CIBAN-0223
ATGTTGATTTGGTGATTGAACATCAAGTCCAAAAAGCAAAACTGATTTTCAGTTATCGCGATCAAGATAAACGTTTCTCTTCTGGGCGCATTGTGGTCAAACCCGCGTTGGTCACTGCTGCGCCGACTGCCATTGAGAGTAACCCATGAAATTGACCTTGGTTATCCCCAACTACAATCATCATATCGCCATTGAACAAACCCTAACCAAGTTGGCAAAATTCAACCTGACCTGTTATCT
>NZ_JBEOPV010000323.1:0-240 GCF_040310425.1 Pseudomonas sp. 65/3-MNA-CIBAN-0223
TGCATGCCCTGTGCGAAGGTGTCGACGCCATCGCCCACTTCGGCGGCGTCTCCGTTGAGCGACCGTTCGAAGAAATCCTCGACGCCAATATCCGCGGCACCTTCCACATCTACGAAGCAGCCCGCCTGCACGGCATCAAGCGTGTGGTCTTCGCCAGTTCCAACCACGTGATCGGCTTCTACCCGCAGACCGAAACCCTGGATGCCCACGCACCACGCCGCCCGGATGGCTACTACGGGC
>NZ_JBEOPV010000324.1:0-240 GCF_040310425.1 Pseudomonas sp. 65/3-MNA-CIBAN-0223
GGCCTGAGCGACCGATGTGATCAGCAACCCGGTCGCAAGACAGGCACCAACAATCAGAGAGCGAAATTGAGTAGTACGGTTCATGTGTATTACACCTCTTCCTATGTTTTAAGAATTTCGGCTGCAGCAACTTCGGCCGCCGCCTTCTGTTGATTGGCTGGACAGGGTGTCGCCGCTTGCCAGACGCGCGGGATACCCGGCCTGTTGCAACGTCGACAGCAGCGGATCATTGCCTTGATC
>NZ_JBEOPV010000325.1:0-240 GCF_040310425.1 Pseudomonas sp. 65/3-MNA-CIBAN-0223
TCCCAAAGCAACCCGTTCGTGGCCGACTCCCTGCGCCTGACCGATTGCTCGCTGATCAGCGACGGCGCCGCTGCGATTATCCTTGCCTCGCCCAAACGTGCGCGGGCGTTTCGTCGCGAGGTGCAAATCCGCGCGATGACTCAGGTCAACGACACCTTGCCCATCGCCCAGCGCGACATCCTGGCCTTTGAAGGGCCGCAACGCGCGATCCATGCAGCGCTGCGCGGGGCGAATGTGACC
>NZ_JBEOPV010000326.1:0-239 GCF_040310425.1 Pseudomonas sp. 65/3-MNA-CIBAN-0223
GGGGTGGCGGTCGGCGCGGCGGCGCTGTTGGGGGGGGTGGTGCGCGGCGTAGTGGGGGGCGAGGCGTGTGGGCGGGGGGGCGGGGGGGGGGTGGGGGGGGGGGGGGGGGGGGGGGGGGGCGGGTGGGGGGGCGGGGGGGGGGGGGGGGGGGCCCCCCCCCGGGGGGGGGGGGGGGGGGGACCCGACTAACCCATCCAGCCGGGAGTCCAGACCCGCCGGGGGGAGGCCCATCACCCCCA
>NZ_JBEOPV010000327.1:0-240 GCF_040310425.1 Pseudomonas sp. 65/3-MNA-CIBAN-0223
GGGTGTGGGCGTTGCTACAACTGCAAGCATATGCGCTCCGATGTATGCGAGAACACCAACCCCGAAATCGACTGCGGAGCCTACGGGTTCAACCTCGGTGGCTGGACGGGGGGGCACGGTGATTATCTCTTCGTACCGTATGCGGATTTCAATCTCCTTCGCTTCCCTGACAAGGATGCCGCCATGGAAAAAATCCGCGACCTGACCCTTCTCTCTGACGTATTACCCAAAGCTTTCCAT
>NZ_JBEOPV010000328.1:0-239 GCF_040310425.1 Pseudomonas sp. 65/3-MNA-CIBAN-0223
GTTTGGACCGGGAAAGCGAAAATTCCCCCCCCCTGGTAGGAGCCCGCTGGCTCGCGTGGCCCCCACCGGCCCCGCGTTTATGCCGGCTGCCCCCGTAATCTTTACCGCCCACCGCCACCAAGCTCGCTCCTACAGTGATGGGGGCACAGGTCTCGCGTGTATGCAGGCAGGTCGCGTTATCGTTAATGTCAATCGCGAGCAAGCTCGCTCCAACAGGGGGGCGTGTTTGCGATATTCGG
>NZ_JBEOPV010000329.1:0-239 GCF_040310425.1 Pseudomonas sp. 65/3-MNA-CIBAN-0223
TGCCGAGGGTGATGGCGATGATCTCGGCGGAGAGAATAAAGTCGGTACGGATCGCGCCCTTGATCTTGTCTTTCTCGAACGCCACCAGATCGGTTGCCGGGTCGGCCACCGCTTCAGCCAACTGCGCGTGTTCGGCCTGGTCTTCAGCCTTGCTGTGCAGGAATTTGTGCGCGAGTTTTTCAAAGCCCTCGAAACACAGGTAGGCACCGCCGAGCATCAATAACGGTATCACCGCCCAG
>NZ_JBEOPV010000330.1:0-239 GCF_040310425.1 Pseudomonas sp. 65/3-MNA-CIBAN-0223
GGTGATCAACGTAGGCATCACCGGTGACAATGATGATGTCGCAGGAATCCCAGCCGAGCTGATCCATCTCCTCCCTGCTCATCGGCAGGAACGGCGCCGGACCGAAACACTCGGCCCAGTACTTGGGATAGTCGAACAATGGCTTGACGGCGTGCATGGCGGGAAACCGGGACAACGAAAACGGGCGCGGAATATAGCACAAAAAATAACCAAGCCCGACTACCACGCAGGGTCTTTAT
>NZ_JBEOPV010000331.1:0-239 GCF_040310425.1 Pseudomonas sp. 65/3-MNA-CIBAN-0223
CCATAGTGCCGTGCGGTCTGCGCGCCGCCGCCGGCGATGGCGCCGAGGAGCGCCGCGGCACCGAGGGTGATACCACCGACCATAAGGTCGACCCCGGCACCGGCGGCCGCGCCTGCCGCCAGGCCACTACCGATCTTCACGCCCAGCTGCTTGAGGGTTTCCGGATTGAACAGGTCGTCGCCCCAACGCCCGTCGAGCAGCGGCAGGTCGCTGGCTGCCGCCTGCTCCTTGCGAAAGGC
>NZ_JBEOPV010000332.1:0-238 GCF_040310425.1 Pseudomonas sp. 65/3-MNA-CIBAN-0223
GCGCTGGACGGGATAGAGCATCTTGCCGCGCCACGGTTGCAGCGGGCTGCTTTGCAGAATGTCCATCTGCAACTGCACACCCTTGACCAACAGCTCGAGGTCGCGTGGATCGGCAAGAAAATTGGGGTCGATCTTCGGTGGCACTCGCGGGTCGGCGCTGGCCAGTTTGACCGTGCCACGGCTGTAGGGGCGCAGCACTTCAACATGGCAGGAAAAGCCGTGCCTGGTGTGCATTTTG
>NZ_JBEOPV010000333.1:0-238 GCF_040310425.1 Pseudomonas sp. 65/3-MNA-CIBAN-0223
GCAAAACGCCTCATCTCCCAGCCAATACCAGATGGCACCGAAGTCATGGCGCAGCACCTCCTGCAGGCGTGACAGGTAGGCGTTGTGGTAAATCGCCAGGCCGGTCTCCACATCCAACGTCGGCCCTCCCAGCAAGGTGGCGGCAAAGCCGCTGTTGGCCGCGGGGGCTTCGGATAATAGATGCTGCTCAAACGCCAACTGCCAGTCGATCAGGCGCATAACGCTCTCCGGGCCAAGG
>NZ_JBEOPV010000334.1:0-238 GCF_040310425.1 Pseudomonas sp. 65/3-MNA-CIBAN-0223
CATTTGGTGATGACGATGATGCGGAAGTATTACTTCTCAAAGGTCTTGAGAATAATCCTGAAGGCAAAATTTCTAACTTTTTCTATGGAGAGTTTCTCCTTGATGAACGCAAATATCATCAAGCTAAAAAACATTTACTATTGGCTAAACAAGTACCACTGCGAACCAATAGCTTAATGGCTGATAAGCACCGCCAAGTTGAAATAGAGTTACTATTAGAAAAAGTAGAGCATAAAAT
>NZ_JBEOPV010000335.1:0-238 GCF_040310425.1 Pseudomonas sp. 65/3-MNA-CIBAN-0223
GTGTAATGACTGTGGCAACAAATAACGCCGAGGTGATCCATAACAACTTTGACTTAATGGATAATGCCTTCATTCAATTGAGCTCCCGCTTTAGTATTAATTTTCAGATACAATAAAGTGTAGTCAGCTTTAAAAATTAAGTAAGTATGAGATATAAAAAATCCCGTAAAAACGGGATTCTATTGATTATTTTGACAAAAAGAGCCGCTATTTAAACACGGTCTGAAATGTAGAGTCC
>NZ_JBEOPV010000336.1:0-238 GCF_040310425.1 Pseudomonas sp. 65/3-MNA-CIBAN-0223
CAGCATCAGACACTACGATGAAGTTTTCAGGATTACGGTAGCCCGGTAAACCTTCTTCGTTAATATTGGCGCCTGCTTGGATATTGTTGTTCACTTGTACCCAGTAACAATTTAAATCGCCATCTTTTACGCGACGGTTTTGCTCTACTGCATGGTAACCAGGTTTTGGTGGAATAATACCACTCGGAATATGCCAAATCTCTTCGGCGCGCTTTCTGTGTTCAGGGTTAGTCACTAC
>NZ_JBEOPV010000337.1:0-238 GCF_040310425.1 Pseudomonas sp. 65/3-MNA-CIBAN-0223
CTTGATAGGTAGTCTAAAAAATAGCTTAGAAACGGTAATGAGAGAACGCTTTGTTAGAATCTGCCATACGGTGAACTTCGTCACGTTTCTTCATAGCGTTGCCTTTACCATCAGCGGCATCATTCAATTCGCCAGCCAAACGTAAAGCCATAGATTTTTCAGAACGCTTTGCAGCAGCTTCAGCTAACCAACGCATAGCCAAGGCAGTACGACGGGAGGGGCGTACTTCCATTGGTAC
>NZ_JBEOPV010000338.1:0-237 GCF_040310425.1 Pseudomonas sp. 65/3-MNA-CIBAN-0223
GGCATTCGCCATCGTGCAGCGGCGGCTGGCCGCGTTCGAGAAACAGGCCGACGTCTTCGCCACTGGTACTGAAGCAGCGCAGGCGACTCTTGCTGCGCGCGTCGTAGGTCAGTTCGAGTTCCGCCTGCCACTCGGGGCGGGCGTCGATGCGTTGGCGAATCACCAGCATGAGCAGAGTTCCGGTCGGATGGTTTCCGGAACAAGAGCAAGTGGCTTGCCAACCGGCCCCATATATCG
>NZ_JBEOPV010000339.1:0-237 GCF_040310425.1 Pseudomonas sp. 65/3-MNA-CIBAN-0223
GTCCCGGCTGTCGGGTCATTCCTGAATACTGCCTATGTGCCTGGCGGCCGCAGGTAGAAGCCAAGTCCGCCATGTGCCTGTTGATGCATGACGTAGAGCCGATGAAACCCAGCAACACGGGCTGGCTGATCGCCGATGTCATACACGACACCACCGCCTTCGCCTGGTCGCGCACCGAAGTCGACCCCGAGCTGCTCAGGTTGCTGGCCGACCCGCAGTGGCAGCCGTACATCGTAT
>NZ_JBEOPV010000340.1:0-237 GCF_040310425.1 Pseudomonas sp. 65/3-MNA-CIBAN-0223
CCACGGCGACGTGCAGGGCACGCTGCGCGTCGTCGCCCCGCTCGGCTTCGGCCGCAAATACGTCGCACGGATCGTGCGCGACCTGCAGCGCGCGCATCCGAAACTCGACATCTCGCTCCATCTGTCGGAAAGCCCGTTGACGAGCGCGGCGGGGGCCGACGTGGTCGTCCATGTCGGCAGCCTCAAGTCGTCGTCGTGGATCGGCTATCCGCTCGCCCCCAACGAGCGCTTCCTGTG
>NZ_JBEOPV010000341.1:0-237 GCF_040310425.1 Pseudomonas sp. 65/3-MNA-CIBAN-0223
GGCTTAACCAGTGCGATTGCCACCGGGCGCTGTCCAGCTCCTGCCAGCCGAGGTAACCCCCACCGGCAAGCAGCGAAACACCGACGAGCAGTGCCAAGCGGCGGGCTGCCTTGCGGCGGCCTTTAGCTGATTTGCGGGGTGATTTCGGAGTTGGGGCGCGCTGATTACGCCCATCCTGGGATGTCTTGTCGGACCGCCATACTGCGCCCATGTGTGCCTGGCTTCCTAGCAGTGCTC
>NZ_JBEOPV010000342.1:0-237 GCF_040310425.1 Pseudomonas sp. 65/3-MNA-CIBAN-0223
TCGCTGTCCAGCGCACCCGGCATCGATGCGGCGCCGAAGATCACCGTCAAGCGCGTGCGTGACGGTCGCGCATCGAACTGGCTGTGCGATCGCGTGAAGGCGGGCGACGCGCTCGACGTGCTGCCGCCGGCCGGCGTGTTCACGCCGCGCACGCTCGACGGCGATTTGCTGTTGTTCGCGGGCGGCAGCGGCATCACGCCCGTGCTGTCGATCCTGAAATCGGCGCTCGTGCACGGC
>NZ_JBEOPV010000343.1:0-237 GCF_040310425.1 Pseudomonas sp. 65/3-MNA-CIBAN-0223
GTTTCGGCCTGCAGGCGCTCGCCGTTGAACTCGACCTGGTTGACCTGCGAGCGACGGCCGACCTTCGTGTCCGGAACAGTGAACTGTTGGGCCGGCGGGTAGTACTGGTATGCGAACTGCGTTTTCGCGAGCGGCGACGTGCGCGGCAGAACTTGATCGGCGATCATCGCCTGGTTGCGCACGATCACTGCAATGGCGGTCAACTGCGGATCGATCGGAAACGGACTGGGCATGGAT
>NZ_JBEOPV010000344.1:0-237 GCF_040310425.1 Pseudomonas sp. 65/3-MNA-CIBAN-0223
GCCGGACGCCAAGCCGAATCTGTCCCTGGCCGACTTCGTCGCACCGAAAGATTGCGGCATCGCGGACTATGTAGGTGGCTTCATCTGTACCGCCGGCATCGGTGCCGAGGAGCTGGCCAAGGCCTACCAGGACAAGGGCGACGACTACAACTCGATCATGGTCAAGGCGCTCGCCGACCGTCTCGCCGAGGCCTGCGCCGAGTGGCTTCATCAACAGGTGCGCAAGCAGTACTGGGG
>NZ_JBEOPV010000345.1:0-237 GCF_040310425.1 Pseudomonas sp. 65/3-MNA-CIBAN-0223
GTACCAGGTCGTGCTCGATCCACTGAAGATGGCCAGCCTTGCCGTCACCCAGGCGCAGGTCATCGAGGCCATTGGCATGGCCAACCAGGAGACCGGCGGCGCGGTACTCGAACTGGCCGAAACCGAGTACATGGTTCGCGCGTCCGGCTACCTGCAGACGCTCGGTGACTTTCGTCAGATTCCACTGCAGCTCAGCGCCAGGGGCGTACCAGTCACGCTGGGCGATGTGGCACATAT
>NZ_JBEOPV010000346.1:0-237 GCF_040310425.1 Pseudomonas sp. 65/3-MNA-CIBAN-0223
ATGCTAAGCTTTACGAAATTGGTGCAGGCACCTCTGAAATTCGCCGCATGTTAATTGGTCGCGAATTGTTTAACGAGTCAAAATAACCAGTTTTTGCAGTACGAAGGCGACATATCAAGCGTGCTATGTCGCCTTAATCAAGCCCCCCTTATTTTTTGCTTCATTAAGGATATAGAAATGACGCAACTGAGCAGCCGTATCAATCCTCGCAGTGACGAATTTAAAGCCAAGTCAGAC
>NZ_JBEOPV010000347.1:0-237 GCF_040310425.1 Pseudomonas sp. 65/3-MNA-CIBAN-0223
GCATTGCAGAAGCCACAGTGCACGCAGGAGCGCAGGATGCTTTCGGCTTCCTCGGCGCGCGGCAGTTTTTTCGCGGCTTCGCTCAGATTCGTTTGCATACGTCGTCAGACCTCGGAATACCTGCGGCCGGGGTTGAAGATCCCCTGCGGATCCAGCGCGGCCTTGAGCTGGCGGTGATAGCGCAACAGCGGCGCCGACAGCGGCTGGAACGGATTGCTCGTGGCGCCTGCGGTAAAG
>NZ_JBEOPV010000348.1:0-236 GCF_040310425.1 Pseudomonas sp. 65/3-MNA-CIBAN-0223
AAGCCACTCCAACGCCCAGCCGTCTGGTAAACAAGCCCGGGGGCCAACGCGCGCGCCCCCGCGCGCCAAACACGCCCGTAAACTAAGTCTTTTATTAACCACAAAAAAACACGCCCCCGATCGCGAGATCGGGGGCGTTTTTGTTTTGTCTGGAGAAAAAATCAAAACATCGCAGCCTCGTTTCACTCGACAGCTCCTACAGGCGTACATATAACCCTGTAGGAGCTGTCGAGTGA
>NZ_JBEOPV010000349.1:0-236 GCF_040310425.1 Pseudomonas sp. 65/3-MNA-CIBAN-0223
GTGCCAGGCTTGTGCGTTGGCCAGGGCCAGCAACGGCAAACGCGCCGCCCGCCACAAACTGCTGGCGCCGGCGAGCAAGGCGCCCAGCACACTCAAGCCCAGGCCACTGGCCCACCACAGCGGGGTCAGGCTCAGTTGGCCCTGCACCTCGGCGCCATACAAACCCCGCAAGCTGGCCGCGACATCCGCCAGCAACAGGCTGGCCAGCAGGTAGCCGCTGGCGACACCCGCAAGAC
>NZ_JBEOPV010000350.1:0-236 GCF_040310425.1 Pseudomonas sp. 65/3-MNA-CIBAN-0223
GGCTTGAGACGACGGGCTGTGCGATGATTGAAGGTTGGGGCATGACTGAAGGTGTCGCGGTAGGCACCGCCAACGTCATTACAGATCGTAAATTTAACGGTACGATTGGTGTTCCCGTCCCTAGCGTCGATGTGATTGTCATCGATGATGAAGGCAATCGTGTGGGCGTCAACCAAGCTGGCGAGATGTGTGTCAAAGGTCCTAACGTAACCTTAGGCTATCTGAATAGAGACAGC
>NZ_JBEOPV010000351.1:0-236 GCF_040310425.1 Pseudomonas sp. 65/3-MNA-CIBAN-0223
CTTAAACACATGGCTAAATTGCTTTGAGTCAGAAGAAGATCAATGGAATGCGTTTAGATCTATCGAGTATTTATTTTTTGCCGGACATCAAGAATTCGAAGAGCTATATCGTTGCGCAAGCGAGCACATAATTAAACCCTGGCTCATCGACTTAGCCAACATTGATATATTTAGCAAAAATGCATCAGAACTCCTGAATGCCGAACTAAAAGCCACTTGGCCGTGCCCAGTAACCG
>NZ_JBEOPV010000352.1:0-236 GCF_040310425.1 Pseudomonas sp. 65/3-MNA-CIBAN-0223
GATCATGGGTTACCACCAGCACCGCGCAGCCAAATTGAGCATTGATGCGATGGAACAGTTCGAACACGCTTTGCGCGGTGCGACTGTCCAGATTGCCGGTCGGCTCGTCGGCCAGCAGCAGAGGAGGGCGCGTGACCAGCGCTCGGGCGATGGCCACCCGTTGCTGCTGACCACCGGAGATCTGCGTTGGCTTCTTGTCGGCGAACTGGCTCAGCCCGACTTCGTCGAGCAGGCCG
>NZ_JBEOPV010000353.1:0-235 GCF_040310425.1 Pseudomonas sp. 65/3-MNA-CIBAN-0223
GTATTTCCAAGCGCAAGGTGACGCTCTCGACATCCGGCGTTGTGCCGATGATCGATGAGTTGGCCAGGGTCATCGACGTTTCTCTCGCGTTGTCGCTGCACGCGCCCAACGATGAGCTGCGTGACCAGTTGGTGCCGATCAACAAGAAGTATCCGCTGGATATGTTGCTCGCGGCATGCAAGCGCTACATTTCCCAGCTTGGCGAGAAACGCGTGCTGACGATCGAGTACACGCT
>NZ_JBEOPV010000354.1:0-235 GCF_040310425.1 Pseudomonas sp. 65/3-MNA-CIBAN-0223
GTAGATCCTGTGTTCAGCCTCCAGAAGACGAGACTGTCTCTATCCAGCGACTCCTGTGGATATCCCTTGAGCTGAGAATAGAAGAAAACCCGTACAAACCAAGGTTGCCGAGACCAACGGGCAATCGGCCATGATTCAACGAGTCAAAATTGTGGCGGGGAAGCCGGCTCCCCCGCCACAAACACAATCAGCTCGGTTTGGTTTCAACCAACGACTGCTGCGCCAATTCCTTCTC
>NZ_JBEOPV010000355.1:0-235 GCF_040310425.1 Pseudomonas sp. 65/3-MNA-CIBAN-0223
GGGCCGGATGCAGGGGCAAAGCGTTTTTGCTTACTTTTTTCGCGACTGAAAAAAGTGAGTCGCCCAGCAGGGCGAAACCAAGCCTTCAAGCGACTCGGCAATCGCCAACCGCCATCAAGCAAAACCCTCTGCCCCAAACACACCAGGGCCAACCAGCCCGTAATCAATCCAACGTGTACTCAAACGTACTCACCACCCGTAGCCGTTTCCCCACGGTCCGTCCGCTGTCCATATC
>NZ_JBEOPV010000356.1:0-234 GCF_040310425.1 Pseudomonas sp. 65/3-MNA-CIBAN-0223
CTTCTGAATAGAGAATAACCAATGAAGCCTTTCAGAAAGCTGCCGCGAATATTACTTATGTGTAAGCTTTGGCGCTGGGGGGGGGGGGGGGGGGGGGGGGTGGGGGGGGGGGGGGGGGGGGGGGGGGGGGGGGGGGTGGGGGGGGGGGGGGGGGGGGGGGGGGGGGGGGGGGGGGGGGGGGGCGCGGGGGCGGGGGGGGGGGGCCGGCGGGGGGGCGGGGCGGGGGGGGCGCGG
>NZ_JBEOPV010000357.1:0-235 GCF_040310425.1 Pseudomonas sp. 65/3-MNA-CIBAN-0223
TTGATATAGAGGAACACTGTGGGCGCCGGGCTTGCCCGCTATTGAATCACTGCGGTGTACCTGACAGAGCGCTGCGCCTGAACCGCGGGCAAGCCCGCTCCCACAGGGTCAGGTGTTAATGCTGTAGTTGGTAAAGGGCATTCGCCAGCGCGATGTCGTCCAGGCCCACACCGAACGAGCGGAAGAACCCGTGGCGCTCGTAGGCCGCACGCTGCACTTTTTCGCTCATCAGCTC
>NZ_JBEOPV010000358.1:0-235 GCF_040310425.1 Pseudomonas sp. 65/3-MNA-CIBAN-0223
GTGCCCGGGTTGCCACCAGGCCGCTCGTAGAGGGTCCTTTGATGGTTCTGCGTCTGCTGTATGACGACAAAACCAAAATGACCCTTGAGGCTCTCGGTTTTCTCCCCGAGCAAATTGAGGCGTTTAGCCGTATCCGCAGCTTTCCTTATGGCGTGAACTTGGTTACCGGCCCCACAGGATCCGGCAAATCTAAGACTCAGCAGGTCAACCTGAACCTGCTCTATGAAGAGTGCGG
>NZ_JBEOPV010000359.1:0-235 GCF_040310425.1 Pseudomonas sp. 65/3-MNA-CIBAN-0223
GTGCTTGGTCATCAGATAATGAGTCAGGACTAGATACCAACTGTCCTGGCGGCAATTGTGGAGGATCGAGTACTGGTGCAGATAATGTAAACGCTAGTGGCTCCGGTGGTGGTAATGTCAGTATTATGGACTATCGTTTATTTACCACTAGATGGTATGAGCAGCTATCGGAGTCAGTTAATGACTAGATATGGCAACAGCATACAGCGGTTATTGAGCGGTGTGTCAGCAAGTC
>NZ_JBEOPV010000360.1:0-235 GCF_040310425.1 Pseudomonas sp. 65/3-MNA-CIBAN-0223
GGCCTACTTCCCCCATGAGCACGCACGCAGCCGCGCCTATCGCTGGGGCGAGGACGGCTTGGCCGGTTTCAGTGACAAGGCCCAACGCTGGTGCCTGGGCCTGGCGCTGTGGAACGAGCGCGATGCAATCCTCAAGGAACGCCTGTTCGGCCTCAACAACGCCGAAGGCAACCACGGTGAAGACGTCAAGGAACTGTACTTTTTCGTCGATGGCGTGCCGAGCCATGCCTACATG
>NZ_JBEOPV010000361.1:0-235 GCF_040310425.1 Pseudomonas sp. 65/3-MNA-CIBAN-0223
GTCGCCTTCCACACGAGGAACAGGCCGCCCGACAGCAGGATCATGTCGCGCCACGAGAACGCATGGTCGAACAGCGTGAACACGGGTTCGGTCAGGCTCGCGATCCACGCGACGCTGCCCAGCAGCGCCAGGCGCATCACCAGCGCGAGCCCGATGCCGAGGCGCTGCGTGCGTGCGCGCTGCGCTTCGGGCAGCTTGTTGCTGAGGATCGAGATGAAGATCAGGTTGTCGATGC
>NZ_JBEOPV010000362.1:0-235 GCF_040310425.1 Pseudomonas sp. 65/3-MNA-CIBAN-0223
GGTATCGCACTTGGGGTTCGGATGCCGAGTGGCAATCTGCGCAACCTCGATTCCGCGCCCGGCACGGCGGGCAATCTCCTCGGCGTTGCGTTTGAGCACATTAAAGGTACCGCCACCGACGGTTCCCAGCCCACAGATGCCAACTTTCACCGGTTTCAAGCTGAACTCCCCATTCACAGCGAAGCGATCGGACTTGCCGATCGACAAAAGAGTCGCACATTACGAAGGGAGCAGC
>NZ_JBEOPV010000363.1:0-235 GCF_040310425.1 Pseudomonas sp. 65/3-MNA-CIBAN-0223
CCCAAGCGTAGTAATTAAGCCCTGATTCGTCGAGTCGATGTATGCCTCACTCCAAAACACACTCCGTTGTGGGTTCATTGAAGGTGTCGCTAATTGAAATTGTTTCTTATTGAGCAGCTCATCCCTAAAGCGTAAGTCATTATTTTCCCATGGATAAAATGACATCATCCGACGCTTAGAAATATAATAAATCGACGAAGCTTTAGGCGCTGCTTCTTTCGCGACTGGGAAGGAT
>NZ_JBEOPV010000364.1:0-234 GCF_040310425.1 Pseudomonas sp. 65/3-MNA-CIBAN-0223
GAGCGGCGTCGAGATGACGAACCCGATAGTAGCGCGTTAGCGCAGGTTATAGAAAGCCGATTTGCCCGGGTAGCTCGCGATGTCGCCGAGATCTTCCTCGATGCGCAGCAGCTGGTTGTACTTCGAGATACGGTCGCTGCGCGACAGCGAACCCGTCTTGATCTGACCGGCGTTCAGGCCGACCGCGATGTCCGCGATCGTCGAATCTTCCGTTTCGCCCGAACGGTGCGAGAT
>NZ_JBEOPV010000365.1:0-234 GCF_040310425.1 Pseudomonas sp. 65/3-MNA-CIBAN-0223
TCCCCGGCCCGCTTCACGCGAGCGCCGAAGAGTGCGCCGGCGTCGTCGCGCTGGATGGCAGCCAGCCGCGCGACCCGTCGATCCGCCTGGCCGGCAGCTACGTGAACTTTCTCATCGTCAACGGCGGCATCATTGCCCCGGCCTTTGGTGGCCCGCTGGACGCCGAAGCCGAGCGCATCCTGACGCAGGTCTTTCCGGAGCATCAGGTGGTGATGGTACCGGGCCGCGAGATCC
>NZ_JBEOPV010000366.1:0-234 GCF_040310425.1 Pseudomonas sp. 65/3-MNA-CIBAN-0223
ACTCCAAGGTGATCGTCGCGATCAACAAGGACGAAGAAGCACCGATCTTCCAGGTGGCTGATTACGGCCTGGTAGCGGATTTGTTCGAAGCCGTACCAGAGCTTTCGAAGCTGGTCTAATCCAGCTGCTTCACTTATAAAGAGCCCGGTCTTTTGACCGGGTTTTTTTATGAGCGCGATTTTTTGATCGGAGAACCATGCCATGGAACTGCGTCGCTGGACTGTACTGCTGGGC
>NZ_JBEOPV010000367.1:0-234 GCF_040310425.1 Pseudomonas sp. 65/3-MNA-CIBAN-0223
GACCGAGGCAGCAGGTCGAGGCGAGGATGGCGGCGAGGCCACCGGCGGCCAGTGCACCGCGGCCGTTGCTGGGGTCTGCCATGTGAGGGATCTCCTTCCGAGACGTTGCGTGATGCGCTAAGGTTACTTCCGTAGTCAAGTACGGAGTCAAGCGCGATGGTGAACGATCCGCAAACACTGACCATCGGGGCTTTCGCCAAGGCCGCTGGGGTCAACGTGGAGACCATCCGGTTC
>NZ_JBEOPV010000368.1:0-233 GCF_040310425.1 Pseudomonas sp. 65/3-MNA-CIBAN-0223
ATACACTTTTAATATTGGCTTATTAATATCTATAGGTACCATAAAGTACCTGCTGTTTTATCGATTGTTAAAGCCTTACACTAATGGCAATTAAACGGTTGTAAGGTAGCAATATGTTAAACATGGATTTTAGCCAACGAGTGGTGATTAACACTGCCGATCTTGAATGGCAAAATAGCCCCGCAGCGGGCGTATTACGTAAACGCTTAGCGCGTGAAGAAGCAGAGCGTGGT
>NZ_JBEOPV010000369.1:0-233 GCF_040310425.1 Pseudomonas sp. 65/3-MNA-CIBAN-0223
GCTCTGACAGTAGCCATTAACGTTAATAAGACTGGCAATCAGATAGGCGATAATCATAAACTATTAAAACCTTCCTATAAAGCACTCCTCACGATTAATCTTATAACTCTCTTTGAATCTGGATGTATTAATGACCTCAACTTCCCTTTGTTTACCCGACTCTATTACGCCTGAGCAATTCTTAAATGACTATTGGCAAAAAAAACCATTACTTATCAAGCAAGGTTTACCGC
>NZ_JBEOPV010000370.1:0-233 GCF_040310425.1 Pseudomonas sp. 65/3-MNA-CIBAN-0223
GGATCGAACCCCGCGAATCAAGCAAATGGTCGGCAACGCGCACCGAACCGTTCTCGGGAATGCTGGGAGCATCGAACCAGACGTTTTTTATGATCATGAGGATCGCGACCTTGGCCAGCACTACCAGCACGACGTCTCGCCTGAGCGATGACTTGAACATGCCTACCTCCTTGCGTGACCGCCCGAGCGCCTGGCGCTCCGGCAGCATGTTGCGATTGAAGGCCCCCTTGGGG
>NZ_JBEOPV010000371.1:0-233 GCF_040310425.1 Pseudomonas sp. 65/3-MNA-CIBAN-0223
TCGCTGTTCCTCGGTGCGATCCTGGCGATCTCCTCGACCACCATTATCGTCAAGGCCCTCAACGACCTGAAGATGAAAGACCAGCGGTTCGCCCAGCTGATTTTCGGTGTGCTGATTGTCGAGGACATCCTGGGTATCGGCATCATTGCCTTGCTGTCGAGCATCGCGGTGAGTGGCACGGTCAGCTCCGGCGAGGTGTTCTCCACGGTCGGCAAGCTCTCACTGTTCATGAT
>NZ_JBEOPV010000372.1:0-232 GCF_040310425.1 Pseudomonas sp. 65/3-MNA-CIBAN-0223
GCGCAAGCCGCGGCCGGCGCCATTGCTTTCAACCAGGGCGAGGTCTGCACCGCCGGCTCACGGCTGCTGGTGGAGCGATCGATCAGGGAGCGCTTCCTGCCCATGGTGGTCGAGGCGCTCAAGGGCTGGAAACCGGGCAATCCACTGGACCCGGCGACCAACGTCGGCGCGCTGGTGGATACCCAGCAGCTGAATACCGTGCTCGGCTACATCGACGCCGGGCGTGAGGCGG
>NZ_JBEOPV010000373.1:0-232 GCF_040310425.1 Pseudomonas sp. 65/3-MNA-CIBAN-0223
GTGTTCTACTACATTATCACTATAGTAATGGCTATCGGAGGAATAGTCTGACCCTTGTCCTAAATAGGCTATAAGCTTTTTAATAACTTGTTGCCTATTGAGTAGTTGTGCTGGAATATTAATCCATATTGAATCAATCAGTCGGTCATCATCTACTGCACTAAAATGACAGTGAGCAACATTAAGAGTCCAAAACTTAGGTAGTTTTATGGTGACTATTTCAGGCATATAG
>NZ_JBEOPV010000374.1:0-232 GCF_040310425.1 Pseudomonas sp. 65/3-MNA-CIBAN-0223
TCGCCGATGTGGCCGAACCAGACGATCTCGAAGTCCGGGTAGTGCTCACCGACGATGGCGTCGATTTCCTTGAGGAAGGCCGGCACCTTGGCGATGGTCACCGAGATGTCGTTCTTGTACGGCGTCCAGTGGCTGATGGTCTCGGAGATGTACTCACGCAGCTTCCACAGGTTCTGCAGCTGCTGCTCGCTCTGGCTCATCACGCCATCGAGCACCCAGCCCTGCTCGACGC
>NZ_JBEOPV010000375.1:0-232 GCF_040310425.1 Pseudomonas sp. 65/3-MNA-CIBAN-0223
GCCGACTTCTCAGGCAAGCCCGCTACCAATATCTCCGCGTCCAGTCAGACTTCTCGGCCGACAGTGGTCGAGACGCGCTCTTGCTCTTGCTCTGCCTGTGATCTTGATCTGCTTGTGATCTTGATCTCAGGCGCCCCGTTAAACCACGCTGGCCGGAATTCGACAGGGATTTGGGGGGTAAACCGGCAGGGATGCCGGTTTAGCCGCCCCGCGCCATGGATGGCGCGGGGCG
>NZ_JBEOPV010000376.1:0-232 GCF_040310425.1 Pseudomonas sp. 65/3-MNA-CIBAN-0223
TTGTTACCGCTATTGGCCGGAGTGACAACACGTTACTTGCTTAATCGCCGCCATGGATTAGCCGCAGTTAACTCATTTTTGGCCACCTTAAAACCATGGTCGATTATCGGCTTACTGGCCACTGTGGTGTTGTTGTTTGGTTTTCAAGCTGAAGTCATTGTGTCTGATCCGCAAACCATTGGCTTGATAGCTGTGCCTTTGATTATTCAAACTTACGGTATTTTTATTATTG
>NZ_JBEOPV010000377.1:0-232 GCF_040310425.1 Pseudomonas sp. 65/3-MNA-CIBAN-0223
AGCCCGGGGGGCTGCTGGGGCCGTTGCCGGGGGCCGTGGTGGAGCGGGGGGGGGGGGGCGGGTGTGGCGGGGGGGGTGTGCGGGGGGGGGGGGGGGGGGGGGGGGGCGGCGGGGGGGGGGGGTGGGGGGGGGGGGGGGGGCGCGCGGGGGGGGCGGCGGGGGGCGGCGGGGGGGGGCGGGCGGGCGGGCGGGGGGCGGGGGCAGGGAGAGGAGCGGAGCGGGGGGGGTCGCT
>NZ_JBEOPV010000378.1:0-232 GCF_040310425.1 Pseudomonas sp. 65/3-MNA-CIBAN-0223
GCCCGGCAGTGCGGCGCCTGGGGCTCTGGGGGGAGGGTGGCGCGGCGGGCGGGGGCTATGGGGGGGGGGGGGCGGGTGGTGGGGGCGGGGGGGGGGGGGGTGGGGGGGGGGGGGGGGGGCGGGGGGTGGGGGGGGGGGGGGGGGGGGGGGGGGGGGCGGGGGGCGGGGGGGGGGGGGGGCCGGGGGGGGCGGGGCGGGGGCGGGGGCCCCCGGCCCCCCCCCCCCCCCCCCC
>NZ_JBEOPV010000379.1:0-231 GCF_040310425.1 Pseudomonas sp. 65/3-MNA-CIBAN-0223
GTCCAGCCCGGATAGTCGAGCACCGGATACAGGCAGATGCCTTCCACCGGCACCCCGGCCTGCATGGCCAGGCCCGCCTGCTCGCTGACATAGCGCAGCCAGTCGCCGCGCACGTCGCCCTCGGCCCCGGTTTCGGCGATCAACAAGGGTCGCCCATAGCGCTGATGGATCTCCCGCAGGATGCCCTTGAAGGGCCGGTAATCCGGGCTGCCCCGTTCGATGGTACGGCCG
>NZ_JBEOPV010000380.1:0-231 GCF_040310425.1 Pseudomonas sp. 65/3-MNA-CIBAN-0223
CTCGCGCACCGTCTTGAGCACTTCCAGGCCGTCGACTTTGGGCAGTTTGAGGTCCAGCAACAGCACCGCCGGGTTGCCATCGGCGCGCTCGGCATAGGCGCCCGTACGCAGCAGATAGTTCAACGCCTCGGCGCCGTCACGCATGATCACCACTTCATTGGCCAGCTGGCTGCGTTCCAGCGCGATCAGCGTGAGTTCCAGGTCGTGGGGATTGTCTTCGACCAGCAGTAT
>NZ_JBEOPV010000381.1:0-231 GCF_040310425.1 Pseudomonas sp. 65/3-MNA-CIBAN-0223
TATTATGAGCAATAAATCAGCTATGACGGATATTATCGAATAACGATTCAAATGTCATTTAATAAAACATGAAAACTTAATACGCATAATCTCAAAAAACCATTCATTTTTGACTAAGGGATGTTTTTTTAAATTGATAAATAATTTCTGCTTAGGCTATTTATATAAATAAGCAATTCTCCATTTGTCTTTAACTCTCCAACGCCTTTCGCACTGGTGCAAAGCTACGTC
>NZ_JBEOPV010000382.1:0-231 GCF_040310425.1 Pseudomonas sp. 65/3-MNA-CIBAN-0223
CTTGATGAGCTCGCAAAAACATCTCGGCAGTATCTTGCAAGTATTGTTGTCTGGTTGTCAGTAAATCACCTATCTCTAAGCCTAACTCCAGGCGCAATTTTAGTTCGCCAAATAACATTAAACACAATCTAACTGCGCTTTCGTGCTGATTTTCAAAAAAGTATTCACCATGCTCATTAACCTTTTTTAAGTAATTTCTAATCAGTCCGAGCACATGCTTGGGGCCTGCGT
>NZ_JBEOPV010000383.1:0-231 GCF_040310425.1 Pseudomonas sp. 65/3-MNA-CIBAN-0223
GCTCTGCCCCCCAAACGTGGCGGGGGGCGGCGGGCCCCCGCACCCCCCCCCAAAAAAACTTAAAAAGCCCGGCGGGAAAAATCGGGGGGGGGGGGGGGGGGCGCGGGGGGGGGGGGGGGGCGGCCGCCGGCGGGGGGGGGGGGGGGGGGGCCTCGGCGGCGCGCAGACCAGGAACGCCCAGCTCGCCGGCGGCCCCTCCGCCCTGGGCGGGGGCGTCCGGCATGCGCGCGG
>NZ_JBEOPV010000384.1:0-230 GCF_040310425.1 Pseudomonas sp. 65/3-MNA-CIBAN-0223
TTCTCGCGGAGGGCTCTCACGGAGATCTAGACGGCCTGTCGTGCTTCGGGCGCGGCAGATGGGTCTTAGCGACTGGTTCTGCCCACCGTGGTGACTGTGTTGCCGACCGCCGTGCCGGTGTTGCTCAGTGCGCCGCCGACGGTGTTGGTCCTGACTCTAATAAACAACTCACGCTGCAGACGAACGCCAGAACTTTTAGATCTCCGAGGTCGACGACTCAATAAAAAGTG
>NZ_JBEOPV010000385.1:0-230 GCF_040310425.1 Pseudomonas sp. 65/3-MNA-CIBAN-0223
GTGCACAAGTCCCTTTCCTTAGTTCCCCATTAGGTGAGTTATGCCTGTATTGCTGACGTACGTGCTGATCGCACTGGCGGTGGCGGCACTGCTTGGTGTCGTGCTCGAAGAAATAACCCATGTAAACAAGGCCAAGGTCACGCTGTTCTTCGGCACCCTGGCCTGGCTGCTGCTGTTCATCTTCGCCCCGGCGGGCGAGGCGCGGGAAACGGTGCTGGAGAGCCTCAACG
>NZ_JBEOPV010000386.1:0-230 GCF_040310425.1 Pseudomonas sp. 65/3-MNA-CIBAN-0223
GGCCACAGGTACTCGTGCTTCTTAGGGCTAGAAGCGCCCGACCGTACTGGTGCCTTCGCTGGGCGTCAGGCGGTTGTTCGCCCCGCCCTGCCACTGCCGCACCAGCGTTGCGTTGGCCTCATTGCGGATCAGGCATTTCCATTCCACGTTCTGGCCGGCAGGCAGCGAGATGCTGCCTTTCCAGGTCGGGTAGCCGCTGGTATCGGTCAGGCGCACGGCCGATGTTGGGC
>NZ_JBEOPV010000387.1:0-229 GCF_040310425.1 Pseudomonas sp. 65/3-MNA-CIBAN-0223
GTAGTAACCCAGGCGGTATTCACCGGGTAAGGCTTCTTCGCCGAGGGTTGGGGGGGCGGGGGGGGGGGGGGGGCGCGGCGGGGGGGGGGGGGGGGGGGGGGGGTGGGGGGGCGCGGGGGGGGGGGGCGGGGGGGGCGGGCGGGCGGGGGGCGGGCGGCGGGGGGGGGCGGGGCGGCGGAGGCCCGCGTCCCGGTCCCGCCGGTGGCTGCCCCCGGCGCGCGGCAGGACG
>NZ_JBEOPV010000388.1:0-229 GCF_040310425.1 Pseudomonas sp. 65/3-MNA-CIBAN-0223
TTTCTAGGTCGAGCGGTGATGCGCCATTCGATAATTCTGCGGTCGCCGCAGTAAAGAACATCGGTCGGTTGACTGAAATGCAGGGATTGAGCCCGCAGGACTTTCAACCGTACCGGTCATTCAAAATGACATTCACGCCTGAGGATCTTGCGTTGTGATCAACTCCCTTCGAGGTCTACTTGTCCTGCTTTGCTGCCTGGCAGGAATTGCAGTAGCGCAGGAGAAAAAT
>NZ_JBEOPV010000389.1:0-229 GCF_040310425.1 Pseudomonas sp. 65/3-MNA-CIBAN-0223
TCGATGGTGTCCACTGCGGGATCATACAGTGGAAAGACTAATTGTTTCTCCCAGAGGGGGATGCGTATCCTTGTGTTGCGCATAAGCCTGTGGGAGCAAGGCTTGCACGCGATGAGGCCGCCACGCTCACCTGAATCCAGCGTTGTGAATACTCAGGATTTGCACTGTGAGAGCTCGGGATAGTTCAGCACGCACTTCACGGGCGGCTTCACACCGGTCACGATGGTGG
>NZ_JBEOPV010000390.1:0-220 GCF_040310425.1 Pseudomonas sp. 65/3-MNA-CIBAN-0223
AACCCCACACTACCATCGGCGATGCATCGTTTCACTGCTGAGTTCGGGATGGGATCAGGTGGTTCCAATGCTCTATGATCGTCAAGAAATTCTGTGACCCGCCCGTTACAGCAGTAACGTGCAGGTGAAAATGAGTGACTTCTACAAAAACAAAACCCCTACCTGCATACGCAGATAGGGGTTTCGGAATTTAATCTTGACGATGACCTACTCTCACATG
>NZ_JBEOPV010000391.1:0-206 GCF_040310425.1 Pseudomonas sp. 65/3-MNA-CIBAN-0223
GTCACCACCGACCTGCGTTTGAACGAGCCGCGTTATGCGTCCCTGCCAAACATCATGAAAGCCAAGAAGAAGCCTCTTGAAGTGCTGACTCCGGATGCTTTGGGCGTTTCCACCGCCTCCACCAACAAGACCGTGAAAGTCGAAGCGCCTGCTGCACGCAGCGCGGGTATCAAGGTCAAGTCGGTGGCTGAACTGGTCGAGAAACT